>JALXCB010000018.1 GCA_026991225.1 Anaerolineae bacterium | reverse complement strand
GGCGTCGAAGAGGGTGGGGGGGGTGGAAACTGGATTAGGATTAGGATTAGGATTAGGATCAGGATTGGGATTGGGATTGGGGAGGTCGAAGAGGGCGGTTTGGGGCGGTTCCGATTCGACCGCGGGGAAGACGCGGATGACGCCGTATTCGCCGTCGTAGCCGGGCTGGGTGACGACTTCGCCCCGGCGCATGCGCCCGATGCCCTCGGCCAGGCGGCTGCCTCCCACTCGGGCGATGTCCTCCAGGGGCAGGTCGAAGAGGATGCGCAGTTCGGGCCCGAGCTGGCCCAGGATGCGGTCGTATTCCTTCTGCACCCGCTTGCTGTTGGGCCCCACGCCCTGAAGCTCGCCCAAAATCTCGGGCAGGGGGATGAGGCTGTGGAAGGGCGCGGCGTTGGGCTTGGGCACGCCCTCGGGCCGGTCGGCCAGCAGCTCCACCCGGTGCATCACCCCCACGGTGACGGGCCTGCCGCACACCGGGCAGATGCCCTTGTGGGCCAGGGTGGTTTTCGGGTCCCACACGATGCCGCATTTGCGATGCCCGTCGTAGTGGTATTTCCCCTCCTCGGGGAAGAACTCCAACGTGCCCAGGTAGCGGGCGGGGTCGTTGGCCCGCAGCGCGTCGAAGAGTGCGTCGTAGCTGAGGTCGATGTCGAAGAGGGTGGCCTCGCGGGCCAGCTTGGCGGGGGAGTGGGCGTCGGAGCTGGAGATGAGCGCGTAGGGGTCCAGGCTTGAGACGCGCCAGTTCATGGGCGGGTCGGAGGAGAGGCCCGTTTCCAGAGCGAAGATGTGGGGCGTGAGATCGCCGAAAGCCTCCTCCACGCTGTCGAAGCCCGATTTGGAGCCCAGCAGCGCGAACCAGGGCGTCCAGATGTGGGCGGGGATGAGGTGGTCGCGGGGGTTGATCTCCAGGATGATCTCCAGCAGGTCGCGGGAATCCAGCCCCAGGATGGGGCGGCCGTCGGAGCGGATGTTGCCGATCTTCTCCAGCGCGGCCTGGATGCGCTCGACGGTCTCGAAGTCGGGCGCGAAGATGACGTTGTGGATTTTGCGCACCCTGCCGCCCCGCTTGTAGATGTTGCTGATCTCCCCGGCCAGGAGGAAGCGCACGGGCTCATCCTGGCACGCGGCCGGAATCTGGTCCCGAATCGCCGCCTCCACCTCCGGCTTCAGGCGAAAAAGCCCCTCCTCCGCGGGCTCCAGACTTTCCCGCATCTCGGCCAGCCAGCCGGGATGGGCGATATCGCCCGTGCCCACGATGTGGACCCCCTTGCGCCGGGCCCAGATGGCCAGGTTGGGGATGTCGAGCTTCTTGCTGGTGGCGCGGGAGAAGTGGGAGTGGATGTGGAGGTCGGCGACGAGTTTCATGGTATGGGATTGTAGCCTGATCTTTGCTTGAGGACAAGTGTGGGGGAAATTTGTGTGGGGTGCTTATTCGCAAAGGTAACTCGAAGCCAAGGTTGGGCGAGGCGGCAAGGGGCGTGATGCGTGATGCGTAATCCGTAATGCGTAGAGGCGTTACGCATTCTGTTTCGTGGTCTTGTCGGGCGGTCGGCGGGCGTTTTGACAACGGGGGAGGATTGTGCTAAACAGGCCATCGTAACCGATTCGCACCGCCAGCAGGCGGGCATATTCCCGAAGCCCCGGCCAAAACCGGCGAGTTCGCCACTCAATAGATTTAAGCACAGCGTTATCATGAAATCGAGCTACGATGCAATTGCATGGGTATATCGTAGGCATTGGGGGCCGTTCTCGGCTAGACTGTTTATGCCGGTGCTGGAACGGTTGCTATTGCCTCACTTGCCTGAAGAGGGGCGCATTCTGGATTTGGGTTGTGGAACCGGAAATCTGGCGCGTGCGTTGTGGGAGAGGGGGTATCAGGTGACCGCCGTGGATGTGTCTGCCGGGATGGTGCGTGAAGCCCGTGAGAATGCGCCTGAGGTGGAATTTGTGCAACAAGATATGCGCACCTTCAAGCGCCGCGAAGCCTTTCATGCGGTGGTGGCGATGTTTGCCACCGTGAACCATTTGTTGACGGTGGAAGAGTTGCGGCAGGTATTGGAAAACATCAGGGAGAGCCTGAGGGGAGGGGGTTGGTTGCTGTTTGATTTCAATACGAGTGATGGGCTGCGGGAGCGGTGGAACGGCATGGAAGCGGTGGTGGAAGAGGATATGGTAGTGATTTCCCAGGGGAAGTATGACGTAGAGAGGGGGATAGCCACCACGAAGATCACGAGTTTTCGGCTTCATGGTGAGGTATGGGTGCGCATGGATACAGAGATCAAGATGCGTGGGTATGAGGAAGATGAGGTGAGAGCCATATTGGAAGAGGTGGGATTTGAGGAAATTGCTCTGCATAGAACGACAGGGAAAAGGGGATATGGACGGGTGTTTGCGGTCTGCTGTAAGTCGGGCTGTGCCTAATTGCGGTCAGTGAGGGCCTGACGACGCTCGCCGCGGTTGTCGAACCTTGCGTGTGACCCTGCGGCGTCAGAGACCTTGAAGGTCTGGGAGAGGCTTCAAGGTCAGGAGGCGACGTTGGGACGCACCCGGAAAATCGAGCGGGGTGGTTTGAGAGTTGCAAAGTGCATGACAGCCCCTAGCGGCCCCGGAAGTCGCGATACACCCGCGGCATCAAAGCGGTCGTCACTTCATAGTTGATGGTCTGCGCCCACGCGGCCACCTCCTCCGCGGTGATGACCTCATCTCCCTGACGCCCGATGAGCACGGCCTCATCCCCCTCCTGCACGCCCTCGATGGCGCTTACGTCCACCATGATATTATCCATGCACACCCGCCCGATGATGGGGGCGCGCTGGCCCCGGATGAGAACCTGACCCCGGTTGGAGAGCAGGCGGTGGATGCCGTCGCCGTAGCCGATGGGAAGGAGAGCGACGCGGGTGTGGCGCCTGGCGATGAAGGCGCGGCCATAGCTCACGCTTGCGCCCGGCGGCAGGGTGCGCACCCGCCCCACATGGCTGACCAGGGTCAGGGCCGGGCGCAGAGCCGCGTCCATGCTCACTTCGCCCGAAGGATAGAGCCCGTAGATGGCGATGCCGGGACGAACCGCGTCCAAATAGGTTTCGGGCAGATCCAGGATGGCGGCGCTGTTGGCCGCGTGGAGCATGGGAATCTCGAAGCGGTCTCGGGCCAGAAACGCGGCGTAGCGGAACATGGCGAACTGCTGGCGGGCGAACCCTTTGTCCGGCTCATCCGCGGTGGCGAAATGGGTCCACAACCCTTCCAGTTCCAGGTGGGGGAACCGGGTGACGCTTTCCAAAAAATCCAGCAATTCCTCGGGCAACAGGCCGAATCGCCCCATGCCCGTATCCACCTTCACGTGGATGGGCGTCGTTTTGCCCGCGTCCCGGGCCTGATCATCCAGGGCGCGGGCAAAAGCGACGTCGTTGACGGTCATGATCAGATCGTGAGCGACCGCAGCTTCCGCCTCGTTGGGCAAATGATAGCCCATGACCAGGATGGGGGCTTCGATCCCGGCCTGGCGCAGTTCGACGCCCTCGCGGATGCGGGCCACGGCCAGGCGGGATGCGCCCGCGGCCAACGCGGCCCGGGCCACCGGCACCGCGCCATGCCCGTAGGCGTTGGCCTTGACCACGGCCCACAGCGCCGCGCCCGGCCCCACCCGGGCCTTGAGCGCGGCCACATTGTAGGCGATGGCGTCCAGATCGATGACAGCAAAGTTGGTAGGAGTTATGGCCATGGTTGGAATGTCGACGGGCGGCTGAGCGATCGTCACTACGGAAGAAGCGTAACTGCCAACGTAGTCCTGTTCACTCGACACGGATACGAGGAAACACGGATAAAATCTTTTTTGAATGACTTCGCGCCTTCGTTTCCTTCGTGTCTTCGTGGCAAAAGAGGAACGATTGGGGCCAACTACTTCTTAGCAATTACGAAGAAGCGCTTATGTCTTGAAAACCGACTGGCTTCGGGCGTCCCCCTCCCCCGAACACGAGCGGAGCGAGTATCGGGAGAGGGTTGGGGTGGGAGTAGAATGGCCGGATCACCGCCCCTGTCCGGTTGTTTTGTGGCCCGCTTGGGGTTTGATAACAGTATCGTTCACCTGCGGACGTCCGGACGCGAATATGACATTATCAAGGTAGTTACAGTCCGGAAGGATGCTGGCAAGCTTAGCATAAGATAAAAAGATTGTCATATTTGAAAGTCTTGCAGCCAGCGATTTCACATACGACGCACCGAGTGTGAGGGCGGCCTCATCGACGCCCGGATGAGGGCTCGGCGGTCTGAAAGGCGCGTCGAAGCCGCCCGAATTTCGGCACGGCTGGTTCCCTGACAAAGGGTTGACAACAACTCAAACTTCTTGTATAATATAAGTACTTTGAACTACAAAGTACAATCCATTCCAAAGCAAGGAGGTAGAGCCATGAACATGACCCGCAACGAAGCCCAACAATCCCTGGAAACCATCCACCAGGTGCAGCGGGAGATCCGACGCACCCTGGCCATTGGCGGCGCGCCCTTCTACATGATGCTCTGGGGCGCCATCTGGTTCTTGGGTTATCTAGGCAGCCACTTCCTCCCGCCCAAAACCGCGGGGGACTTGTGGGGGGCGCTGGTGGCCATGGGGTTCATCCTCTCCTTTGTCATTGGCTGGAAACTCTCCACCAAGGTGCGAACGCCCGGCTACGACGCCCGCATCGGCATCTTCTGGCTTCTGTGGATCATTTACACGTTCTTGATTGTCTGGCTGGGCGGATTCGACTCCAACCCCACGCTGATGAGCCTGTTCATCTCCATCATGGCTATGTTTGGATATGTGGTCATGGGCCTGTGGCTATGGACGCCCTTGACCTGGATCGGCCTGGGCGTGACCGTCATCATCGTGCTGGCCTACATTCTGGTCCCGGCCTATATCAACCTGGTGATGGCGGTTTTGGGCGGCGGCGTCCTCTTCTTCAGCGGCCTTTACATTTATCGGAGTTGGAGGTGAACCATGCCCGATCTTGATCCCATCATCCACCAGCCAGTTCGCCTTCAGATCATGGCCGCCCTCACGGCGCTGCCCCCGGACGCCCAGTTGGAATTTACGACCCTGCGCAAGATGCTGGAGCTCACCGACGGCAACCTCAGCGTGCATTTGCGTAAACTGGAAGACGCCGGTTATGTGAAAATCGAAAAAGCCTTTGTGGGCCGCAAGCCCCGCACCTTCATCGCGGCCACGCCCGCGGGCCGGGCCGCGTTCGAAGCCCATGTGCAGGCGTTGAAAGCGATCCTCGAACGCAAATAGCAAGTTGACGCTTGTCTCCCTCGCCGCGACGTGCTAAGATCACGGCCATGAACCGCAAAATCTTGCTCTCTGCACTGGTGTTGGGTTGGGTTCTGGCGTTGTCCGGGCTGATGCTGGTTTTCTCTCCTCGCCCGGTCGCTGCAGATCCCTGCCCTGATTCCAGAGAAAACGAGAGCCACAAAGGCGTTGAGGATATCGATGATTGCGCTTATTTGCTGGACCCCAGCGCCATTCGACGTCCTGGCGTCATCACTTACACCGTGATGTATGGCGACACCCTGTGGGGCATCGCCCAGAAGTTCGGGCTGGATGTGGATACCCTCCGCTACAGCAACCCTGAGTTGACTCGCAATCCCGACCGCCTCTACGTGGGCCAGGTCGTGCGCATCCTCCCCTTCCCCGGCGCTATTCACACCGTCAAAAAGGGGGAGAGCCTGGCCTCCATCGCCCGCAAGTGGCGCGTCTCGCCCGAAGCCATCGTCCGCTATGCGCTCAACCATGTCGCGCTGGGCCAGACGCTCACGCCGGGCCAGGAGCTGGTCATTCCCGGCGGACGGCTGGACGTGAACATCCCCAGGCCTGATCTCTCGCCCCAGGCCACCTTCGCCTGGCCTCTGCGTGGCTGGATCACCCAGGGTTACTCGGCCAAACATCGGGCGATTGACATTGCCACCGCTTGGGGCGCGCCCGTCTACGCCGCGGGCGAGGGGCGGGTCGTGCGCGCGGGCTGGCTCTTCACCGGCTACGGCTTCTCCGTCATCATCCGCCATCCCAACGGCCTGGTCACCCTCTACAGCCACATGACCAATCCCGCCGTCAAGGCAGGCGATTGGGTGACGCGGGGACAGAAAATCGGCCTGGTGGGCTCCACCGGCAACTCCACCGGCCCCCACGTCCACTTCGAAGTGCGCAAAAACCGCGTCCGCGTCAACCCCTTGCCCTACCTGCCTCCCCTCCCACCCCATTGAATGCCGCAGCAAAAAACACGGATAGGTGTCAAATGTTTTTCCCCATCCGCGTCCTCTCATCCGTGTTTTGATAACTATCCCCTTCACTGATGATGGTCCGACCATGAAACGCCCACCTACCGTCGCGGTCATCGACTTCGGCTCTCAGACCGCGCAACTCATCGCCCGCCGGGTGCGTGACCTGGGCGTGTACAGCGAGCTCATCCCCTGGAACGCGCCTGCCGAGCAGCTCGCCCAGGCCGACGCCTACATCCTCTCCGGCGGCCCGGCCAGCATCTACGAACCGGACGCACCCACCCTGCCTCCCATCGTGCTGGAAAGCGGCAAACCGGTGCTGGGCATCTGCTACGGCATGCAGGCCCTGGCTCACGCCCTGGGCGGGCATGTGGCCCCGGCCACCGCGCGGGAGTTTGGGCACACCATCGTCGAACTCACGGGCGATGCGCCGCTACTCTCCGGGCTGCCAGAAAAACTGGACGTGTGGATGAGTCACAGCGACCATGTGGATGCACTGCCGCCCGGATGGGCCGCCCTGGGCGCATCCCACAATGACAACATGGCCATCATGGGCGATATCGCCCGCAAGCGCTACGCGCTTCAGTTCCACCCCGAAGTGCAGCACACCCGCCAGGGCATGGACATCCTGCGCAACTTCCTCTTCGATGTGGCCGAACTTGAAGCGGACTGGACTCCGGCCAACTTCATCGAGACCATGACGCAGGAGATTCGCGATCGGGTGGGCGACAGTCGGGTGCTGTTGGGACTCAGCGGCGGCGTCGACTCCTCGGTAGTGGCGGCGCTGGTGCATCGGGCCATTGGCGACCAACTCACCTGCGTGTTTGTGGACCACGGCATGATGCGTCTGGGCGAGGCCGACGAGGTCTTCGAGACCTTCCAACAGGCCCACGGCATCCATCTCATCGGCATCAACGCCGCCGAGCTCTTCCTGGAAGACCTGAAAGGCGTCACCGATCCGGAAGAGAAGCGCAAGCGCATCGGCCACCGTTTCGTGCGCGTCTTCGAAGCCGAAGCCGCCCGTCTGGCCGCCGAAAGCGAGGGCGCGCCCTATCGTTTTCTGGCCCAGGGCACCCTCTATCCCGACGTCATCGAGAGCGCGGCCACGGGCCGGGAGCAGGCGGCCCGCACCATCAAGACCCATCACAACGTGGGCGGCCTGCCCGAGGACATCGAATTCGAGCTGCTGGAGCCCTTGCGTTATCTGTTCAAGGATGAAGTGCGCCGCGTGGGGCTGGCCCTGGGCCTGCCCGAACGCATCGTCTGGCGACATCCCTTCCCCGGTCCGGGCCTGGCCATCCGCATCCTGGGCGAAGTCACCTGGGATCGGCTGGAGACCCTGCGTCAGGCCGACGCCATCGTCATCCAGGAATTGGAGGCCGCCAACCTCTATCGCGCCACATCACAAGCCTTCGCCGTATTGCTGCCCGTGCGCACCGTGGGCGTCATGGGCGATTACCGCACGTATGGGAACGTGGTCGCCATCCGCGTCGTCACCACGGATGATTTCATGACCGCGGATTGGGCCCGGCTGCCCGACGACCTCCTGGGCCGCATGGCCAACCGCATCGTCAACGAAGTCGAGGGCGTCAACCGCGTCGTCTACGATATCACCTCCAAACCTCCCGCCACCATCGAGTGGGAATAACCCATGCTCCGTCTCCTCCGCTGGGGCTTCATCCTGGCCCTGGCCGCCCTCATCCTCTTCCTCGGCCCCTACTACGTCAACTATGCCAGAGGCCGCGACGCCATCCCGCCGGGCGTGACCCTGGCCGGGATGAAAATCGGCGGTGAAACCCCGGCCGAAGCCGTCGCCAACCTGCGCGCCATCTACGAGCGCCCTATCCTCGTCTGGCACGGCGACAACCGGCTCGTGCTTCGGCCTGAGGATATCGATTTTCATGTGGACGCCGAGGGCATGGTGCAGGAGGCGCAAGCATACGCCCGGGGATGGAACGCCATCTGGAATTTTATTTTTTATGTTACTGGCAAGTCGCCCATCCCGCACGACATTCCCCTGAGCTATTCCTACGACCGGGAAAAACTGGCGGATTGGATCAACGATCAGTCCAAGACGTACGATCATGAGCCGCTGCCGCCCACCGTCAATCTGGAAACCCTGTCCTTCTCCGCGGGGCGGCCGGGCGTGCGCACCGAACCGGGACAGACGGCCATCAACATCATTCGCGGCTTCACCGATCCATACGATCGGGAAGCGCGCTTCGCACTCATCACCGAGCAGGATGAAAAACCGGGCTTCGAGGCGCTGGAGCGCGCGATGCGGGCCCGGTTCGAGAAATTCCCGGGCGTCTACGCCTCCTACTTCCAGTTTTTGCCTACGGGCGAGGAGATCGACATCGACGCGGACACCGCGTTCTCGGGCATGAGCACGGTCAAGCTCGGCATCCTGCTCCTCACCTACATGGACAACGACCTGCCCCTGCCCGACAACATCACCAAATGGATCAGCGTCACCATGACCTCGCCCACGGCCAGCAACGCCGCGGCCAACGCGCTCATGTTCCATCTAGGCGACGGCGACGTGATGAAGGGCGTGCGTCGGGTGAATGACTTCTATCGAGAATTCGGCTTGAAGAACACCTTTATCCAGACGCCCTACAACAGCGACATCATCCCCGCACCCATCCAGACGCCCGCCAACGCCAATCCCCAATATCACACCAATCCCGACCCGGCCATGCAGACGACTCCGCGCGATATGGGCGTCCTCATGGCGGAGATCGGGCGCTGCGCCGAGGGCAAGGGCGCGCTCCTGGCCGCCTATCCCGAGAAGCTCACGCCCGAGAAGTGCCAGGATCTCATCGGCTGGCTGGAGCAGAACCCGCTGGGATGGTTGATCAAATACGGCGTGCCCAAGGGGACGCGCATCGGGCACAAGCACGGCTACGCGCCCGACACCCAGGGCGACGTGGCTATCATCTACGGGCCCGAAGGCCCTTACGTGCTGGATATCTACGTCTATCAGTATGGCTGGGTGGTGTGGGATATGAGCAACCCGCTCATGGGCGATATCAGCCGTCTGGTCTGGAACTTCTTCCTCTTCCGCACGGGCCAGGAACAGCTTCCGCCGCCAAACTATGACGAAGACGCCAAGCCGGGGACGGACCAGTGACGGGCGTCCGCGTCGATACGGACGAAAATGACGGGGCGCGTAGGCCCGCAAACCGGTAGAACAGAAAACCAGGAAACCAGGGAAACCGGGCCGATTCGCTGACCCACCCGGTCTACCGGCCTACCGGTTTCCCGGTTTACCGAATCTGTTTCAAAGTAGGCGGATCGAGCGATAGCTCGCCGATACGGATGAAAATGCCTCGCAACCACGTGGGCGCGGGAAACCAATGCCGTAATGCATAACGACCACGGATTACGCATTACGCATCACGTCTGCGGCAGACTCGCCCAACACAGGCTTCATGTCCCTTTTGCAAACCAACGCAACGCTATTTGGGAAACAGCTAATTCCCCGGCGTGAGGGGTTGGATGAACAGCCCGCGCTCGTTGGAGGGGTTGGAGGTGGTGGAGCCGTTGATCCCGCGAACGCGGTAATAGTAGCTGACGCCGTCCGCGACCGCGCCCGCATCGGTGTAGCTGGCCCCGTCGCCCACCGCGGGCGGCTGCACATTGTTGGCGATACGGGTGGAACCAGAATCGCCGGGCAAGAAATAGGGATCGGCACTCCGCCAGATTTCATAACCGCTGTACTCATAGCGATGCACCCAATCGAGCGTGACATCATCGCTGCTGATCTGGTTGCGCAGATAGAAGGGGTGCGGGATGATGCTGCCATTTTCCCAACGCTCCCGGGCGGGAATCATGCACGTAGCTTGATTCGTGTTGATATCAGAGCCCGTGGAAGGCCAGTTCATGTTCTGATAGGCGTAGAAGCCGGGCAGTTGGGTCAGGTAATAGCTGTCGGGCAGGTTGTGATCGGCGATGGTGGGATCCCACTGCACCGCGCCCAGCTCGTAGTTGCCATGCTTCAACGTGCCGTCGATGGTTCCATCTTCCGTGATGATGTTGGGGAAAACGTCTCCCAGCACATTGCCCACCACATTCTGATCATCGGAATCATTCATAAGCTGGATGCCTTCCGCCTGTACGCACGTGCGGAAGAAGGTGTTGCCCGGGCCATTGGCTCCCCAATAATCGGATGAATTGATCTCCTGTACGATATTGCCTTCGAATAGATTGTAGGAGGGAAAATGCCCGTGTACAGACACATCGGTGAGGGTGGACTGACGATCCAGGGAATAATTGTAGGAGAAAACATTGCCGCTGGCTCCCACCTGCACCACGATGGGGTGGCGCAGGTAGCGAAAAATGTTGTTCTCCACCAGGCAGTTGGTCACATGCTTGACCAGATTCACGCCATACCCTTCCCCGCCCGAACCATAGCCCCACGCTTCATGGAAATAGCTGTCTCGCACCTCGCACTGATAGGCGGCGCGGGCGTAGACGTGACTGTTCAGGACTTTATAGCTTTCCACTTCTCTCACCCACACATTGGCCACATTGTAGAAAAAGATCAGCTGGCCCGGGCCCGAATCCAGCCGGGTGAGATACATGCGCTCGATGCCAGCGTCACGCACCACGGCCATGCGTCGGATATGGGGATTGCGGGCGGCGTCGTAACCGTAGTTCAGAGGCTTCTCCAGCGCGAGTTGGTTGCCGCTGACGCCCACGATCTTAACCACCTCTCCCACCGCGTTCAACGCCCAATCCTCATTGCTGATGCGGCTGTCATTCTCCATCTCGATCTCCGCATAATCGCCCACATTGAAAAGGGAGGGATCCGAGACGGTGATGGTCTGGCTGCCCTTGGAAAAGCCGCCCGTCACGGGCGTGAAGGCGCTGTAATTGTAAGCCAGCACTTTGAACCCGGCCACATCGTCGGTGTAGGCGCTCAGATCGAACTGCATTTTGGTGCGATCCGCGCCCTCGCCGCGGATAACGACGTCCGACTTCAGGACCAGCGCGCCGTCGGTGGCGGTGCGACTTTGGATATCGTAGGTTCCTGCGGGCAGGAACACCGCGCCGCCGCCCGCGGCGTACGCGTCATCGATGGCATTCTGGATGGCCGCCCGATCATCCAGGCCGTCGTTGGGGACGGCATTGTAGGGCGGGTCGGTCACCACTTTGACGATGGGGACTTCGGGGATGCCTCCCTGCACGCCGGGTGACCAATCCACCTTGCGATCGGCGGGGATGATCTCATTGACAGCGCCTGGGTCGGCCTGGGCGAGGATGGCGGCGCTGAAGAGGAACAGGAGGGTCAGCAAGGGCATGGAAAGTCGGCGGGAAGGCATGAGAGACGTGATCACTCCTGGGATCGGTGGGCGCGCATAAACCCTGAGCGCGCCAGGGATGGATATATGGACTTTGGGGCGAGAGTTTCACTTACGATTAACGTATGGAAGAGCAAGATGGATACGGGCGATGCCCGCGAGGTGAACGAAATTGACGTCGCCTTGATACCGTTTTGACGCCCCGCACCTCCAAAACTAAGCGCATTCCCCGCAGATAGTTTTTGTGAGAGGGTCGCGTTATGATATGATTGAACGTCTGTAAAGTAACTACTAAGGTATCGCCACCACTTTTTGCCACGAAGACACGAAGAAAAGCCAAGGCACGACGTATTTTCCTTGATTTTTCCTTCGTGTCTTCGAAAAACTTCGAGCCTTCGTGGCTTTTGGCGGCCTAAAGTCAAGTATGTTAGCAGTTACTCTGTAAAGGGAAGAAATCGCCCTTTCATCCCATCTCCATCAAGGAGTTGCATTCGACTTATGGAACAGCTATTCAACCTGCTGGGCGTCGGCCTGACCTGGGGCGTCGCCATCATCGGCGGGCTTCTGGCCGCCTTCTGGATCGGCCTCATCATCTGGACATGGCGCGACATTCGCTTGCGATCCTCTGACATCTTCGCAGCCATCCTGGCGGCGCTATTGGTCGCCGTCTTCAACGTATTGGGACTGCTGATCTACATCCTGGTGCGACCCAAGCAAACCCTGGCCGAGCAATATGACCGGGCGCTGGAGGAAGAAATCCTCCTGCGCGAGCTGGAGCAAGCGCCCGATTGCAGGAACTGCGGACGGCCCGTCCAGCCCGACTGGCGCTATTGCCCCTACTGCGAGGCGGAACTCAAGCACCCCTGCCCTCAGTGCGGCTATCTGCTCGAACCCGATTGGAAGCGCTGCCCCCAATGTGGCGCGCCGGCCGTGGATTTCACCCAACAGCCCCACGCCCGTGAGGCGGAGACAAGCTCCGTGGCAACGCCCGTCGCGCCTCCCCCGCCTCCGGCCGAGACCTTCGCTCCTCCCGAGCCCGCACTCGAACTGGAACCGGAGCCTGAACCGACGCCCGCCACCGTCACCCTGCCCGAAGCGGAAGCCATCCGGCAGGCCGAGGCGATCAAACAAGGCGAACTCGCTTCCGAAAGCGAGACATAATCCCTTTTACGATGACGAAACAAGGGCGCAGACAGGGGGCAGGCCATAAGATAATGGCAGACGCCCTCGTTTGCGCCTTTTTGCAAAGGTAACTGCTAACGTAGCCCTGTTGACTCAACACGGATGCGAGGAAACGCGGGAGAACAGGGGGGCAGGTTGCGCTGTATAGAAAACTTGCGACTGCCGCCTGCAAACTTGTTTCCGCGTCTTCGTGGCAAAAGAGAGATATTGGGGCCAACGACCTGAGCAGCTACATCCTCTTTACCCAATGTGCAAGTTTCCCCGGTCGCCCGGAGCTGAAGCCTCCGGGCTACAGAACAACGCCGGGTGAACCCGGCTTTCGGGCCGGCGGGCGCACCAGAGCCCCGTTCACGGGGCGCTGCTTCTAGCCCGCAGGTTCACCTGCGGGTGTTCGGACCATGAAAAATAGCATCTCATGAAAACTTGCACATTGCGTCCTCTTTATGTGAGAGAGCACTGTGATCCAGGTTGGCATCGTCGGCGCGACCGGCTATACGGGCTTCGAGCTCATCAAACTCATCGCCCGCCATCCTCAGGCCCGATTGGTTTGGGCCACATCCGAATCCTCCGCGGGCAAACGCATCAGCGATCTCTATCCCACACCCGATGAAACGCCCCTCATCCGCTTCGCGGATGCGCCCTTGACAGAAGCGGACGTCATCTTCTTCTGTTTGCCCCATGCCGCCAGCATGGAAGCCGTGGCCCGGGCCCGGGATGCAGGCGTGCGCGTCATCGATCTCTCGGCCGACTTCCGCCTGCCCGATCCCGCTATCTACGAACGCTGGTATGGGACGCCTCACACCCAGACCGGGCTGCTGCAAGAGGCGGTGTATGGCTTGTGCGAGGTGAATCGGGAGGCCATCGCTCGGGCCGAGCTGGTGGCGAACCCCGGCTGCTATCCCACCACCGTCAACCTGGGCCTGTGGCCTCTGGCCCGGGCCGGCGTTCTGGACCCCAACATCATCGTCGACGCCAAATCGGGCGTGTCGGGCGCGGGGCGCAAGCTGCGGCTCAGCAGCCACTTCGTCGAGATCAACGAAAATCTGATCCCATACAGCATCGGTTACGCCCACCGCCATATCGCCGAAATGGAGCTCATCCTGGGCGCATACACTCCCGACGTGCAGATTACCTTCACGCCTCAACTCATCCCCGTCAACCGCGGCATTCTCTCCACCCTTTACGTGGATGTGAACCCCGGCCTGGGCGAGGAGGATGTGCGGGCCATCTATCAGGAGACTTACGGCAACGAACCGTTCATCCACCTCCTGCCTCCAGGCCAACCCGCCACCTTGCGCCATACCGTGGGAACGAATCGGGCGGCCATCGGTCTCACGCCCCTGCCCTGGCCGGGCCGATGGATCGTGACCGTCAGTGAGGATAATCTGCTGAAAGGAGCCAGCGGCCAGGCCGTACAGAACATGAATATCATGTTTGGTCTGGATGAGACCGCGGGCCTGTTGTGAGTTGGTAACCGGGAAACCGGTAGACCGGTACGCCAGTAGACCGGGAGAGAGAGCGACGCGGTCCGGCTTCCCCGGTTTTCTGGTTTCCTGGTCTACCGGTTTACGGGGCTACATAGCCCGCCATTTTCGTCCGTAGCCCTGAACTGAACACTGATTACTGGACACTGATTACTGAACACTATGACCCATCCCCATCCCATCCACGTCATCAAAATCGGCGGCAGCCAGATCGACGATAGAGAATTTCTCGCCCGCATGGTGAAGACCATCCGCGAGGTGCAGAAACAGGGCGTGCGACCTGTGATCGTGCATGGCGGCGGCAATGAGATCGCCCGATTGCATGACGAACTGGGCGTGCCCTTCGATTTCGTCGAGGGGCTGCGCGTCACCTCCGATCAATCCATGCGCCTGGTGAAGATGGCGCTGGGCGGCATCGCCAACCTGCGCGTGGTGCGCTGGCTTGTCAATGGCGGCGTCAAGGCTATCGGGCTCAACGGCATCGACATGGGCCTGATTCGAGTGGAAAAGCTGGTGATAGATGGCGCGCCTTTGGGACGCGTGGGCCGGGTGGATGCCGTGGATATCGAGATGTTGCTGCCCATGTTGGACCAGGGGATCGTGCCCGTCATCGCGCCCATCAGCCTGGGCTACGACGGCCTCAGCTACAATGTCAATGCCGACCATGTGGCGGAGGCCCTGGCCATCGCCCTGAACGCGGCCAGGCTCGTCTTTCTTACCAATGTGCCAGGGGTGAGGATCGCCGATCGCACCATGCGGGTGCTGCCAGCCGAGCAGATCGAGGACCTGATCTTCGGCCGCTTCATCACAGGCGGGATGATTCCCAAGGCTCGCGCGGCGGCTTCGGCGGTGAACCGCGGCGTCCCCAGCGCCATCATCACCGATCTGGAACACTACGAACGCGGCGAAGGAACGTTCATCGTCGCCATGCAAAAAAACCAAGACGCAAATCAATCGGAACAACTCACGTAACGAGGCCAAAAACCACGACGGCACGACGACACGAAGGCGCGAAGGGGAAAAGTGGCAGGTGGCAGGTAGCAAGTAGCAGGTGAAAAACCTCGTAGCCAGAAGGACTTGCCACTTGCGACCTGCAAACTTGCAAACCTGCATTGTCTTCGTCCCTTCGAGCCTTCGTGTCAAGACGTTCTCGATGCCAAATCCGGGCTATCTGAGCAGTTACCATCAATCACCTGAAGAGGTCTCCTCATGAACGCCATCGAACTCGAAAAGAAATACGTCGTCCACGCCTACAACCGCCCCCCCATCGTGCTGGTGGACGGCCAGGGCGTATGGCTGGAGGACGCCGAGGGCAACCGCTATCTCGACCTGGTCGCGGGCATCGCGGTCAGTGCATTGGGGTATGGCGATCCCGAGATCGCCGAAACCATCTGCGAAGCGGGCAAAAAACCTCTGCACTACTCCAACCTCTATCACAACGAACCCATGGCCCGGCTGGCGGCCAAACTGGTGGAGATCACCCCCTTCGCCGACCGGGTGCACTTCCAGAACAGCGGCACAGAGAGCACCGAAGCCGCGATCAAGTTCGCGCGCAAGTTCGCCCGCACCCACTTCGGCGAGGGCAAGAGCGATATCGTCGCGTTCACGGGCGCGTTCCATGGCCGCACCATGGGGGCGCTGGCCATGACGCCCCGAGACAAATACCAGAAACCCTACGAACCCCTCATGCCCGGCGTGCGCTTCGCCCGATTCAACGATCTCGAAAGCGCCCGCGAGGTCATCGATGACAGCGTTTGCGCCATCATCGTCGAGCCGATCCAGGGCGAGGGAGGCATCCACCCCGCGGGCGTGGATTTTCTGGTGGGATTGCGAGAGCTGGCCTGGGAGCATGACGCCCTGCTCATCTTCGACGAGGTGCAGTGCGGCGTGGGACGCACAGGGACCTTTTGGGCTCATGAACAGATGGGCGCGTTGCCCGATATCCTTTGCTCGGCCAAGCCCCTGGCCAACGGTCTGCCCATTGGCGCGGTGCTGGTCACCGAACGGGTGGCCGAGGTCATTCATCCCGGCGATCACGGCACGACCTTCGCCGGCGGCCCCTTCGTCACCGCCGTGGCCAATGTTGTCGTGGATCGCATCCGCGAGCCCGCCTTCCTCCAACACGTGCAGGAGACGGGCGCGTATTTCAAGGCCCGCCTCGAAGCACTGAACCATCCCCACATTCAGGAAGTGCGGGGCCGAGGGTTGATGCTGGGCGTGCAGCTGGATATGCCCGCCGGGCCTGTGGTGCAGGCGGGCTACAAGCATGGCCTGCTCCTGCTCAATGCCGGGGCCGACGTGCTTCGCCTCGTGCCGCCGCTGATTATCAGCCAAGAAGAAGTCGACATCGCGGTCGAACGCCTGACCGCCGCCCTGGCTGACGCGGCATGACCTATGCGCATCCGTCCCGCCACCGAGGCGGATATCCAGCCCATTTGCGATCTGGTCAACCATTACGCCGACCAGAACCTCATGCTGCACCGCACGCCCGAGCAGGTGCGCCGGGCCCTGGGCGATTTTCTGGTGGCGGAGGAGGACGGTCAGGTCATCGGCTGCGGCTATATCGCCTATCTCACCCCCGACCTGGTGGAGCTGCGCTCCCTGGCGGTGGCCCCTGCCTGGCAGGGGCGGGGCATTGGCGGGAAGATCGTAGACGCCCTGGTGGATCTGGCCCGAGCACGGGGCCTGCGCCAGATCTGCGCCCTGACCCTGGCGCCGCATTTCTTTCAACGCCAGGGTTTTCGCATCGTCGACCGTTGGGAAATCAGCCCCAAAATCTGGAGCGAATGCGTCTATTGTCCCAAATTTCACGCCTGCGACGAAGTCGCGGTGCTGAAAGATTTACTTTGAAAAGCGCTTTGCGTTCATTTTGCAAGTAACTACTAAGGTATCGTTACCACTTTTTGCCACGAAGACACGAAGAAAAGCGAAGGCACGACGTATTCTTCATTATTTTTCCTTCGTGTCTTCGAAAAACTTCGAGCCTTCGTGGCTTTTGGCGGTCTAAAGTCAAGTACGTTAGCAGTTACTTTTGCAAAAACAACTCGAAGCCTGCGTGAAACGAGTCTGCAACGGACGTGATGCGTGAAAACGTGAAACGTGAAGGCTTTACGCATCACGCATTACGTTTCACGTGTTGGCTTTTCGCGCCAACCGTGTTGTCATCCCACTCATCATGCTGATTCTCCTGCTGGCGTTCTACCTTCTCGCCCTGGCGATCATCCGCTGGCGCTGGCCCCATCGCCTCGTGGATGCGCTTATGCCGGGCCTGTTCGCCGCGTTAGTGGTCGCGTTCTTCTGGCGGTTGGTTTCGGGCGATGCGTACATGCCCGCGGATGGCGGCGACCTGGGCAGCTTCCTCTATCCTACATACCACTTTGTGCAACAAAGTATAAAGACGGGCGTGTGGCCGCTGTGGAATCCCCACATTTACAGCGGCGTCCCCTTCGCAGCGGAGATCCAGTCGGGCGTCTTCTACCCTCCGAACCTGATCCGCTTCCTGGTTGGCGGAGAGATCGATTATCGGGCCATGGAATGGCTGGTGATGGGGCACATCGGGTGGGCGGGCGTGACCACCTACGCCCTGGCCCGGGGACTGAAACTCAACCGCTACGCGGCCGTGCTGGCGGGCGTGGCCTTCATGTTCAGCGATCTGTTTATCATTCATTTCGGCAACCTGAACCTCATCGGCGTCACCGCCTGGCTGCCCCTGGTTTTGCTGGGCGTGCACCGTTATCTGACCGGCGGGAGCCTGCGCTGGGCGTTGGGTGCGGGCCTGGCGCTGGGGATTGGCTCACTGTTGGGGCATATCCAGATGACCCTGTTCGGGTTGATGAGCATGGGCCTGTGGGTGGGGGTGTGGCTGATCCTCGCCCGGTCGGAGTGGCGCAGCCTGTGGCCGCGGGCCATCGTGGCGTTGGCCGCGCCCACGCTGGTCGGCCTGGGGCTGATGGCGCCCATGCTGCTGCCGGGCCTGGAGATCGCGCAGTTCACCGAACGCAGCCAATGGAACTACGCCCAGACGGTGGGTTTCTCCCTCTCGCCCGCGCAGCTCATCGGCCTGATCATCCCCGGCTTCTTCGGGCGCTCCCCGGCGTTGCACTGGGGCCTGTGGCCGCGGGTCGAGGTGGGCTACATCGGCGTCTTTACCTTGATTCTGGCCCTGACGGGCGCGCTGTTGCGCCGCGACCGGCTGACCTGGCTCTTGCTGAGCCTGGCCGCCACGGCCCTGGCCTTCAGTCTGGGGATTTACAGCGTCGTGCACGGGTGGTTCACCTGGCTGCTGCCGGGCCTGGAGCAACTCCGCGCCCCCGCCCGCTTCATCTTCCTTTTCGACTTGAACGTCGCCCTGCTGGCGGGCATGGGGCTTCAGGGGATGATGGATGCGTGGAGTGATCAAGACACCCGGTTGTTGCAGGGCGTGTGGCGTTTTCTGCGCACCATGCTCATCATCACCCTGGCCATCGGCGTTCCCCTGACCTACGCCGTCCTCCTCCTGACGAAGAACGGCGATCCGGGCCTGTTCCTGCAATCCAGCGTGGTCACCATCGCCGTGATGCACTTCTTGCTGCTGTTGGCCGCGGGCATGGCCCTCTTTTTCACCCGGCTGCATGGCTGGATGGCGGGCAAGACCTTCGCCATCCTGACCATCGGCCTCATCTTCATCGATCTGGCTTCCCTGGGCGCATACAACGACATTTCGGAGACCGATCCCACCGCCAACTTCACCCGCCCGGCCATCCTCGATTTCCTGCACGGCGATCCCGACCTCTATCGCATCGACGCCCGCACCGACATCGACCAGCTCTGGCAGCCCGACACGGCCCTGGTGCATGGCCTGGACGACGTGTGGGGCGTGGCGAATCCCCTCAGCCTGGCTTATTACAACCGTTATTGGAACAGCATGGGCAGCCGCAGCACCGACAGGTACGCGCTGCTGAATGTGAAATATCTGTTGGGGAAAAAGGATGTGGTCCTGGATTGGGACGCGTGGGAGCTGGCTTTCGATGGCGATCCCGACCTGAATGTCTATCGCTACCGACGCTTCCAACCCCGCGTCCACCTGCTGGGCAAGGCCCGCGTCGTCCCCGACCAGGGCGCAGCTTTCGCCGCGCTGAACAACCCTGCATTCCAACCCCTGACCGAGGTCATCCTGGAGGAAGGCGAGCCGTTGGATGGGCCCGGCGGCAGCGCCGACATTATGGCCTGGGAGACGAACCGCGTCCTCGTCCGCACCCGCTCGGATGCGGCGGGCGTGCTGCTGGCGGCCCAGGTGTGGTATCCTGGGTGGGAAGCGAGTATCGATGGCGGGCCGTGGCGGCCTGTGCTGCGGGCGGATGGCGCCTTCCAGGCGGTCATCGTTCCCCCGGGCGAGCACGAAGTGGCCCTGCGCTTCCGTGCGCCCAGGCAGATGGCGGGCCTGGGCGTCGCATTGGTCACCCTGCTCGCCGTCATCCTGCTCTGGTTCACGGTCGCTCGCCCCCAGCGGCCCGCCGATATGGACGTAAACGGTCGTCAGTAGCCCGGTCACCCGGTAGACCAGGAAACCAGGGAAACCGGGCCCTGTCGCTCACCCGCCCGGTCTACTCCTTGCGACCGCGTTGGCGCGGGAAGCAGACACGTGATGCGTAATGCGTGATGTGTAAAGTCTCTTGACAATGTCATATTCGCGCTCAAACACCCGCAGGTGAACCTGCGGGCTAGCAACCACGCCCCGTGAACGGGGCTGTGGACTTCGAAGCGCTTTGACTCAATTCTAACCATCATGGAATTCATCGGCGTCTTTCTCCTTTTCCTACCCTTCCTCTTTCTGCTGTGGCTGGCCAATGTGGCGGACCTACGACGGGCGATGACGCCGCCCCGAAACACCGCGGGCGCTCTGGTGTATGCGCTGCTGGTAGGGCTGTGGCTGATCATTCTGGGCGCGGGCGTCACGGTGGTGTTGCTGGGCGTGGCCTATCAGCGCTATGCCGATATCCCCACCATGATGGAACTCTATCAAAAGCAGGGCGTGGACCCGGAGACGATGGTGGCGCTCATGCACTCGCTGCCCCGGCTGGGCGTTGGATTCATCCTCATCTCTCTGGCGGGCCTGAGCGTGCTGCTTCCGCCCGTGCGACGTCTGCTGGCCCGCGTGCTCGCCATTTCGCCCGACAGCGTCGTACACACTGTGGCCCTGAGTTACAGCGTGCTGATTTTCATCAATCTGTGGCTGGTGCTGGGGATGGGGGTAGACACGCTGCTGGGGATGATGGAGGCGGAACCCGCAGCGCCGGAGAGCGCGGCGTCATCCCAGATGATCGGCCTTGTCTGGGGACAGGATATCGCCCTGGCGTTGATGGCCTTCGTGGGCGTGGGCTGGCTTTCGCGGCGAAGCTGGCGCAGCGCCTTGCAGCGGTTGGGCCTGGTCTGGCCCAGTTGGAACGATATCGCCGCGGGCGTGGGGCTGGGCATCGGCATGTTCCTGCTCCTTATCCCCATTGGGTTGCTGATGGAGCAATTGGGCTTGGGACTGGACACCGGGATCGAACAGCTTACGAAAGAGATGCTCGGGCCGCTGCTGACGTCCCTCCCCGGCGTGATCACCCTGGGCCTGGCCGCGGCTTTGGGCGAGGAACTGGTCTTTCGGGGCGCGCTGCAACCGCGCTTTGGCGTCTTTCTGACCGCACTCTTGTTCGCCTTCACCCATAGCCAATACGTCATCAGCGTGGCGACGCTGGTCGTCTTCCTGCTGGGGCTCGTGCTGGGTTGGGTGCGGATTCGGCGCAACACCAGCACCGCCATGATCCTCCACGCTACATACAACATCGCCATCGGCCTCGTCGGGCTTTTGGCGGCGCAAATGATGAAGTAATTGCCGTTTCCATCCTCTGGTGCTATAATTGATGAGACACAAGACGTCAAACCCCTCTCGGAGACAACAACCATGAACATTGGACCTCTTGAACTTGGTCTGATCCTGGTCATCGTTCTGCTCATCTTCGGCGCGGGCAAACTGCCCGAAGTCTTTCGCTCGATGGGCGAAGGCATCCGCGAATTTCGCGAAGCCGCCAGCACCGATGAGAAGAAAGAGAAACCATCCCCGGATTCGACGAACAACACGCCCCAGGCCAGCTGATTTTCTCGCCCCTCGCACGCAGAAGGCGTTGATGCGTCTGGATAGCCACGCGCTTCTATCTTGGTGACGCCGCGCTCTCTGCGTTTTCTTTTGGGTGCGTCCTAAATGAGTTGGCGTTAGCCGGACGCACTGGCCGAGTGAACTCGGGCTCTTTAGGCGCTTCGCGCCGATGGTCGACCTTCGTCGACCGGAAAAACTGGACGGCGGAGGCCGTCCACCGGCCGTAGGCCAGAAGAGTCCGACTTCAGTCGGCGAGTACTGCGGTGAGACTCCTCAACCCAAAAAGGACACACCCTTTTCTTTTTCGGGGTCGAAGCGGGATGGCAGGGGGACGGAAGCACACGATGGCGCACCTCGCTGTTTCCATTGTCGCCGCCGACGCCGCCGAGGCGTTGGATAAGGTTGCATCGTTACCGCCGGATGTCACGCTGGTGGAATACCGGCTGGATATGATGGCGCGGGTGGATGTGACGCGGCTGGCTCGGAGGACGCCCCTCCCCGCCATCTTCACCTGCCGCCCCGCGTGGGAAGGCGGGCGTTTTCAGGGAACGGAGCAGGAACGTCTGGCGATTTTGCAGGACGCATTGAGAACGGGTCATTGGGTGGATATCGAACTGAAAACGCTGGAGGCCAACCCGGCGCTGGCCCGAGAGGGTCGCCTCATCGTCTCGAAACATGACTTTCAGGGCATGTTGCGCGATTGGACGGCGTTGGCGTTGAAGGCCCGATCGCTGGACGCGCGCGTGGTCAAGCTGGTGGGCATGGCACAATCTCCTAATGATGCGCTGCCGCCCCTGGCCTGGCTGTCTCAAGCCCGCGGCCCCGCGGTCGCCATCGCCATGGGGGCGGATGGCGTCGCCACCCGACTGCTCGCGCCACGCTTTTCCCAGGCCTTCCTCACCTTCGCTTCGCTGGATCAGGCCACGGCCGCGGGCCAGGTCAGCGTGCGGGACTGGATCGACCGCTTTGGTTTTCGCCAGACCCTGGAAGCCGATCCTCTGCTGGCGGCGCTCACGCCCGATCCTATCCCCTGGCAGCGTATCGAAGCCCTGCGGGAAGAAGTCCGCCTCCGCTATCCCCACCGACGTCCCTGGCTGCTGCCCATCCCCACGCGACAAGTCACCCCTGACCTGCTGCGGGCGTTGCGGCTGGCCAGGGTGGAGCAAACGATTTACTTGGAGGATGTGATCCTTTCCCCGGAGCTAGACCACATTCGGCTGCTTCCCAACACCTTTTTCACCCTTCCGATACCATAGAGAAAGCCGGGGGCTCCAGATTCGTTTTCTGAAGCTCCCGGCAGTGGAATTACCTCCCCAACGGGATGCTCACGCCCGCCAGCGTCCAGCGCCCTGTGGTCTCGGGGACGCCCTCGCCGCCGGTCTCATAATGGCCGCGGCCGGTCAGCGTCACGACGCCCGTTCCCTCGGCCCGAAGCTGCACGTCCTTCCCCCGCAGGCAGACGATGATCTCGTCCGCATCGGTCAGGGAGAATTCGCCGTCGAAGCCCTTCCAGCGCACCCAGCCGCTGGCGAACTCCTGACGAAAGCCCTCGCCGGTGACCACGGGCGTATCCTCCTCGCCGCCATCGAAATACCAGAGCACGCCATTGCCGCTGATGGTGACGGCGTCGGCATTGCCGGTCATGCAGGCCCGGCCATTGCCTTCCGCCTCGATCCAGCCTTTGCCAGCGACCGAATCCGCACTGACCCCCGCGGCCGCCGACAGGGTGACCAGGGCCAGCGCCAACACGAAAACAAAGATTTTCTTCCACATGATTTTCCTCCTGCGGGAATGTGAGAATTGGGATGGGTTTGGTGCTACGGTCTCAGTATCCCGCAGGAGTTTTAGGCGGGTGTGAGGAGGATGTAAAGGGTGTGTAAAAGATGGTAACTGCTAACGTACTTGACTTTAGGCCGCCAAAAGCCACGAAGGCTCGAAGTTTTTCGAAGACACGAAGGAAAAATCAAGAAAAATACGTCGTGCCTTGGCTTTTCTTCGTGTCTTCGTGGCAAAAAGTGGTGGCGATACCTTAGCAGTTACAAAAGATGCTTCTATTCACAAACGTTGGCATGCCACCAGGAAGAAGTAATCGTCATGGTTGCTTACAGCCCGAATCTGCTCGAATTTCGAGGCCCGGGCCAGCCCCAGGATATGCTCGGGCGAGCGGTAGATCATACGCCAGTTCAGATAATCCTCGAAGAAGCGTTGGTTGGGATTGGAGGTGACCATGCCGAAGAGCAGCGCGCCGCCCGGGCGCAGCAAAGCGTGAATGCGATCGAGCAGCCGCACCGCGGTGCTGTCCCGCAGATAATCGAACAACCCCAGCGAGGTGACGATGTCGAATCGGTTCTCCCAGGCCCGGGGCGGGCGTAGCGCGTTGCCCATCTCGAAGCGAAACCGGCCGTTCAGGCCCGCGGCCAGCGCCCGGTGGTGAGCGTACGTCACCGCCTGGGGATCGAGATCGACGCCCAGATAGCGCACCCTGTCCGCCCAATCCGCTCCCCCCACCGCGTCGATAACGTCCCTCGCCCCGCCGCTGGCCAGACTCAGCACCGACGCCGATTCCTGGCGGGAGAGCCTGTCCTCGATCTGTTGGCGGAGCCAATGGGTGGCCTGCCGCAGGCGCACGCGGGCGCCGCGACACAAAGCGCCGTTCAGGTAATACCGATCCGCCAGCCGCTGGATGAGGGTGTCGCCCACAGGACGGTTGTCATAAATCATCTCCAGGGGAAGGAAGCCGCCGGGCGTTCTTCGGCATTGGGCGATGAAGGGGCTGCGGGCCGCCAGCTCGGGCCAGGAGCCGATGCGATCATAGAGGCCTGTCGCAACGAATTTGTCGATCCTCGATTCGATAACCAAATAGGGGTTCATTGAAGCCCGGGAAAAGCGTTCATACATCACGAACATGGCGGAGAAGTTCCGCCTCTCCGATATCTTTTCGCAGATATGCACTCACGCCCGCTTCACGGGCTCGGGACCGCAAAGCGGGCGTGTCATAACTCGTCAAGATGATGATCGTCACCTCTGGCGTGATATGCTTGATCTCTCGCGCCACAGCCAGCCCATCCAGCCCCGGCATGCGGATATCCAGCAACACGACATCAGGACGGCGCCTGGCCGCCAGAGTCACCGCTTCCAGTCCGTCTCTTGCCTCGCCCACAACTGTCATCCGCGCGTCGCCCTCCAACAACTTGCGCAGACCGTGCCGAAAGGTGTTATTGTCATCCGCTAAGAGGACTCGGATTTGAGACATGTCATTTTCAAAGGACGAGCTGGCATTAAAAATGGGCCTTACGCGCGCTCATAGGGAGCGTCTCTGCTGGACCTGAGTTGAAAACCTTCCATCGGCTACATCGAAGGCGTCGCATCGGGCGCAGCGGGAAGCGTAGCAAAAAACTTCTGGACTCGCCTCTCGGCGCCCTTGCCATCTGTTTGGGCCGTGACCGTTGTGATTCTCCCATTCTGAGTGGCTGTGAGAATAATCCGACCTTCAATGCGCGGCTGGCGTAACGCCATCAGGACAAGCGCTATGAGACCGGGGATCACAAAGAACAAGAGTAAAAAGAAAACGACAAGCATATTGATCAATTTAAATTTATTCTCTTCCCTAACGAAGATGGCATTTCGCGAACCCTGGGACTCCACCCGCCAACGGTTGCCGGTAATGGTGTGGATTGCCTGGATGATCACATCTTCAGGAGAGGTGGTCGTTGTGAAGTTCAACGTTTTTTGGGCCATGATTTTCTCCTTAATGGCATCTTGTCCCCGTAGGGGATCAGAAAAATGGTAGTAAAAATCAAGCATTCGTTGCCGCGACTTTGATTCAGGGGCATCAACAGAACCCTACAAAGTGGGCAACTTGTGTTGCTTTTTGATCCAAAAGCTTATTGCTGTGAGCTTGTCTTCTGATTGAAATAAGCGTCGAACACCTCTTGATATCGTTTCGCCCTCGATTCATACACGGCGGATTTGGGTATAATCAACAAGAATTTGTCATTTTGTAAAACCCAATTGTCACCTTCTGCTTCGACTTTTTGAGTTGCATCCTCCACAGAATCTTCCGATCCAAAAACAATCAAGAGACTGTAATTGCAATGATCACATGTTCTGAAAAACTCGATGTAGCTTATATCTGGATAGGATGCTTTGATTCCCTCCTCCATCATTGTCATACTCATATTACATTGTATATCCGTGGGATCGCAGGTGACCAAATCCATCTGCAATCCGGCATTACGAAACGCTCTCAAAAGACCGCCAGGTGAAGGCGTGAAAGGCGTTGGCGTTGGAGAAGAACATCCTAGAAGAACTGTTGCGAATAAGATAAGTATGATGATACGTTTCATAACTCGTCTCCACAGAGTAATGATGGGTAAAAGGAAACGCACCCATTGCGCCGTTTTCCGCAGACGGTGACTACCTTCATTACGGACGTCATCCAATCCGCACAGCCCCAGTTTAGCAAACCGAAGGATCATCGTCATCGCCAATTTTCCCCCAACGAGCTACGGAAAAATACGCACAGTTCCCCTGGTTATCCCGATGACTTCGATTTTTCTTGTGCGAGTGAGGTTTATCTGTGAAAAACTATTTTCTATCCGTTCCCAATCTATGAAATCAATCCTCTGCGCCGGGCTTCAATCACCGCCTCCCAGCGACTGCGCGCCTCCAACTTGTCGCGCAGGTTTTCAACATGCTTGCTCGCCGTGCGCGTCGCGATTCCCAATTGCCTCGCGATCTCAGCATCACTTTTCCCTTCGGCCAGCAATGCCAGCACTTCTTTCTCACGCCGAGTCAGTGGATCAACGGAGTCTCGCAGCCAGACCAACTGTTCGGGGGTTAGCGCCACGCCCCCCTGTGCTACCAGCCGAATAGCTGTTGCTATCTGTTCAGGCGTGGATTCCTTGGGCAAACAGCCTTTTGCTCCTGCATTGACAGCCTGTACCACCCAGCGCTGCTCCCAAAGCCCCGAAATGGCCAAAATGTGGATATTGGGGCAGTGTCCAGCCAAGGTTCGGATGGTTTTAACGCCATCGGCTTCATTAGGACGCCTTGACCTTTCATCCCAACACAACCGCAAATCAATCAATACTACATCCGGCTGCATTGCACATGCCCGATCTACGGCCTGCGCGCCATGATACGCTTTTCCCATCCATTGCATATCCACTTCCTGCCTCAACACACTTTCCATCCCACGCAAAAAAGTTTCGCTGTCATCGACAGCCAAAATACGAATTGGACTCATGTTTCTTTTCGAGGAACGACAACGGTGATCTGGACGCCTGCTCCGGGACGACTTGTAATCGTAATTCTGCCTCCTATCTCGATCGCGCGCAAGTGCATATTAGTCAATCCGAGGTGACGACGATCCGATGCTGGCGATGTCATATACGCCTCTACATCAAATCCTACACCATCATCCACGATTTCCAAAACTACATGGTCGTCATCGCTCTTGAGCGTCAATTGCACCTCAGTTGCCCGTGCGTGATCTTGCACATTGTTTAGGGCCGCACGAGCGATCCAGTACAGCGCTTCTTTGACAAGTGGGCCATCGACATTGTCATAGCGATCCACATCGAGCCTTACCTGCACACGACGGTTCCTCTGACTAAGACCATTCCCTAGCCACAGTAGAGCCTGGGACAAAGATGTCTGCGTCCAATCTACGGGCTTTGCCCCCTCCATGATGGCCCGGACATCCTTTGAAACCGTATCCAGGGTGTCAGAAATGAAAGCCAGCTCTTTACTCAAAGCAGGTGTGGCCTCGCCCCTCATTCGACGACGCAACGCCACCGCAGCAAAATGCAACCCCCGTAGCTCCGGAACTACCTGATCATGTAAAGCGTCCGCCACTTCGTGCAAAGTGCGCTCCCGGATATTGCGCAGTTCCTCCACCTGTTCACTGTATTGCTGACGAAGATACACTTCTCGATGCAAACTTTCGATCAATTCGACATTACGCATGGCATAAATTAGCAATAGCGGAATCGCCATGACAAAGGTAATCCATATTTCGAAAGGAAGCAACATATATTTGAACACCATCATGGGCGCCATTCCCACAACGATGAATACCAAGACAGCAGCCAATAAAGGAAGCAGCATAGGCTCCAGCACCTGTTGCTGACTTTCTTGCCTTCGCCAACGCGCCATCCCATAAACCACCAGACAATGACTCGTCAGCATGATCAATCCGAAGATCCCATACATGAACATGCCCCCAACAGATACTAAATTCACGCGGGCCAGGTCAGGACTTCGGGTGAGAGTGTAGACAGCAATCAAAAGGAAAGCCGTCAGATAAAATATCTGAGGGAAAAAGCGATGTGCAAGCAAGCGAGAACGACGGATAGGATAAAGCGTCGAAATATGCAACAAGATCGCACCTACCATAGGAGCTGCAGGTTCGAAGAGAAAGAGATTGTAAACCGTTTTCCCATAATAAGGTTTATGCACACCCCAGACTGATCCATGAATCAGCCAGGCGCCGCTGGCAAATAAAAAGATGAAAGCGAAAAGCGCAAAATCTTTTCGTTTCGTGGTGCGCAGCAAAAATAAACCACTGAGAAGGTATATCCATGCAGCCAAGTAAAGCATACCATGGCTGATAATGAATTTATCAAGACTGAAAATCTCAACCCGTTCCCGAATCACCAGACGTTGGGGGCCTCGTCGCACGACATACGTGACCAGATCACCTGGATCCGACTGCTCATAGACATGCTCGAACTCCCAGGGTGAACGACCATCAATGCTAACGATTTCATCCAATAAGCCAATCCTATCAGGACTAGGTGGGAGTGAACGCCATAGGTCAAAAGAAACAAAAAATGGAGGCTCGCGCGTGGAGTCGAACATCCAGACAAACCCGCCGTACGTCTTTCCAATCTGCACCGCAACATGCCAGAGGGCTTGTGTGCCGATTCCTAAAATAATCGCAGCCCAGATCAAATAAAGAACGGTCAATTGAAGGCGTTTTCGAGCATCCAAGGTATTCATTTTCATCGATTGACTTGTTCAAGTGCTTCATTTCTAAACTAAAAGCAAATTGAAACCAAGACTTTTGGTTCGCATTGGATCATCCATGAAAGGCGATTCTCTGGCCGCGCCGCCGCCCGCAGGTGAACCTGCGGGCTAAAAACGACGCCCCATAAATGGGGCTACGGCGCAGGTCGCGCGCCGCAGGAAGCCGGGTTCACCCGGCGTCGTTT
>JALXCB010000017.1 GCA_026991225.1 Anaerolineae bacterium | reverse complement strand
CCAGGAGGGAGCGGGCGAGGGTGGGGGAGCGGGTGTGGGGGTAGAGGGGCATTTCGGTTTTCAGTTTTCAGTGTTCAGTTTTCAGTGTTCAGGGCGGCTTCTTCCATCTCGCGCAGAAGGGAGAGGGTTTCCTGGGCTTCGGTTTCGTCGATGACGCCGATGGCGAAGCCGGTGTGGATGAGGACGTAGTCGCCGACGCGGGCTTCGGGCAGCAGTTGCACGCTGATGACGCGCTGCACGCCACCGAAGTCCACCGTGGCGAGCTGGTCGGGGGTGATTGCGAGGATTTTGGCGGGAACGGCGAGGCACATGGGTTCAGTAATCAGTGAACAGTGATCAGTAATCAGTGGGGGAGATGGCGTGGGGATCGGAAGGCGTAACGTGATGCGTGATGCGTCAAACGTCAACCGTCAACCGTCATGCGTCATAACCTGACGTTTTTCGATTGACGTTTGACGTCGGGGACTGTCTCGGCCAGCGTGGGGCCGGCGCGTTTTTCATCGACAGCGCCCGCGTGCCCCGCGATGACCGCCTGCCCGAGGGCAATGCCGCCGTCGCCCGGGGGGACGAGGCGGTGGGTATAAAGGGTGAAGCCGCGGGCGCGGAGCGCGGCGGTCAGGCCCGTGAGCAGGATGCGATTGAGGAAGCAGCCACCGCTGAGCGCGACCTGGCGTAGGCCCGAGGTCGCGGCGATGCGCTCCACCATGTCCACGGCCGCGGCGATGAGGGTGGCGTGGAAGCGGCGGGCGATGATCGCGGGCGCCACGCCCGAGCGCAGGTCCTCGACCACCCATTGCATGATGGCATCGGAGGGGATTTCGATCAGGGGCGACGCACTTTGCAGGCGAATGGGCCAGGGGGGCTGTTCGGGCGCAGCCCGGGCCAGGGCCTCCAGCTCCATCGCGGCCTGGCCTTCGTAGCTGACCCGCCCGCGCAGGCCGATGACCGCGGCCACCGCGTCGAACAAGCGCCCGACGCTGGAGGTGAGGGGGCTGTTGAGCCCGCGACGGGCCTGGATCAGGGCAAATTCGATCTCACGCAAAGACGCAAAGCCCCAGAAACCCTCCTCCCGCATCGATGCGGATGGCCGCGGAGAAACGCGGATGGTTTTATTTTTGTGTTTTCCGCGTTCATCCGCGTTCGTCCGCGTCCCGTTTTCAAATTGGCGCGCGATCAACCCCACCGCGATGCGCCAGGGCTGGCGGATCGCGGCTTCGTTGCCCGGCAGGGGGAAGGGCGCGAAGCGGCCCACCCGGCGATACGCGCCCAAATCCGCGATCAGGAACTCGCCGCCCCAAATGGTCCCGTCGGGCCCGTAGCCCGTGCCGTCCCAGGCCAGGCCGATGACCGGGCCTGACACGTTATTTTCGGCCAGGCAGGCCGCGATGTGCGCGTGATGATGCTGCACGGGGATGCGGGGCAGGTCGGTCAGGTCGGGCAGTTGGGTCAGAATGGCGTCCGCGATCTGAGCGAAGTCGGGGTGCAGGTCGTGGGCGATCCGTTCAGGTCGCACCCGGAACAGGTCGAGGAAGCGGCGGATGCTCTCCATCTGGAAGTCCCACACCCGCGCGTCCGCCATTTCCCCGATGTGCTGGCTGAGAAAGGCTTTGTCGCGCGTCAGCAGGCAGAACGTATTTTTCATGTAGCTGCCCAGGGCCAGCACGGGCGTGGGGACTTCATGGGCCAGAGGGATGGGTTCGGGGGCATAGCCGCGGGAGCGACGGATGAACAGGGGCGCGTCGCCCGAGACCAGGATCACGCTGTCGTCGTTGCGGTTGTGGATGGCGCGATTGTGGAAGAGGAAGGCGTCGGCCAGAGGACCCAGGTTGGCCCGGGCGTCGTCATTGGTGCGGGCGATGGGCTCATCCCAGCGGTTGCCGCTGGTCATCACCAGAGGGCGGTTCAGGTCCCGCAGCAGCAGGTGGTGCAGGGGCGTGTAGGGCAACATGACGCCCACCGCGTCCAGGCCCGGGGCGATGGCGGGGCTGAGGTCGGTGTCGGGACGGAGGAAGAGCAGGACGATGGGCGCGGCGGGGGAAGTCAGGGCCTCGGCCTCAGCCGGGGAGACGCGGCAGTAGCGACGCACGGTCGCCAAATCGGGCATCATCACGGCCAGGGGTTTGTGCGGACGCTGTTTGCGCTGCCGCAGACGCATGACCGCGTCGTGGTTCGTGGCGTCGCAGGCGAGATGGAAGCCGCCCAGGCCCTTGACGGCCAGAATGCATCCTTCCAGCAGCAGGTCTTCGGCCCGGCGCAGCGCGTCCTCCCGCTCCGCGATCCGATCTCCGGCCATCTCCAACCAGATGTGGGGCCCGCAGTGGGGGCAGGCGTTGGGTTGGGCGTGGAAGCGACGGTCGAGAGGGTTTTCGTATTCGGCCCGGCAGGCGTCGCACATGACAAAGGGGGCCATGGTGGTGGCGGGCCGGTCGTAGGGCAGGGCCTGGATGATGCTGAAGCGGGGGCCGCAGTTGGTGCAGTTGATGAAGGGATAGCGATAGCGGCGGTCCGTGGGATCAAACAGCTCGCGCAGGCAGTCGGGGCAGGTGGCCACGTCGGGCGAGACCAGGGTGAAGCCCGTTTCGTCGCGGCTTGCCAGAATGACAAAGCCCGCGGCAGGGTCGTGACCGTTGGCGGGCAGGGGGTGGCGGCGGATGGCGGTGATGCGGGCCAGGGGCGGGGCCTGGGCCTGAAGCGCGCGGGCGAACGCGTCCCGGGCGTCGTCGGGCCCCCACACTTCGATGTCCACGCCCTGGCTGCTGTTGCGCACCCAACCGCTGAGCGCGTGGGCCCGGGCCAGGCGATAGACAAAGGGCCGGAAGCCCACGCCCTGCACGATGCCGTCGATGTGGATGTGTTCGCCGTTCATCTGGATCAATCGCCGCGAAGCATGTACGTGTTAAGTGAACAAAGCTGCATGTGCATCGGGCGTATTGCGTACTGCGTATTCCGTCAACTCGCTACGCAATACGAAATACGCAATAAGGACATTGGTTACCCGCACCGACGTACCTTCGAGGCAGATTTCGAGTCCGAAGGCAGTTGTCAAAACCATGGCGTGCGGTGGTCGAGGAAGTCGTCCACCTGGCCCGTAAGCCACTGGATCCACGCGTCCAGCCCCTCACCCGTTTTGGCGGAGAGGGGGAAGAAGGCCAGGCCGGGGTTCAGGGCCTCGACCCCGCGGCGAAAGTAGTCGATGTCGAAATCGAAGTGGGGCAGGATGTCGGTTTTGTTGAGGATGACGGCCTGAACGCCGCGGTACATGGTGGGGTATTTGTAGGGCTTGTCGTCGCCTTCGGGCACGCTGGCGATGAGGATGTTCAGGTGTGCGCCCAAGGGGAAGCTGGCGGGGCAGATGAGGTTGCCCACGTTTTCGATGATGAGCAGGTCGGTGCGTTCCAGGTCCACCTGCGCCAGCGCGTTCTGGACCATGACCGCGTCGAGATGGCAGGCGCCGCCGGTGTTGATCTGCACCGCGTGGACGCCGGCCGCGGCCATGCGGTCCGCGTCGATGGTGGTGGCGATGTCGCCATCGATGCCCGCGATGCGGTAGCGGTCTTTCAGAGCCTCGATGGTGCGGAGGATGACGCTGGTCTTGCCCGCGCCGGGCGAGGCCATGAAGTTGACGGCCACGGTGTGGGTGTGGTCCAACAGCTCCCGGTTGGCCCGGGCTAGATGGTCATTGGCTTTGAGGATGTTTTCGACGACGGGGACGGTTTTGGTGGGTGACATGGGGAACCTCGTTATCAGAATAATATTTTTCAGGATGGCGTGGTTTGGCGTCTTATCAGTGACGTAATGCGTGATGCGTGATCAATGGCTTCCTTACGCATTACGCATTACGCATCACGCATCACAGATTTTTCTGAAAGCGCGATTCTGTTTTCGCCATCGCCTGCAGCGAAGACGTCGTCTCCTCTTCGATATCAATGCTTTCCAACCGGAATTCATCGCCCTGGAGGAGCTGGAGATGGAAACCGCCGCAGCCGGGGCAGAGAAGACGGCTTTCGTCCAGGGCGAAGTCGGCGCCGCAGTCGCGGCAGCGAAAGCGGGCGGGGACGCGGCGGAAGTGGAGGCGGGCGCCCTGGGCCATGGTGTCGCGGGCCAGAATATCCCAATAGAACTGGACGCAGTCGTCCACGATGCTGGAGAGCTGGCCGATGACCAGGTTGAGCGCGACCACGCGGCGGGCGTGATGCCGGGCCGCATGCTCCAGGGTGATCTCCAGCAGGCTTTGGACGACGGGGAGTTCGTGCATGGGATGGTTCGGGAGTGGAGGCGTCGTCCCGGACGCCAACAACGCCCGGAGCGCGTCAGGCTCCTGATGCTTTAGGGTGATCTCACTTCGATCTTACTTCCTGCCATGCTGTTTTGATATGACGGGGATCACAACCTTATTCCTAAAGTGGAAGTTCATAGTGCAGATGCGCGGCCCGGCCCCAGTTGTCAAAATTTACGCGACTCGCCCGTAACTTTTCCATCGCTTCCCCGTCTTGTCATGCGAAAGGAAATTCACTTCACGCGCTCTCCGATCCTTCCTCGTTGGTTTGAATCTATGGCCCAATCGATACCTGTTCACAACAATCTTCCCCTGCGGGAACTGAAAAAGCAGGAAAAGCGAGAACGGTTGCTTAATGCATCGCTCAGGCTGTTCCGAGAAAAGGGTTACGAACAAACAAAGGTCTCAGAGATCACCCGGGCCGCGGGTGTGGCCAAGGGCACGTTCTTCAACTACTTCCCTACCAAGGAACGGGTGCTCCTGGCTCTGGGCGAGCAAATGTTGGGCCGATTAGGCCGGATCGAATCCAACGACATTTTCCAGCAGAAGACCACGCGCGGCAAGGTGAAAGCCATGTTCCACGCCCTGGCAGCGGGCCTGAATGCAGACCGGGAGCTGGTCAAGGAGATGGTCTATCGGGGTCTGCGCCTGCCTGATCTGGTGGACAACAGCCGGGCGCAGCTCGATTTTCGGGCCATGTTGGTGCTGCTTATCGAGCAAGGCAAACGCAAGGGGGAAATCCGGAAGGATGCAGACGCCTCCTTCGTAGCGGACGCGCTCTACACCCTCTACTTCCAGCAGATCGTCCTCTGGTGCAGCAAAAACTTCCAGAGTTCGCTGCCCGACCAGTTGGATCGGGTCGTCGATCTCATCTTCGACGGCATTTCCCTTTAGCCTCCCACTCGTTTCCCTTGCCACGCAATCTGAAACCCGAGGCGCTCTTACTGCGTAACATGCATGTGAGAGCGCTTTTCGTATGTATAGGCAGGAATTCGCCGTTTGTAGCGAAATGGGGTATGATGCCACTCCCGACCTGAACGCGAAACCGATCGAAACCTTCGACATGCCAGGCGCATTCCCCAATGCGGTCGCACCGCCATCCGGACGCATGCGTCTGCTATCTCCATCCCCCAAAAAGGAACCCAGGATAATGAAACACGCCCGATTCTTAGCTTTTCTGACCGCCCTGTTGCTGGCCTTTACCCTCGTCGCCTGTGGCGGCGGCCAACAGGAAGCCGCGACCGCTCCCAGCGAAAATAAAACCGCGGAGACATCCTCTTCCAGCCAGGAATCCGCAACGACCGCGCCTCCCACGCCCACCCCGGAACCTCCGACCGCAACGCCGACGCCGGAGCCCACCGACACTCCCACGCCCGAACCCACGCCCACACCGGAACCCCTCGAGGAGTTGTCGAGTACATTCAAGAAAATCGAAGACGTTGTGGATTCCTATCGCAGCAAGGGCCTGATCGAATACACCGTCAGCGGCCTTCCTGATGAAGCTCAATCGGAGTTGAACTTCACCATGGAATTCTCCTCCGAATGGACGAAGGCGGACAATCCCGCGGGTTTCGATATGGCCATGTCTATGGCTATGACAGGCATGAATGTCGAGGGCGCGGATTCCGAAGAAGCGCAGGCTGCGTTGCAGGATATCCAGATGGTCATGGTGGGCGACACCGCCTACGTGAAATTCGGCGACCAATGGGTCTCCATGCCCCGCGATGAAGTGGACAATCCCGACAATTTGGGCATCAATGCTGAGGACTTCGTCAGCGGCATGGAGGATGTCAAACGCGTGGGCGAAGAGAAGATCAACGGCATCGATGCGGTGCACTACAGCTTCAGCAACATCAAAAATTATGACTCCTTGATCAACAACATGCTAAAGGAACAACTGAAGGGCAAGGATGTCACCGTCACCCCGACGCAAACCCAGGTCCAGGGTGATATCTGGGTGGCCAAAGATGGCGGCTATCCCGTGAAAACGGAAATGAAGCTCCACATGGAACTCACATACTCTGCCGAAGGGGAGACCGCCCCGCAGCCTCTCGTTTTCGACTTCAACATCGATAGCGAAGTCTTCGACGTCAACAGTGACATCACCATCGAGCCGCCCGAGGGCGCGCCTCAACCGGGCCAGGTGGATGTGCCCGGCTTCGAGCCCGGAACCTTCCCCATCCCGGAAGAGACCAAGATCGAGGGCTCTTTCGCCGGCATGATCACCATGACCAGCAAGCTGAGCCCGGATGAAGTCAACGCCTTTTACGACGACGCCCTGCCCGCGTTGGGCTGGAGCAAACAAGGCGATCTCATGCCCACCTGGACGAAGGGCGAGAACAGCTTCAACCTCATCATCTCCCCCAACGACGACGGCACGAGCACCATCCTCATCATGACCAACGCCAATCAGTAAACGTCGCCCGAACGCTTCATCACACGAAAACAAGCCCCTGGCATGTGCGCCGGGGGCTTTCTTTTTGCAGCGGGTGCAGCCTGGCAATCGGAGAATCCGATAAAGTCAGCCGCTGAATGACTGACAAAAATCCGCTACGCGTTCTCCGCCCGCCAAAACCGCCGACTGGAAGTCGGATCTGAGGGCCTTTGGCCGCACGTCGGCCTACGCCGACGTTCTTCTCGGCGGAAAGGCACCGTCCCCGCAGGGGGACGGGCGGCGGAACGCCCAAAGCCCTGAATTCATTCGGCCAGAGTGTCGGCAAAATGAAATTTGTCAGTCAACCAGGGCCAGCCGCTCGGTTTACTGCGCAGCCGGCATACTGGCTTCCTGATTTGCTTCCATCTCCACGAACGCCGAGTTGCCCTCGCGCAGGGCCTCATAGACCCTGGCGTAGTAGACAAGATACACCGTCTGAGCCAGACTCTTCCACAGCCAGGTCAGCGCGCCCATGCCAATGATGCCGATGACCATCAAGCCCCAGTTCCACGCCGCGGGCCCGGAAGGCGTCGCCCCTTCCTCGAACCCACGGAGCACTCCGAACCAGGGCCCCATCAGCATGAAGGAGAAAGGCGTGGCGAGGATGCGAAATAAAATCGCTATCGCGATCAGCACGACCCAAATCAGCAGCAGAAACACGACCATCGGGCCGATATTCTCTTTGGCCAATCGCCAGCCTTCGCGAATGGCTTCTCCCAGAGGCATGTCGTCGATGACCGAAGCCTGGTACATGAGCGGCGCGAAGACGCCTCGGAACAGGGCGATGATCAACGCCAGACAGGTCAACAGCCCCATCATCGCGAAAATGCCGCTCACCAGACCGAAAACCGCGCCGTCATCGTCCGCAGGCCACCCAGATCTCATTGCCTCGAACATGCCTCCCGCCAGAATCAACGCCAGGAACATGACAAACAGGCCCGCCATGATCCAGGGCAGAGACCAGAGGAGGTCGAGGGCGAAGTAAGCCGCGGCCTTGTGCACGCCTCGCCCCAGCCCCCGGCTGATATCCGTCTTCTCGCCCCGAATGGCTCGGGCGGCCTCGGCCACCACGCCCGCCCGAGCGATCAGATTGATGACGTAACCCACCAGGCCGAACAGCCCCATGAACCCCATCATGGCCAGATACCCCAGGGAAAATCGGGTGAGCCAGTCAATGATGTCATTTTCGGTCATGCCCGCGTCCATCATCATCAGGTTGGACATCCAGTTCACCTGCCAGCCCATGGCGACCCCAGCGTAGATCATGGTGGCGAAGGAGAAAACCAGGACGCCCACCGCGCTGATCACCCATAGCTTCTTCTCCCGCCAGATGATGCGAAGCGTGTCGGTGAGAATATCGCCGTAGTTCATCGGTAACCTCCTGGTTCAAAAATGGTGTTGTTCGTTTGCAAAAAACTCGAAGCCCGCGTTGGGCGAGGTGACAACGGGCGTGATGCGTGAAAACGTGAAACGTGAGAGCGTTACGCATCACGCATTACGTTTCACGGCTCGCCAGCCTGGCCGCGAGGCGTTTTCTTCGGTATCGGCGCCCCTTTGCACGAGCTAACTGTTTCGGGAAAAGCGCTGGCGTCGTTGGCGCGCATAAAACAAAACCGGAGGCCCGAAGGCCCCCGGTCAGGTGCGTTTACTTCTCTTCCTTCTCCCGCTTGGCCTCATCGATGATGGCCTGGGAGAGGTGTTGCGGCACGGGCTCGTAACGCAGGAATTCGATGTTGTAGATGCCCCTGCCCTGCGTGATGGAGCGCAGGTCGTTGGCGTAGCGCAAGAGCTCGGCGTAGGGCACCTCGGCGGTGATGATGCTCTTGCCGCGGACGGTGTCCATGCCCAACACCCGGGCCCGGCGGGTGTTCAGATCGCCCAGGATATCGCCCATGTACTCCTCGGGCACGATGACCTCCACCTTGTAGATAGGCTCCAGGAAGATGGGGCCCGCCTCGTGGAACGCCTTCTTGAAGGCCTCGCGGCCCGCGATCTGGAAGGCGATATCCTTGGAGTCCACGGGATGCTCCTTGCCGTCATACACCGCCACCTTGACCTTGACCACAGGGTACCCGGCCAGCACGCCCTCCTTCATCACCTGGCGAATGCCCTTCTCGATGGAGGGCATGAAGGTGGAGGAGATGGCGCCGCCGAAGACCTCCCATTCATAGACCAGGTCCTGCTCATCCGTGCCCGGTTCGACCCGCATGTGCACCTCGGCGAACTGCCCGGCGCCGCCGGTCTGCTTCTTATGGCGATACGCGGCCTTGGCCGTCTTAGACACGGTCTCGCGGTAGGGGACTTTGGGCGTCTCAGTGACGACGTTGACGCCGAATTTGCTCTTGAGACGATTCACGGCAATGGTGATGTGCACATCGCCCATGCCCTGCAGGATGAGCTGACGGATGGAGGTGTCGTTGTACCACTTGAGGGTGGGGTCCTCCTCCACCAGACGGTTGAGCGCATTGCTGATCTTGGCGCTGTCGGCCTGGGTGAGGGGACGGATTGCGACGGCGTAGAGAGGGTTGGGGAACTTGGGCGGAGGCAGCACGATGTTCACACCCTTCTCCACCAGGGTGTCACCCGTGACCGTGACGTTCAGCTTGGCCGCAGCCGCGATATCGCCCGCAGGCACCTCTTTCACAGGCAACTGCTCCTTGCCGCGCAGGGTGAAGATATGGCCCATGCGCTCTTCCGCCCGCTTGTTGATATTGTACATGCGGGAATCGGACTTGAGCGTGCCATTGAACACCCGGAATAGCGTGATGCGCCCCACATAGGGGTCGGCAATGGTCTTGAAGACCAGGGCGGCAGTGACGCCGTTGGGATCGCCGGGCAGTTCGCCCTCCTCGCCGTCGATGATGGCGGGATAGGGGGCCGCGTCCACAGGGGAAGGCACCAGAGAGATGATCAGGTCCATAGCGGCGCGAATGCCGATCTCTTTGGCTGCGGAACCGCTGAACACAGGCGTCACCGCGCCCTCGCGGATGGCGTTCTTCAGGCCCGTGAAGACCTCTTCCGGGGTCAGCTCCTCGCCCTCCAGATACTTCATCAGCAACTCGTCATCGCTCTCGGCCGCGGCTTCTACCAGCTCCAGCTTGGCCTCCTCCAGCGCCTCTTCCAGCTGGGCGGGCGCGTCGCCCGGCTTGCCTTCCGGCCCCATGTAAGCCTCGCCTTCGATGACGGACACGACGCCGCTGAAGTTATCCTCCGCGCCAATGGGCAGCAGCACGGGCACAAAATGGCCTTCGAAGGTGTTGTTCAGCGCATCCACCACCCGCTGAAAATCCGCGTTGTCCCGGTCCATCTTGTTGACGAAGATGAAGCGGGGCTTGTTCTCCTGCTCCAGATGCTGCCAGGCCAGCTCCGTGCCCACTTCGATGCCCGCCACCGCGTCCACCACAACCATGCCGGCCTCGGACACGCGCAGCGCGCTGATCACATCGCCGATGAAGTCGGGATAACCGGGCGTGTCCAACACATTCAGCTTGTGGTCGGCCCATTCCACCGGAATCAGACTGGCGTTGATGGACTGAGAACGCTTGATCTCTTCATCGTCCCAGTCGGACAGGGTCGTGCCATCCTCGATGCGCCCCATGCGATTTGTGACGCCCGTGGCGTGGGCCATAGCCTCGGCCAGGATGGTCTTGCCCGAGCCGCTATGCCCCATCAATGCGATATTGCGAATCTTGTCGCTGGAATAAACCTTCATCAGTCCTCCGTTTTTGAAGTAATCAGTTATCAGTGAACAGTAATCAGTTTGCAGTGTTCAGTATATCCACAGACAATCGCAGATTTTTATCATCCGCTTATCTGCGTGCATCCGCAGCCATCTGCGCCATCTGCGTTCTGATCTTGTTTTTTGTCCAAAAAGAACCGCCAGCAAGCCCAATTTTTGAGCCGGGCGGTCAACCAAAACATTGTAAGCCATCCCCGCATGAGTGTCAAAAAAGAAGAGTTCCTGAAGAGGCCCTGTTTCGCCCTCTCGCCTACTCGTCAACCTCATACGTCTTGAACTGCCCCAATGGCTTCGCCATCATCTCGGCCAGAGCCCGATCGAACCCCGCCCGGATAGCCTCCTCGTCCAAGGTCAACAACTGGCGGTCGCGCATGAGCCAGCGCCCGGCCACCATCACATCCCGCACGTCCGCGGGCTCCGTATTCCACACCAATGAGGCGGGCACGCTGTGGATGGGCTGATAATGGGTCTGAGAGGCGTCGATGACCATGAGATCGGCCTGGAAGCCGGGGGCCAGCACGCCGCTTTGGGCGAAGCCCAACGCCCGGGCGCCGTTGCGCGCGGCCATGCGCAGAGGCGTCAGCCCGCCCAATGCCTCGGGATCGTTGCGGGCCTGCCGCTGCATGACCACAGCCAGCCGTATCTCCCGCCACAGGTTCAGGGCGACGCTGCTGCCCGCGCCGTCCGTGCCCAGGGCCACGTTCACGCCCGCCTCCAGCATCTCAGGCACGGGCGTGACGCCCATGGCGTAGCGCATGTGGGTGCTGGGACAATGGGCCACGTTCACATGGGAATTGGCGAGGATGGCGATGTCGATGGGGTTCGAGTGGATGGCGTGGGCCACGATGGTGTGGGTCTCGAACAACCCCCGATCGTGCAGGAGCTCAATGGGCGTCATGTCGTACGCCGCCAGGGACGCCTCCACCTGGCCCCCGGTCTCCGCGGCGTGAATGTGGATGCCGATGCCCTCCCGCACGGCCACGGCCGCGGTGCGGGCCAGAAATTCGTCGCTGCACAGGTAGGGGGAATGGGGCCCGAACATGGCCCGCAGCCGCCCGTCCGCGGCGCCGTCCCAGCGCTTGACAAACTCCACCGTCTCGGGCACAGTGATGCCCACCTCGCCCCCGTCATGCCCAAACACCGCCCAGGCCAGATTCGCTCTCATACCGCTTTCCACCACGGCCTGGGCCACTTCATCCATGTAGAAATAGTGATCCGCAAAGCCGATGACGCCCCCGCGCAGCATCTCCACCATGGCTAGGCGCACGCCCCAGCGCACCATCTCCCGGGTCAGCGCGGATTCCAGCTTCCAGATGCCCTCGTTGAACCAGCGGTCCAGGGGCATATCCTCGGCGTAGCCGCGGGCGAAGACCATGGCCGCGTGGGTGTGGGCGTTGTAGAGGCCCGGCGCCACGATCTTGCCCGAGAGATCGATGACCTTATCCGCGGCGAAATCCGCGGGCGCTTCGCCCAGGGCGACGATGCGGTCATCGGCGATGGCGAGGTCCGCGTCGGTGAGGATGGCGTCCTCATCGTTCAGGGTGACGATGGTGGCGTGTTTGAGCAGGATGTGGGTCATGAGACGCGTCGAAGGGGGCGAGTGAGGGATTGTTTCGCTCCATTATCCCCATTTCCGCCATCCTTGACAAGCCGCTTCCTGAGCGCAACCCGCCCATTGACAACGCCCCTGCTTTCATTGACAATGTTCCAGAAGGAAATTCCAAAAAGAACGCTGGCGTCGCTGATGAAAGACTCGCCAAGCCGCCGTTGGCCGAGACGACCAACGGCGTGAAACGTGATGCGTAAGGACTTAACGAATCACGCATTACGCATTACGAACCTGCTTACTGAGCCCGAAATGCCCTCTCGCTCCCTGACCTACGTTCTTCTGGCCGCGATGCTGTGGGGAACCATCGGCGTCGTGGCCAGGGGCTTCTACGCGGCCACCGACGCCAGTCCTCTGACCCTGAGCCTGTTTCGGCTGGGCGTGGCCGCGCCCCTGCTGGCCGCGCTCAGCTTCGCCCGAGATGGTCGCGGGTTCTGGCGCATCGGGCGGGGGGAGTGGGGTTGGTGGCTGGGCGCAGCCGTCAGCATGGCCGGGTATCAGTTGTTCATCTTCGCCGCGGTGCAGCGCACCAGCGTCACCGCGGCCCAGTTCCTGGCCATCTGCACCGCGCCCATCCTGGTGGCGATCCTCGCGCCCCTCATCCTGGGCGAACGCGTCTCCTCCCGGGCGCTGGCGGCAGGAGCCCTGGCGCTGGCCGGGGTGAGTCTGGTGGTGGGGTTGGGGAATCCGGGCGACCTGGTGCGGCGGGACTATCTGCTGGGGAATCTGCTGGCGCTGGCTGCGGCCGGGGCCTGGGCCGCCTACGCCATCATCGCCCGGCGGCTGGTGGCCCGCCACAGCGTCACCCGCATCACCTTCGTCACCTTCACTGGCGCGGCCCTGCTGATCCTGCCCTGGGCGTGGCCCCAAACCCGCTCCCTGACCCTCACGCCTGCGGGCTGGGCCATGGCCTTCCACCTGGGCGCAATCGCCACCGCCCTGGCCTACTTCCTCTACGTCAGCGGCCTCCAGCGAGTGACGGCCACGGTCTCCGTGTTCCTGGCCCTGGCCGAGCCCGTCACTGCGGCGCTGCTGGCCGCCTGGCTGTTCGATGAGCGGTTGAGTCTGGCGGGCTGGGCGGGCGTGGGTCTGTTAGCCCTTGGCCTGGTCTGGCTGGCTCGGGCCGGGGGATAAGGATGATTTCAGGTGTCTATACACGTATCCCCTTATAGCGAGGCAAAAACCACGAAGACGCGACGACACGAAGGTGCGAAGGGTAAAAGTGGCAGGTGGCAGGTAGCAAGTGGCAGGTGAGAAACGTCGCTGCGAGAAGAATTTGCCACTTGCGGTAACTGCTAAGTGAACGTCCAGAAATAACTTCCCCTTTTCGCTGCACCACTGGCCGAGTAAACTCGGGCTCTTTAGGCGCTTCGCGCCACAAGGTCGCCCTACGGCGACCCCACAGCGGGGTTGTAACAGGCGGCGAAGGCCGCCTTTGAGGCCGCAGGCCTGAAGAGTCCGACTTCAGTCGGTGAGCGCAAAACGGGAACTAATTTTTAGACGGTTACTAAGGTAGTTGGCCCCAATCGCCCCTCTTTTGCCACGAAGACACGAAGGAAACGATGGCGCGAAGTCATTCAAAAAAGATTTTATCCGTGTTTCCTCGTATCCGTGTCGAGTGAACAGGGCTACGTTAGCAGTTACCACTTGCGACTTGCAAACCTGCAAACCTGCGTTGTCTTCGCTCCTTCGAGTCTTCGTAGCAAGACGTTTTATTGGATACCTGTATGGTTACGATTTCAGAGCATATTGGGAAGGAAGAAGAAGCCGATGCCTAGAATGAGATAGACCGCCAGCAGCATCGCGCCTTCCAGCCAGTTCGACTTGCCATCGACGGCCACCAGCGCGCCGATGATGGAGGCCGCGGTCAGGGCGATGAGCTCGAAGTTGTTGAATTCCAGGGGGAAGGGATGCCCGAGCAGGGGTGAAATCAGTACGATCAGCGGGGCTACGAACAGGGCGATCTGGAGGCTGGACCCCAATGCAATGTTCAGACTCAGCTCCATGTGATTCTTCATGGCCACTTCCACGGCCACGACATGCTCGGCCACATTGCCGATGATGGGGATGAGGATGATGCCCACGAAAAAGGCGCTGAAGCCCAACTGCTCCGTCACCGGCTCCACCGCACCCACCAGAAATTCACTGAGCACGGCGATGGCCCCCACGCTGACGGCGAGGACGCCCACAGACGCGGGCAGGCTCCAGTGCGGCCCGTCGTGCCCGGGCGGAGGCGCAGCCGGGCCCGCTTTCTCGAAATCGGGCTGGCGACCGAAGAGCATGTATCCAATGGCGGCCACGTAAATCGCCAGCATGACCACGGACGTCGTCAGGCTCAGGCCCTCCACCTTCTCGAAATCGGGCTCGATGGCCGCGTTGAACAAGGAAGGCACGGCAATGGCGATGGCGGCCAGGAAGAGCATGGTCGCGTCCAGGCCCGCCTGCTCCCGGTCGAAACGCTGCACCCCGAACTTGATTCCTCCGAACAGGATGGCGGCTCCCAGCACCAGCAGGATATTCCCCAGAATCGAGCCGATGATGGAGGCCGACACCAGGGTGAGCTGGCCCGCGCGCACGGCGATGATGATGATAATCAGCTCGGCCGCGTTGCCCAGGGTGGCGTTGAGCAGGCCGCCAATGCGCGGGCCCGTCTTCGCGGCCAGGGCCTCGGTGGCGTCACCCAACAGCCCGGCCAGGGGAATAATGGCCAGGGCCGAGGCGGCGAACACAATCAGAGGCGACCCATGCAGAAATTCCGCGGCCAGGGCTGCGGGCGCAAAGATCAACAAGGCGTACATCCATTTCTTCATCGGCGACTCCAGTTTGGGGAACGCATGAGATCACTCGACTGTACGACCACGCGACTGATCGACCGCGCGACCATTACTCCTCCGGTGCGACGACGACCTCGCCCTCCTCATTCTCTGTCAACGCGGGATAACCATAGAGTTCTGACAGGAGCCCGGTCATGAGCTGGGCGATGAAGCGCACCGCGGAAATGGTGCGAGCGTAGGGCATCCGCCACGGCCCGATGACGCCCACCACCCCGGCGCTGTGCTGGGGGCTGCCATAACGCGAGAGCACCAGGCTGACGTTGGGGAGCCGGGCGTAAGGCCCCTCGCCGCCGATGATCACCTGCACACCGGGCAGGTAGCGGGCCTCGGTCAGGAAGGGTTCCAGCAGGATGGGATTCTCGAACACTTCGATGACCTGCTGCGCCGCGGCCTGATCGGAGAATTCGGGCGCGCTGAGCATGTAAATCAAACCCTCATGCACCACCTCATCCAGGCGCTCATCCTCATGGTAGAGGGTTTCGCCCACCAGTTGCAGCACGCGGCGGGCGAATGGCTCCAGATCGACCTCCAACCGCTGGATCTGCGTCCAATCCCGTTCCGCCAGCAGTTCGTTGAACTGGTTGCTGATCATCGTGAGTTCGGCCTGGGTGCGCGGCTCGTCCAGGGTGAGGATTTGCTGGCGCACTGCGCCCCCTTGCAGCACCAACACCATCAACACCGTATGCGGCTGCAGACTGATGAGCTCCAGATGCTTGAAACGGGCATGCTCCGCCCGAGGCGCGGTGGTGATGGCCGCGCTGCGCGCGGTGCGGGCCAAAACGCTGGCCGAAAGCTGCACCCACTGGTCCATCTCACCCTGCACCTGGAAGAATTGGTGCTGGATGGTGCGGCGCAGGGTCGAGGGCAGCCGCGTCTCGGGCAGGAGATGCTGGACGAAGTAACGATAGCCTTTGTGGGTGGGCACCCGCCCGGCCGAGGTGTGGGGATGGGTGAGATAGCCCATCTCCTCCAGGCGCTTCATCTCATTCCGCACGGTCGCGGGCGAAAACCCTGGACGATAGGTTTCGACCAGGCGTTTGGAGCCCACCGGCTCGGCCGTGGCCACGAACTCGCGCACGACCCATTCCAGGATGGCCTCCTGCCTGGGCGTGAGCTTGTCGGGCGATTTGGCTTCTCGCTTTCGGGCCATGATTTGAAATGCGGGTCGCTATGAAAATCGGATTAGGGAACGCAGATGACGCAGATCGAAACGGATGAACGCAGATAAAAGAAAGATCTGGATGTCCTGAAAAAACCTTAACCACGGAGACACAGAGAGCACGGAGAAGGAAAAAGATAAGGTTTGGAGAGGATTTTCTCCGTGCCCACCCTTATTTTTCTCTGTGTCCTCCGTGTCTCCGTGGTGAAATGACCTTTTTGCGGTGGAGCCGATTCTCAGCGCAGGTTGTAGAAAGCGCTCAGGCCCGGGAAGAAAGCGCTGTCCTCCAGCTCCTCTTCGATGCGCAGGAGCTGGTTGTATTTCGCCACCCGGTCGGAGCGGGCGGGCGCGCCCGTCTTGATCTGGCCCGTGTTCAGGGCCACGGCCAGGTCGGCGATGGTCGTATCCTCGGTCTCGCCCGAGCGATGGGAAACGACCGCGGTCCAGCCCGCGCGCTGGGCCATGCGCACCGCGTCGATGGTTTCAGTGAGCGTGCCGATCTGATTCAGCTTGATGAGGATGCTGTTGGCCGCGTTCAGATCGATGGCCTTCTTCAGGAACTTGACGTTGGTGACCAGCAAGTCGTCGCCCACAAGCTGAACCCGGTCGCCCAGGGCCTGATGCAGCATTAACCAGCCCTCCCAGTCGGTCTCGGACATGCCATCTTCCAGGGAGATGATGGGGTACTCATTGATCCAGCTCTCCCACAATTTGACCATCTCTTCGCTGGTCAGCGTGCGGCCTTCGGTTTTCAGATGATACTTGCCATCCTCGTAGATCTCCGACGTGGCGGGGTCCAGGGCGATGAAGACATCCTCGCCCGCCTTGTAGCCCGCCCGCTCGATGGCCTTGAGGATCATATCCAGAGGCTCGCGGTTGCCGTGCTTGAACGCGGGGGAGAAGCCGCCCTCATCCCCCACGCGGGTGCTGTATCCGGCCTCCTTCAGCACAGCCTTCAGGTTGTGATAGATCTCCGAACCCCAGCGCAGGGCCTCGCGAAAGCTGGGCGCGCCCACGGGCATGACCATGTATTCCTGGAAATCGGTGACCCAGCCGCCGTGCGCGCCCCCGTTCATGATATTCATCATGGGAACGGGCAGCGTGTGGGCGTTGGCTCCGCCAATGTAGCGGTAAAGAGGCTGGAAGGTGGCCCGGGCCGAAGCCTTGGCCACGGCCAGACTCACGGCCAGGATGGCGTTCGCGCCCAGGTTCGCCTTGTTGGGCGTGCCATCCAGCTCAATCATGGCCTGGTCCACGCCCCGCTGGTCCAGCGCGTTCATGCCGATGAGTTCGTTGGCGATGGGCCCGTTCACATTGGCCACGGCCTTGAGCACGCCCTTGCCCAGATAGCGGTCGGAGTCGCCGTCGCGCAGCTCCAGGGCCTCGTTGACGCCGGTGGACGCGCCCGAAGGCACAGCCGCGCGGCCGATGGAGCCGTCATCCAGCAGCGCTTCCGCTTCCACGGTGGGGTTGCCGCGGGAATCGAGGATCTCCCGGGCGCGGATATCGAGAATTTCGACAACAGTCATGGTATGTTCTCCTTGATTTGCGTGATAAAGAGCGCCGTCGCCCGTTCGCAAGCGGGCGACCGCGCAAAAGAATTTTTCTGTAAATAGCAGACCTTCACCCCCAATCATACACGGTTTCCGGGCAAAATGGCGAATTCTACCGCAGCGGCCCGTTCTGGGATGCGCGATTTCCAACCATTTTGCCCGCCGAAGCCCTCTTCCTTGCATTTGCCAACCCTTTTCCCCCGCCTGTATAATCTCCCTACCGCTTTCCCTTTCTTCTTTCGTAACTGCTAAGGTAGTTGGCCCCAATCGTCCTCTTTTGCCACGAAGACACGACGGAAACGAAGACACGAAGTCATTCAAAAAAGATTTTATCCGTGTTTCCTCCTATCCGTGTCCTGTGAACAGGGCTACGTTAGCAGTTACCTTCTTTTGCTCTTTTGTGAGGAGGCAATCATGTGGAAAAAGAGTTTTGTTTTAGCAATTGTTCTTTTAATAGGATCGGCTATGGCCTTATTTGCTGCCACAACGCCGATTGACTTCACCGGTTTTGATGGGTCAGGATTTGCACCTAACCCTGCCGCGGGGCAGTTGGACTCTGACATCTGGCGGGTTACGGGACTCAGTGACGGGGATGGGACTTTTGGTGGCACATATACTACTGGTGATTTTGCCCGCGGTTCTTCTTCCGGCGGTGTTTCCACCGGCGGCGTTTATTCGTTTGACGTAGGTGGGGGGAATACGACGCTAGGCGTTCAGCCAGGTAGCTCCGATTTCACTCCTGGAGATTTCACGCTGAAGATCGAGAATACGACGGGCAGTACGGTGGCCGATGTTTATGTCTCTTACGTCATTTGGACCTTCAATGATCAAGATCGGGCGAATTCCTTGAATTTTTCCTGGTCACTTGACGATACAACGTATACGCAGGTTCCTTCATTGGATTACACAACCCCGGGGACAGCAGACACGACACCCACCTGGACGAGTGTTTCACGATCGACGACATTGACTGGCGTAAATCTTCCCGCTGGCGGCTTTCTGTACCTGAAATGGACTGGAGATGATGTATCCGGGAGTGGCGCTCGCGATGAATATGCCATTGATGACATTGAAGCCCGAATCGGAGGTCCCAACGCCGTCTCCCTCGCCGACATGAACGCCAGCAATGGCGTGAGCAACGCCGTTATCATCGCCCTGCTGGTCGGCTTCAGCGCCCTGCTCTTCCTGGGCTTCTGGTTGCGCCGCCGATCATCGGAACGATAACGACGCTATGTAGCTCAATCTACTTTTTCACTCCCCCTCACGCTTGCTTTTCCGGGAAGACCTATTGAAAATCAAAGGCGGACATGCCTGCTGGACGTCCGCCTCGTTGTTTTTCGACACGCCTAGCGAGAGACGCCCGTCCCGAAATCAGATTATCCGACGTTTTACTTTTGGCAGATCACCACTCCGCATGGCATCCAACATGGAACGGTCTGGCATGTCGAGCTTCCATCCGAATCTATATCACTTCCCGGAGAAACGTTATGAGCAAGGAAAAGAAAATCAGGAAAGCATACTCGCCTCCCCGAATTTATGAGGTGGGGGAGCTCAAGCAATTTGCAGGCTCCTATTTGGGGAATCACCCCGATCCGGGCAAAGGGCCCGCTATCGGATTACCGCCTTCTCTCCCTACGCAATAGCGCCCACAGACAGACGCCCAAGCTGCACTTCCTGACCGCCCGCCCATCGCGGGCTTTTTTCACGCTCCTCCCAATCCCATGGAAACACATCGAATCCCCCGCATCTTCCTGATCCTCCCCCTGGGCCTGCTGGCCCTGACCGTCGTCATCCTCACCTTCTCCCGCACCGCCACCCAGGCCGCGCCCCAGGCCTGCTCCGGCCTGTTCATGTCCGAATATATCGAGGGCAGCAGCTACAACAAGGCCATCGAAATCTACAATGGCACGGGCGCGGCCGTAGACCTCAGCGCCTACGCGCTGGAACTCTACGCCAACGGCAGCGCCACCGTCAGCCAGAGCATGACGCTTTCGGGCATGTTGGCCGATGGGGACGTGTACGTCATCGCCCACCCCAACGCGGACGCGGCCATCCTGGCCGTGGCCGACGCCACCAACAGCGCCGTCATCAACTTCAACGGCGATGACGCGGTGGTGCTGCGGCAAAATGGCGCGGCGGTGGACGCCATCGGCCAGGTGGGGGTGGACCCCGGCAGCGCCTGGAGCAACAACGGCGTCAGCACCAAGGACATGACCCTGCGCCGCAAACCGGGCGTGAGCCAGGGCGACAGCAACCCCAACGATCCCTTCGATCCCAGCCTGGAATGGGACGGTTACCCGCAGGACACCTTCGACGGTCTGGGCGCGCACACGGCGGATTGTGCGGGCGGCGGGCCCACGGCCACGCCGTCGCCCACGCCCACCCCCACGCCCCAACCATCGGCCTGCGACACCATCCCCAAAATCCAGGGATCAGGCTACTGGTCCACCTGTCTGGGGCATCGGGATAACATCGAGGGGTGCATCACCGGCGTTACGGCCAAGGGCTTCTACTTCCAGGACGTGACCGGCGACGGCGATCCCGCCACCTCGGACGGCATCTTCGCCTACTTCTGGTCCACCTGGGACAATCCGGACAACCTGCAACCGGGGCAGCTCGTGCGCGTCAGCGGCAATGTCACCGAATACTATGACACCACCGAGTTCGCCCACTCGGGCAGCGACCCCCTCTCGGTCACCGTCATCGGCTCCTGCACCCTGCCCACACCCGTCGCCATCGCGCCCAACACCGACCCCAACGCCGACCCCATGGCCCTGTACGAGCAATACGAGGGCATGAGGGTGCAGATGAGTTTCAGCGGCTGGGTCGTGGGCGCGACCAAACGCTTCCGCAGCCGCTATCCCGCGGGCGATCCCGAGATCGCGTTCGTGGACTTCGGCAGCAGCATCCCCGACTACGACCGCGTCTTCGAGAACGACTACCCCGGCTATCAGGGCATCAGTTATCTCTCGGGCGGCCTGGGCTACGACCTGCCCGACCTCGATTTCGGCGACGACGTGGCCGCTACCAACCTCACCGGCGTCCTCGGCTACCAGTTCGACAAATACACGCTGTTGGTGGACCACGCCCCCACGCTCTCCACGACCGACAATGCGGACGTGACCAGCAACGCGCCCGACCTGGATCCCGCCAAAATCCAACACGATCTGTGCAACTTCAATGTGGAGAACCTGTTCGACAACATCGACGACGGCAATGGCGACTGGGGCGATTGGGCGCCCGGCTATCCCAACAGCGGCGACCCCGCCGGCGCGGCCGAATATCAAAACAAGCTGGACGCCCTGGCCGACGTCATTGCCAATCGCATGAAAAGCTGCATGGTCATCGGGGTGGAGGAGGTGGAAGGGAAACAGCAGGTGTATGACGACCTGGCCGCGGCCGTCTCGGGCAAGGATGCGGCTCATAGCTGGCAGGGCGTCTATGTGGAATCAGGTGACAGCCGCGACATCAGCCAGGGTTTCCTCTATCGAGATGACGTGACCCTGCTCAGCCTCACGCCCGTGAGCGGTGCGCCCTACGATGGCTGGGTCAGCGACGGCGTGCTGGATTTCGTGCGCACCCCGCCCGACGGCCTCTTCCGCTTCCACGCGGGCACAGCCGATGAAATCGACATCCATTTCTACGCCGTCCACTTCAAATCGAAGCGCTCCAGTTCCTCCTGCACCACCGATGACTGCACCGACGTGCGGGAGAAGGAAGCGGCCGACCTGCGCGACATTCTGGCACATCATCAGGCGGTGGGGGAACACGCCGTCGGCGGGGGCGACTTCAACGACACCCTGGGCTCCAGCCCCATCGCCATCCTCGACGGCTCCTCCGATATCGTCAACCTGTTCTACGATCTGCCCGCGGACGAACGCTGGAGCTATGTCTTCAGCGGCGAGAGCGAGGTGCTGGATCACATCTATCTCACCCAAAATCTGCGCCCGGCCACGCCCGGCTGGAGCAACGACTTCCAGGCCATCCACGGCAACGCCGACTTCCCCAGCAACGAACGGGCGTCGGATCACGACCCCGTACGGGCCATCTTCAGCCGCTGCGTGACCATGACGCCGCCGGGCAACGCGGCCATCGCCCAGAATGCGGCCCAGAACGGCGTCGATCTGAGCTGGGACGCCGTCGATCTCAGCGATCATTACCAGGTCTGGGAGAACGCCGATCCCTACTACACGCCCAATCCGCAGAACGACGCGCCCCTGGACACCACCACCCAGACATCCTACACCCACGCCAACAGCCTGGGCGACCCGGCCATCAATCACTTCTACACCATCACTGCGGTCAATCCCTGCGACGCGGCCTCGGGCGTCTCCGGGCGCACGGGCGAATTCGACTTCGCCCTGACGCCGGGCAACTGAAACCCAATCCACGGCTTTGGCGTATACGAATTAGAAAACATCAATCTTCATCGTTCTACCGGAGGAACGCCATGGCCGATGAAAAATTCCAAACCGAACAACCCCAAACCGAAGCGCCTCGGGCCGAAGGCCCGCAATCGAGCAAAAGCTCCCTGGCGGAGGAACTCACCCGTCTGGGACAAAATTTCAGCCAACTGATCCGCGAGACGCTGCAATCGCCCCAACTGCAGGAAATCCGCAAAGAAGTCGCGACTGGCGCCCAAACCGTCATCGAAGAGGTCAACGAGATCATCGTCAAGGCCCGCGAGTCCCAGGTCACCCAGGAGGTGACGCAGAAAGCCGCGGCCACGGTCGAGGAGATCAAGACCACGTCCATGACCGAAAACATCAAGGTGGGCGTTCTCCACGCTCTGAAGTCGGTGAACGAGGAGCTCAGCGAACTCATCGAAAAGTTAGATCAAAACATGGAGGCGGGCAAGACCGTAAAGGCAGACGCCGCCGAGCCTGAGGTGAAGTCAGAGGCGGGTGAAGCCCCGGCAGAGCCCTTCACCACGCCGCCTCCACCCCCAGGCGAACGCGACGCCCCGCCCCACTGACCCTCTCACTTTGTCTTCCGCCCAGCCGTCAGGATGCACTCCCGGCGGCTTTTTTCGTTCCCATGTGACAAAAATCATATTCAGCAGGCCCGCGTTATGCGAAACTATTCATAGAAAAGCAGGCAGCATGAGCGAAAGCTCGCCGATACCGATGAAAACGCCTCGCAGCCAGGTTGGCGCGGAAAGCCAAGCACGTAATGCGTAATGCGTAATGCGTGATGCGTAACGATCTCACGTTTCACGTTTTCACGCATCACGCCCGTTGCCGCCTCGCCCAACGTCGGCTTGGTGATCTTAATCCTCATCCTGATCCGAATCCTATTTTCATAGCAGGCGACACGAGCGAAAGCTCGCCGATACGGACGAAAATGAGAACGCAGATGACATGGATGCTTCGCATCGCAGATTTCCGCAGATGATTTTTACAGATTTTTTTCTTTTTATCTGCGTTCATCCGTTTCAATCTGCGTCATCTGCGTCCTCCAAATCTATTTTCAAAGCAGGAGGCAAGTATGAAACAAGAACTCGTGCGAGACTGGATGTCCTCGCCGCCGATTACCATAGATATCAACGCCGCCCTCCCCGAAGCGTGCGAGCTCCTGCGCAAGCACAAAATCCGCCGATTGCCCGTCATGCAAGAAGGCAAGCTCGTGGGCATTGTCACTCGCGGGGACCTGCGCGGGGCTCAGCCCTCTGAGGCCACCAGTCTCAGCATTTGGGAGCTGAACTACCTGCTGGCGAAACTGAAACTCAAGGAGATCATGACGCCCGATCCCATTACCATACGCGACGACGCCACCATCAGCGACGCGGCCCAGCTCATGATCGACTACAAAGTCAGCGGCCTGCCCGTGGTGGACAAAGACGGCAATCTGGTGGGCATGATCACGGAATCGGACATCTTCCGGCTGGTGGTGAAGCACTGGCGCGAGGAAGAGGAAAAAGAAGCGCAACCCGCCTGACCATGACGCAGTGAGACATAAGGTTCTTCTCCTTTTGGGTGGACTCCGGAGGCCTTCGGGCTTCCGGAGTTTTTTCGGGGAGTCGTACAAACTTGCTCGCGAATGCGGAAAATGCTAGCATACGCGTAAACATCTCGGCACGTTTCCCAGAGCAATGACGCTTTGAAACTGCAAGTCCTTATGACCCCCCGCGCCTGCGCCATCTCAAGCTATCCCCACTGCGCCCAGCGCCCCATTGACGCTGGCATGAGCGGCGTCTGGGTTATGATAGCCTGTCTTTCGTGCGAGGAATCAAGTCGGTTTGGGGATTCAGGCTTCCATCACGTCCCAGTTCACGTCGAAACCATCGCGGCATCCATCATCATTCCATTATCCTAATAAAGGAGTAATCTCTTCATGGATTTCGAACTCACAGCAGAACACAAAATGATCCGGGATATGGTCTATGACTTTGCCCGGAAAGAAATTCTGCCCATCATCAAAGATTACGACGCCCGCCACGAATATCCCATGGAACTCGTGCCCAAGATGGGCGCGATGGGCTTCATGGGCGTGTGTTTGCCCGTCAAATATGGCGGCGCGGGCATGGATTATATCTCCCTGGGCCTCGTGTCCGAGGGGCTGGAGTGGGCCGACTCCTCGGTGCGCGAGACCATCGCCGTGCATCTGGCCCTGCACGCGCTGCCCATCTTCCAGTGGGGCACAGAGGAGCAGAAGCAGCGCTGGCTGCCCGAACTGGCCACGGGAGAAAAGCTGGCCTGCTTCGGTCTGACCGAGCCGGGCGCGGGGTCCGACGTGGCGGGAATGAGCAGCCGCGCCCGCCGCGAGGGCGACGTCTACATCCTCAACGGCGAGAAAATGTGGATCACCCTGGCCGACGTGGCCGACCGCTTTCTCGTCTTCGCCAAGACCGACCCCGAGAAGAAGCACCGCGGCATCTCCGCCTTCGTGCTGGAGCGGGGGATGAAGGGCCTGACCACGGGCACCATCGAGGGCAAGCTGGGCGTGTGGGCCAGCAACACCGGCTGGATCAGTATGCAGGATGTGGAAGTGCCCGTGGAGAACCGCCTGGGCGAAGAGGGCGAGGGGTTCAAGATCGCCATGAGCGCCCTGGACAACGCCCGTTACACCGTGGCCGCGGGCTCAGTGGGCTTGATGAAGGCCGCTCTGCAGGAATCCATCGAATACGCGCTGCAACGCAAGACCTTTGGCCGCCCCATCGCCGAATATCAGCTCATCCAGCAACTCATCGCCCAGATGCAGCAACGCATCGACATCGGCGAGATGCTGGTCTATAAGGTGGGCTGGCTCAAGAACAAGGGCGTCCGCAACACCCGCGAGACCAGCATGGCCAAATGGTACTGCACCGAAGCCGCATTCCAGACCGCCAACGACGCCGTACAGATCCACGGCGCATATGGTTACTCCGACGAATACAACGTGGGCCGCTATCTGCGCAACAGCCGCGGCGCGGTCATCTACGAGGGCACGTCTCAGATCCATCAGCTTCTGCAGGCGGGGTACGCGTTCGGCTGGCGCAAGGACAAGCCCCTGCGTAAGGAACTGCCCGCCTACGATCCCGATGAGTGGATGGCCGAGGCGTAACGACGCCCACCCCAGGCGTCACGAGCGAAAGCTTGCCGATACCAATAAAAACGCCTTGCGGCCAGGGCCGCGCAGGGAGCAGAGGGCGTGACGAGTAATGCGTGATGCGTAATCCGTGATCCGTGAGGTCGTTACGCATCACGCATTACGCCCTGGCAGACTCGCCCAACGGGGGCTTCGAGTTATTTTTGCAAACCAACGCAACGCCATTTTCGGAACAGGAGGTTCATCATGAGCAGCATCGATCTCGAAAAAAACCTGGAGCAAGTCGAAGCCATCGTGCGCGAAGCGGGCGTGATCGTCCGCAAATACCACGATCAGCCAGACCAGGTGGACTGGAAGGGCGAGAACGACCCCGTCACCGCCGCGGATCGGGCCGTGAACGCCTTTCTGGTCGAAAAACTGAGCGCCGCCTTCCCGGATATCGGCATCCTGGCCGAGGAAAGCAAGGACGATCTCAGCCGTTTGGAAAAAGAAGCCATCTGGTGCATCGATCCGCTGGACGGCACCAAAGAATTCATCGCCCGCAATGGCGAATTCAGCATTATGGTGGGCCTGGCCATCGATGAACTGGCCGTGCTGGGCGTCGTTTATCAACCCGTCAAGGACTTTATGTACAGCGGCATTCGGGCCGAAGGCGCGTGGCTGACCACGCCCGAGGGCCGCACCGAGCTTCACGTCAGCGATATCAACGACCCTGGCAAAATGCGCCTCGTGGTCAGCCGATCCCACCGCAATCCCATCGTCGATAACATCAAGGAAGCCCTGGGGATCACGCAGGAGCGCATCTCCGGTTCAGTGGGCCTCAAGTGTGGCCTCATCGCCCGCGGCGAAGCCGACCTCTATCTGCACCCCGCGCCGGGCCTCAAGGAATGGGACACCTGCGCGCCCGAAGCCATCCTCTTTGGTGCGGGCGGTCGCGTCACCGACTGCTGGGGTCGGCCCTACCTCTACAACCAGCCCGACGTGCATCGTCACTTCGGCCTGGTCGCCTCCAACGACGAAATCCACGTCGAGATCATCGCCCGCCTCATCCCCGTCCTCGAAGCCCAGGGCCTAACCTTCGACCACGCCTGGTAACCTCCCCCCGACTGCATGACCGCACGACCAGACGACTGCACGACTGCCAGACCGTCATGCCCGACGAGACGCCCAAATCATCCCTCTTTTCCCAGGAGCCGGAACGCCCCATCCCCACCGCGCCCGAGGAGCCCCAGCCCATCTTCCTGCGCGAGCTCCCCAAGCATGACGAGCGCTTCCGGTACACCCTGGCCCACATCCTCCTGCCCGTCGATCTGCTGGTGGAATTCCACATCGATCCCATTACCCTGCGGAACAAAGCAGGACAGGTGATGGTGCAGTCAGCCCATTCGGAAGACGGCATGATTTGGGCCATGCGTCTGCTCAACGACATCGACCCGCGGGACCCCCTCATGGAGATCGAGCTCGCGGATACGCCTTTCAACCGCATTGCCGTGAACTGGGTGGCCATGAACGATCCCCGCGCGCCCCGTTTCGATGTGGACCGCATGCCCGACGGCGCGTCCACCCTGCGGGGCACAGCCCAGCGCAACATCCCGGCGGAGATCGCGGCCAAGGAGGCGGGGCTGGCGCCGGGCCAGGTGCGCAAGGGACTGCGTCATCTTCGCCGCCTGCTGCAAGACCTGGAGCAGGTGTTCGCGGCCATGCACCAGTACGAATTCGACGTGGAGCCCCTTTTCTACCACGCCGCCATCCTGTTCGAGCGCCACGGCTTCCATTACAGCCGGGGAGAAGCCTTCATGCGACGCATCCATGAGGGCTTTCAACCGGGCGGGGAGCTGCGAGCCCGCCTGGACGGCAGCACCCCCTTCCGCATGCCCCATCAGGCCGACTCCATCCGCGGGCGATCCTGGGCCATCCACGACGGCATTCTGGATGAGCCGTGGGATGGCGTGAAGATGTATAAGCGGTTGGGCGTGCATGCGGGCGTGGACACCGCGCCTGGAACGCCCTGGTAGTAAAGAGATAATTGCTAACGCACCCCCGGTTAACAAACCACAAAGGTAACTACTAAGGTGTCGCCGTCACTTTTTGCCACAAAGAACACCAAGACACAAAGGCGCCAAGAACACGAAGAAAAAATGTACAAATTCCCTTTGCGCTTTTGTGGATTCGTGTTCTTAGTGGTTTTCGGGGAACGGTCAGTGACGACCTTAGAAGTTATGTAAAGAGAAAGCATTCATGGCATGAACCCGCCGCTGGCTGACATCCTTGTCATCAACCCTGATGATTTTCTCTGCGCACTCAGCGCACTCTGCGGTGAAAGTGACTATACAGGTATCCACCGAAACGATCTGCCACGAAGGATCGAAGGAACGAAGACAATGTAGGTTTGCAAGTCGCAAGTGACAAGTTCTTCTGGCGGCGACGTTTTTCACCTGCTACTTGCCACCTGCCACTTTTCCCCTTCGCACCCTCGTGTCGTCGCGTCTTCGTGGTTTTTCGCCTCGCTATGAGAGGATACGTGTATAGTTACCGGTAAAATAGGTTTTTTCAGAACTTGACACGCTGATACTGATCACTTCACTGATTACTGAAAAGGAGCCTCCCATGCCCTCTCCCATCCGCATTGGCGTTATCGGCGGCAGCGGCGTCTACGATCTGCCCGGCCTCAGCAACGTTGAAGAGGTTCATATCCGCACGCCCTTCGGCGAACCCAGCGACCACTATATCCTGGGCGATGTCCACGGCCAACGCGTGGCCTTTCTGGCCCGCCACGGCCGCGGACATCTCATCAACCCAACTTTACTCAACGCCCGGGCCAACATCTGGGGCTTCAAATCCCTGGGCGTGGAATATCTCATCTCCATGAACGCGTGCGGCTCCCTGCGCGAAGAAATCGAACCGGGCCACATCGTCATCCCCAGCCAGCTCTTCGACCGCACCCGCCTGCGCTCCCAGACCTTCTTCGATGAGCCGGGCCTGGTGGTGCATGTCTCTGTGGCCGATCCCATTTGTCCTTATCTGGCGAATGTGCTCTACGAAGCCGTGGCGGCCACGGGCAAGACCGTGCACAAAGGCGGCGAATTCGTCATCATCGAAGGCCCGCGCTTCAGCACCAAATCGGAAAGCCGCGTCTTCCGCCAGCTTGGCTTCGACATCATCGGCATGACCGCCATCCCCGAAGCCTTTCTCGCCCGCGAAGCGGGCATGTCCTACGCCATCATCGCCCATGTCACCGATTACGACGTGTGGCACGAAAGCAAGGAGCCCGTCACCGTGGAGATGGTTATCAAAACCCTGATGGAAAACGCGGCCGCCGCGCAGCAGGCCACCCTCAACGCCATCCAGCTTCTGAAAGATGCGCCTCCTTCCCCCTACGCGGACGCTCTCCAAGACGCCATCATCACCCAACGCGACAAAATCCCCCAGGAGCTGAAAGGCAAATATCAATTGCTCATCGGAAAGTACTTCTAGCCTAGTACTCAGTCAAGTGTTGAATGATGGATAAAGTCGTTTCAGCTTGATGCGAGCATCTGCCGTGGTAAATTGCCAATCGACAGTGGCGCCAGAGTCATTCCGGTCTTTCTCCCAGGCCTGGACTT
>JALXCB010000016.1 GCA_026991225.1 Anaerolineae bacterium | reverse complement strand
GCCGGGCTACAAAACCACGCCGGGTGAACCCGGCTTTGGGCGCGGGCTGGCTCGGAAAGCCTCCTTGAGGGAGCGTCGTTTCTAGCCCGGAGGTTCACCTCCGGGGCGTCAGGCGCAACGCGCCCATAATTTGGGACGCACCCGAGAGAAAGGGGCGTGTCCTAAAATTTTGGCAAATCGCGTTGTCATCAGGAATTCGGTCATGCGGGCTCCACCCGGCGCTGAAGCGCCGGGCTACAAAACCACGCCGGGTGAACCCGGCTTTGGGCGCGGGCTGGCTCGGAAAGCCTCCTTGAGGGAGCGTCGTTTCTAGCCCGGAGGTTCACCTCCGGGGCGTCAGGCGCAACGCGCCCATTTGGGACGCACCCGAGAGAAAGGGGTGTGTCCCAAATAATTGGCGACGTAGGCGACCTCCGGGAGGTGGCGACAGAGTTTGGGGCAAAATGAAGCGTTTGACGCCACCTCCCGGAGGTCTTGCCAAAAAATTGGGACGCACCCGAGAGAAAGGGGTGTGTTGCTTTTTGAGAGCAAAAGGTGTATGCTTGAAATCAGTCCATCCTCATCTCGGAGGCCGCGCCTTGACTTCCACAAATCGCTTCATTCTCAAGACGCTCGTTCTGGGCCTGGTGATCACTTGGTTAGTCGTGAAAGCGGCCCACATCGAATTCCTGGCCCGGCAGCATATGATGCACTTCGAAAGCAGGTTGGGCGGCGGCTTGTTCTTGCTCTCTTCACTGATCGTTCTGGTGGCGGGCGTTGTGTTCGCCTGGGTTCTGCCTTTGGACACTCGGGTGGATTCCCTGAGTCAGGCCACGAAGATGGCCCTCGCCTTGGGACTGATCCCCACCGTGACGCTCATCCTGCGTGTGTTACAGTGGATGCTGATTGTGCCTCCTTTCAACTATGCGATCAGGAACTGGACGATGCTTTCCGCTGCGCCGCCCTTGTGGCTGGGGTTGACGTTGGGTTGGTGGCTGCGCGTTTGGTGGGATAAGCGACTTCACACCGAGTGAACCACATCGATCACCAGCTTGCCGAAATGCTCGTTGGCGATCATCTTCTTCAGTGCGTCCACATAGCCCTCCAGAGGCCAGACGCTGTCGATGACGGGCGTGATCTTGCCCGAAAAGATGAGGTCGAACGCGTTGCGCGCGTCCTCCATGTTGCCCATGGTGCTGCCGATGATGCGCTGCTGGCGGCCGAAGATAAGATTTACGGGCACTTCGGCCCTGTAGCCGGTGGTCCCCCCCACTGTCAGCAAGCGCCCGTGTTTGCCCAGCGCCCGCAGGCTGCTCTTCCAGGTGGCCTCGCCCACATTGTCTACGACCACGTCCACGCCCCGGCCCTGGCTCTGCTTCCACACCGCCTTCGCCCAGTTGGGCTCCTGACTGCGGTCGATGACCCAATCTGCGCCCAGCTCCCGGGCCTTCTCCGCTTTCCACGCGTTGCTGGCCACCACCCACACAGTGGCCCCCACCAGCTTCGCCAGTTGAATCGCGGTCATGTTCACGCCGCCGCCCGCGCCCACGACCAGCACCGTCTCATTGGGCCGCAATCCGCCATCCACGATGAGATTGCGCCAGGCCGTGAGGGTGACCAGATTCCCCGCGGCTACCCGCTTCAGGTCCACGCCTTCGGGAATGGCGATGAGATTGCGGGCGGGGAGCTTCATGTACTCGGCGCAGGCCCCGCGCACATGCTCGCCCACGATGCTGAAATGCTCGCACAGGTGTTGATTCCCTTGCAGGCAGTAGCGGCACTGGCCGCAGAACAAGGTGGGGTTGCCCGTCACCAGCTGCCCGACCTCCCAGCCGGTCACCCGCTCCCCCACCGCGGCGATCTCCCCCGCGAAATCGCTGCCGGGAATGTGAGGCAGCTCCAGGTTCAGGCCGGGCCAGCCCTTGCGCACCCAGTCGTCCAGACGGTTGAGCGCGGCATAATGCACCTTGATCAGCACCTCGTCCGGGCCGATCTCGGGCGCGGGCATGTCATCGACCACGTCGTACACATCCAGGTCGGGGCTGTGTTCTCGAAAAATCACGGCTTTCATGCATGTATCCTCACGGACGGGAGTCGGAATTCGCCGCGGATGACGCCGATACTACGGATTTACGCGGATTTTTTGGATTGGGTAAAGATTTTTCGGCGAAATTCAGGTTTCGGGCCAAAGTTCAACAGCAAGCCCACTTCGATTCCTGTGGCTTTAAGATAATTGACCAACTGCGCCACGTGGGCTTCGCTGATACGTTCCGCAGTTTTCAACTCCACGATGACCTTCCCATCAATCAGAATATCAGCGAAGTATTCGCCAACGATGATGGCATCATAGCGCACTTTGATCGGGGCTTGCTGTATCGCGCGATGTCCGCGTTTTCGGAGCTCATAAGCCAACGCGTTCTCGTAGACATTCTCAAGGAAACCATAACCCAATCGATTGTAAACGGTGTAAAACGCATTGAGAATTTCACTGGTCAGCTCGCCATATTTCAAGGATGAGGACATCATTCCTTCCTGCAATCCGTGTAAATCCGTTTGATCCGCGTCATCCGCGGCGAGTTAAAACGCACAATACGCGCGGATCAGCACGAGCCGCGCAGGCCCAGCTCGTTGCGGGCGATGACCATGCGCTGAATCTCGCTGGTGCCTTCGTAGATCTCGGTGATCTTGGCGTCGCGGAAGTAGCGTTCGATGGGCAGTTCTTTGGAATAGCCCATGCCGCCGTGGATCTGCACCGCTGCGTGGGTGACGAACATGGCGGTTTCGCTGGCGAAGAGCTTGGCCATGGCCGCTTCGGTGGTAAAGCGCTTACCCGTGGTCTTGGCCTCTTCTTTCGCCATAGCAGCCTGAAGGATGAGGAGACGGCTGGCTTCGATGCGGGTTTTCATGTCTGCGATCTTCTGCTGGATCATCTGGAATTCGCCGATGGGATGCCCGAACGCGACCCGTTCGCGGGCGTATTGCACGCTGGCCTCGTATGCGGCCTCGGCCACGCCCAAGGCCTGGCTGGCGATGCCAATGCGACCGGCGTCCAGCACGGTCATGGCGATCTTGAAGCCCTGCCCCGGCTGGCCCAGCACGTTCTCCACCGGGCATTTGTAATCCTCGAACATGATTTCGCAGGTGGCCGAGGCGCGGATGCCCAGCTTGGGCTCCACCTTGCCCCGCACGAAACCGGGCTGCCGGGTGTCGATGAGGAAGGCGGTGATGCCGCGATGTTTGGGTTTGGCGTTCGGGTCGGTGACCGCGAAAAGCACCAGGCGGTGCGCCACCGGGCCCGAGGTGATCCACGATTTGCGGCCATTGATGATGTAGTATTTGCCGTCATCGCTAAGCACGGCCCGCGTCTTCATCGTCCCCGCATCGGAGCCGGACATGGGCTCGGTCAACGCGTAAGCGCCGATTTCCTCGCCCGTGGTGATGGGGGGCAGCCATGCCTGCTTTTGCTCCTCGGTCCCGAACTTGTAGATGCCGTAGCAATAGAGGGAGTTGTTCACCGACATGATGGTGGAGGTGGCCACATCCGCCTTCGCGATCTCCTCCATAGCCAGCACATAGGCGATGGTGTCCATGCCCGCGCCCCCATACTCTTCGGGCATCTCGATGCCCATGAAACCCATCTCTCCCATCTTCTTGATGATGGGCAGGGGGAATTCACCGGTTTCATCGTAGTGGGCGGCCACTGGGGCAATTTCGTTCTGGGCGAAATCGCGGGCCGCGTCTCGAATCATCACATGCTCGTCATTGAGATGCAGATCCATGAGGGTTGCTCCTTGTGAATGATATGGGGTTGTGAAGAATGGCCTGATGGATGTGGGCTGCTATAAAAAATAGGATTCGGCTCAGGATTAGGATTGATTAGGATTGAGGATCGTCATGACAACGTTGAGCGAGTCTGCAATGAACGTGATGCGTGAAAACGTGAAACGTGAGATCGTTACGCATCACGCATTACGCATTACGCATTACGTGCCTGGCTTCCCGCGCCGTCCTGGCCGCGAGACGTTTTCGTCCGTATCGGCGAACAATCGTTCGTGGCGTCTATTTCCCAAACGTCGGCGGAGGCAACGTTTCCATCACGCCTTTCAGCCGGGCGTAAACGCTGTCCAGGGTTTCGGGCATGACTTTGGTCTTGCCGATGACGGGCATGAAGTTGGTGTCGCCCGCCCAGCGGGGCACGATATGGACATGCAGATGCTCCTCCATGCCCGCGCCCGCGGCCTTGCCAATGTTGATGCCCACGTTGAAGCCGTGAGGATGGTAGGCTTTCGTCAGGATTTGGGTGCAGTAAGTCGTCAGCTTCATCAGCTCGAACTGCGTGGCGTCATCCAGCGCGTCCAGGCTGCTGACGTGCACGTTGGGCAGCACCATGAGGTGCCCGTTGGAGTAGGGATAGCGGTTGAGGATGATGAATGTATGGGGAGCCCGATGCAGGATGAAATTCTTAGGATCGTGGCTGGGGTCCTGGGCGATGTACTCGCAGAATGGGCAGTCTTTGGGCTTGGGGTTGACCATATAATCCCACCGCCAGGGTGTGTAGAGTCGGTCCATGTCGATGCCAGAAAAAGTAACTACTAAGGTCGCGCCGCCACTTTTTGCCACGAAGACACGAAGAGAACGAAAGCACGAAGTATTTTTCTTTCGTGTCTTCGAAAAACTTCGAGACTTCGTGGCTTCTTGGGGCCTAAAGTCGAGTACGTTAGCAGTTACCGGAAAAAAGAGATTTCGTAACGTTTAGTAGGATGTCAGGCGAAGCGAAGGGTGCGGTTGAACCAGTGGCTCGAAGCCCACTTGGAGGAGACGGCAACGGGCGTGATGCGTGAAAAGGTGAAACGTGAGAACCTTACGCATTACGCGTCACGTGCTTGGCTTCCTGCGCCAACCTGGCAGCGAGGCGCTTTCATCCGTATCGGCGCGAGTTTGCCCGCCGTTCAGATTATAGTACAAGAGCCACATCACCAAAAAATCGGGTAAGTTGAAAACCGGGACGCCCTGTCGTCTCCGGGGAGATGGAACGCGGGCTTGACGCAAGTTTTCCGTTTCCTCTTTTTCCGGTTCTGTGATAGCCTGCTTTTCCCACACACACTTTTTCCACCACACACAAGGAGCGCACGATGGTCGATTGGGGTTTCATCGCTACGATTGCCGTCATTTTTCTCACGTCGTTGCTGGCGGCATGGTTGCGTTTTCGTCGTCGAGATGTCTGCCTGGCCTCATTCAATGGGTTTCACGTCACCATGGAGCTGACAAATGGTCGGCGCGTGTGGGGCGTGATGGAGGTGCTGCCGACGGGCGTCGAGATGCACTATCGCAATGCGGTGCAAGATGACAGTCACCTGGAGACCAGTTATCTCCTCTACGATGACGAGTTTCCCAATATCCAAACCATCTTCCGCTACGCGGACGATCTCTCACCAGAAAAGGCGCGGGAACGGGACAAAGCCATCAAAAAAGCCTTTCATCCCAACGTGTTTCGTCGCACGCTGCGCAAGGCCCGCATCTTCGTCAGCAATGCATCCGAATCCCTGAACGAGGTCATCGGCATGGCCATTGGCCGCGCCCGCAAGCCCGTGGGGCAGTTCGTCACCGAGACCAGTGAGTCCCATCTGAAGAAGCTGGGCAGCGAGGCCCTGGGACAGGTCGGGCATAAGGCCGATCCCTTGCTGGAGAGGCTGGTGGGCAGCAAGGTGGTGTTCGAGATGGTGGAGGATGACGTGGTGCACGAGCATGTGGGCGTGTTCAAGAACTATTCCGCGGATTTCCTGGAGATTCTGGATGTGCAATTCCCCTGTCAGGAGCGCATCCCCGTCAATCGAGATGAGGGCCGGCAGCTCGCGGGCCTGAGGGTGGAGGCGGAAAATGACGTCATCCGCATTCACAACGGCTCCGGCGTGCCTGTCATGCTGATGAAGCTGACGACGACCGAAAGCGAGCAATTGCTGGATGTCGTCATCGATCCGGACGGGGAGGTGACCGTCTTCTCGGAGATCGACTTCGTTCAGGCCATCCTCCACGCCCGCATCGTGCGGGAGCTGGATATGATCGTGCCCCGGTCGCGGGCGGTGGTGCGCCACCGGGCGGAGGTCAGCCAGACGCAGAAGCTGACGGATATCATCTTCGATGTAGGCGTGCGCCTGCCCTGGAGCGATCAGGACGACCGCATGATGGCCAAACTCCACCGCAAGCTGGAGGAGAATCCCATGGATGTGTGCAGTATGGCGGTGTTGGGACGCATTCTGCTGGAGAATGGCGAGTTCGACGAGGCCGAGGACTGGTTGACCAAGGCCTACGCCATGCGCTTTTCTCTGCCCGACAACGGGCGCAGCGTCAGTCTGCACTTGCAGGAGATCGCGCGTCATCGGGCGCGCACAGCCACCCTCCTCGCCCGAGGTGCCGCGTCGCGCCCTTCCCCCTCGACCTCCGATTTCACCATCCCTATTCAGGACGTCGCGGATGCGTAAGCGGCCTCCCGTCGCTTCTGCTCCTCGATGATCTTGCGGATGAAAGCCAGGAACAGGGGATGGGGGTTATCGGGCCGGGATTTGAACTCGGGGTGGAACTGGCTGCCCAGCATGAAGGGATGATCGGCCAGCTCCGCGATCTCCACCAATCGCCCGTCTGGGCTGAGGCCGCTGAAGACCATGCCCGCCTCCTCGAAAGGCTCCCGAAAAGCATTGTTGAATTCCCAGCGGTGACGATGCCGTTCCTCCACCATGTCCACGCCATAGGCTTCATGGGCCTTCGTGCCCGGCACGAGCACGCAAGGATACAACCCCAGGCGCATGGTGCCGCCCATATCGGTGATCTCCTTCTGATCGGCCATGAGATCGATGACGGGGTAGGGCGTGGTGGGGTCGAATTCGGTGCTGTTGGGATCGTCGCTGTCGTAGATGAAGCGGGCGAACTCGATGCACATGACCTGCATGCCCAGACACAGCCCCAGATAAGGAATTTGATGCTCGCGGGCGTAGCGGGCGGCGATGATCTTGCCCTCGATGCCGCGGTAGCCGAACCCGCCCGGCACGACAATGCCCGCCACCGTGTCCAGCAGGTCGAGATGCTTCCCTCGCTCCAGGTCTTCTGAGCTGATCCACTCGATCTCCACGTCGTAGCCCTCGGCAATGCCCGCGTGGAAAAGGGCCTCGCGCACGCTGATGTACGCGTCTTGCAGCTCGACGTACTTCCCCACCAGGCCCACGCGCACCTTGGGCTTGGGCGCGTAGATGCGCGCCACCATCTCCCGCCAGCCGGAGAGGTCTGGCAGCTGTGCATTCTCCAAACGAAGTCGCTCCACCAGATAATCGCCCAGGCCCGCGTCCTCCAGGGTGAGAGGCACTTCGTAAATGGTGCTCGCGGTGACCAGGGGGATGACCGCACGCGGCTCCACGTCGGTGAAGAGCGCGATTTTGTTGCGCACTTCGTCATCCACAGGATAGTCCGAGCGGGCGCAGATGACGTCGGGCTGGATGCCGATGCCCCGGAGCTCGCGCACGCTGTGCTGGGTGGGCTTCGTCTTCAGTTCGCCTGTGGCCCCAATGTGAGGAAGCAGCGTCACGTGAATGTAGACCGTGTTCTCCCAGCCCATGTCCTTGCGCATCTGACGGATGGCCTCCAGGAAAGGCAGGCCCTCGATATCGCCCACCGTGCCCCCAACCTCCACCAGCACGACCTCCGCGTCCGTCTCTTTCACCACCATGCGAATGCGGCGCTTGATCTCATTGGTGACGTGAGGGATGACCTGAATCGTGCCGCCCAGATAGTCGCCGCGGCGCTCCCGGGCGATGACCTCGGCGTAGATTTGGCCGCTGGTGACGTTGCTGGAGCGGGTGACGTTCACGCCCGTAAAGCGTTCGTAATGTCCCAGATCCAGGTCGGTCTCGGCCCCGTCGTCGGTGACGAAGACCTCGCCGTGCTGGTAGGGGCTCATGGTGCCCGGGTCCACGTTCAGGTAGGGGTCCAGCTTCTGCCCGGCAACGCGAATGCCCCGGGATCGGAGGAGGCGGCCAATCGCCGCGGCCGTCACGCCTTTACCCAGGCCGCTCACCACGCCGCCGGTGATGAAGATGAAATTCGTCATTGCGCCACTCCAAAAAGAAGAAGCACGGGATAGCGCCCGCGCCTTGGGTCATGAGAAAATAAGAGGGGCTTGTAACCAGCCGGAGGGATGATAGCATGAAGGGAAATAGGGATGCAAATTCCCACGCTGCGCGATGGCTTTAGCCTGTCGCCAGCAACCTCCCCACGTCCATTTTCGTAACGCATGATATGAACGACGATGCGTCGAGAGGATTGAAGTTGGAGCCCGGCAGACCGGGGCGAGACGGCAACACTCCTGGTCTACCGGTTTCCCGGTTTTCTGATTTCCATTTCCTCCGGGTGCGTCCCCAATGGGCGCGTTGCGCCTGGCGCCCCGGAGGTGAACCTCCGGGCTAGAAACGACGCCCCCTCAAGGGGGCTTTCCGAGCCAGCCCCCGCCCAAAGCCGGGTTCACCCGGCGTGGTTTTGTAGCCCGGCGCTTCAGCGCCGGGTGGAGCCCGCATGACCAAATTCCTGATGACAACGCGATTTGCCAAAATTTTGGGACACACCCCTTTCTCTCGGGTGCGTCCCAAATTATGGGCGCGTTGCGCCTGACGCCCCGGAGGTGAACCTCCGGGCTAGAAACGACGCCCCCTCAAGGGGGCTTTCAGGGCCAGCCCGCGCCCAAAGCCGGGTTCACCCGGCGTGGTTTTGTAGCCCGGCGCTTCAGCGCCGGGTGGAG
>JALXCB010000015.1 GCA_026991225.1 Anaerolineae bacterium | reverse complement strand
ACGATCCGGCAAGCACATGCGGTATTAGCTGCCGTTTCCAGCAGTTATCCCCCGCTTCGGGGCAGGTTACCCACGTGTTACTCACCCGTTCGCCACTCGCCCACCGGTTTCCGAAGAATCCGGCTGCTCGTTCGACTTGCATGTGTTAGGCACGCCGCCAACGTTCATCCTGAGCCAGGATCAAACTCTCCGACAAAATTGAGTTTCCTGGGTTTAGCAGGTCACTGTTCGGAGCCTTGATCGCACAAGCTTTCCTACCACTCTTCAACTGTTAAAGTTCTGGATGCTCACTGCTCGAAGGGCAAACAAAACCGCCGACACCAACATCTATGCCGACGGAAGTTCAACGTCCTTGGTGTGAGTGCGTCTTTTGAAAAACTCTCGAGCAGCTTCTCCTTTATTAAGGTCGTTGTTGCGATGACCTCTTGCTCATTTGCGAAGGCAATTCTAGCATATCCCACCGACCTTGTCAAGTCCTTTTTGCGACTTTTTTCGAGCTTTCAACAAACTCGTTTTTCGTCCTTTCAGCCCAATGTTCGGGACTGAATTTTTGCCAGGTCGGCAGCGCCAATCGCTGAGCGCAAAGTCCAATATACCACACAAAATGCCCTTTGTCAATACCTTTTTTCGACAAATTTTGGTAAATTTTGAAATTTGTCTCCACCGCCCGTGGAATGCGAGAGAAAATGCCTCAAACCCCATTTGCCATGCGCCCCAAATGGTAGTAAAATGACCCAGGTCATCTTTTCTGTTTTCCGTCCCCCGACAGCCGCCTCCCCAGGAACGGTTCTTCCGACTTCTGCCGGAGGCGGCCACTTCCCACGAGGTGACATGGTTGTGTCTTTTCGAGCATTCGTTGCGGGCGTCGTGGGTGCGGCGCTGCTTATATTGACCCTGTTTTCTTCGCCCCAGGCCCGGGCCGAAGCGCCCCCACGCATCTATCAAATTTATCTGGTCAGGAAGGGAGATACGCTGGCCGGGGTGGCGAAACGGTTCGGCGTGTCCGTTCGGGCCATTCGCAAGGCCAACGGCTTGAGAAGCTCCCGCATCAGGCCGGGGCGACGGTTGAAGATCCCCGTCAGGAAAGCGCCGCGCACCAACGCCGCCTGCGGCCGGGAATATCGCGTGCGCCAGGGGGATGACATCCGTCGGATCGTCCGGCGATGCGGCATTGCCGCCCGCGCCTTGCGTTTGGTCAATGACCTGCGCCCGGGTCAGCGATTGCGTCCGGGCCAGATCCTGCGCATCCCCGCCACGTCCCAGCACACTTACCTGCCCCCGCCAACTTACTGACTCCTAGAGCCTGTTATGAACTTATCGCCAATTTGGCGTGATTTTGTGGGTGACGTGCGTTTCAATTCGCCACGGATGATGCTGATGCGACGGATCAATACGGATTTTTACGGAAAAAGATGGCATCCTTTTGAAAAAATCCGCGGAAATCTGCTTTATCCGCGTTATCTGCGGCGAATTTCAACCTCCGATGCGGCGATCCTGACCTTTGAGGTCGGTAAAGTGCAGAACAGCCTCTAACTGAAAGCAAATTGAAACCAAAGCTTTTGGTTTGCATTGGATCATCCATGAAAGGCGATTCTCTGGCCGCGCTGCCGCCCGCAGGTTCACCTGCGGGCTAAAAACGACGCCCCATGAATGGGGCTACGGTGCAGGTCGCGCGCCGCAGGAAGCCGGGTTCACCCGGCGTCGTTTCGTAGCCCGGAGCTTCAGCTCCGGATGGCCGAGGCCAAAAACACCTGATTTCAAAATGCGTTTAGTTTAAACCTACGATCTGCTGTCCATAGGCCCGGTGAAGGGGACTTCCTCCCCGTTGGGAAGCAGTTCCCGCACGCGCAACTCGGCCTTATCCAGCAGATCGTTGCAATAAGCGACGAGCTTCATGCCCTGTTCATAGCGGGCGAGGCTTTCTTCCAGACTGCCGTCGCCGCGCTCCAGCGCCTCCACCAGGGTTTGCAACTGGGCCAGGGCTTCTTCGAATGTGAGGGAAAGGTCAGAGGTTTGAGTCATGATTTTGCCACTTGGTTTTCATCCGTGTTTCTTTCTATCCGTGTGTAACTGCTAACGCACTCCGGTTAACAAACCACAAAGGACACAAAGGCACTAAGAACACGAAGAAAATGTATAAATTACCTTTTGTGCCTTTGTGTCTTAGTGTTCTTAGTGGTTTCGGGTGACGACCTTAGTAGTTACATCCGTGTTGAAATGAAACGCTTGGAACCATAACATTCTATCAGAGACTCAGCGTCGTGCCCAAAGGGAGGTCGGGATCGATGAGATGGCGCTGCAACCGGCCCGGCGTCTCGCCCGAGATGAGATGCACGCGCAGATGGGGAAAACGGCGGACGAGCGCGGCCATCTCCCCCACCTTGCCCGCCATCCCGCCCGTGACATCGACGCCGTGGGAACCGCCCAGGGCCTCGGCCAGGGCGTCCAGCTCGCCCACGCGGATGCGGGGGATGGGTCGGGCGCCGGGGTCGCGCAAGGGGTCGCTCGTGTAGACGCCGTCCACCACGCCCGCCAGGGTGAGGCGGTCGGGGGGGAGATAATCGGCCAGCGCGGCGAATACTTCTTCGGTGGAGACGATGACGCCCCCGCGGGTCTCGTCGAACGCGACATCGCCGAAGAGGAGGGGGATGAGCCCGTGGTGCAGGGCGGAGACGACCGGTCGGGCGTGAAAGCTGACGATCTTCCCCTCGGCGCAGGCGACCAGAGAGGAAGGGGGCAAACTGACCGCAGGCAGGCCCGCGCGCAACAACGCGGCCAACACCAGCCGATTGAGCTGCCCCGCGATATAACCCGTCTCGGCAAACCCGCGCCAGCCCCGGGCGTCCTCCACGCCCTCGCGGATAGCGTATTTTTGGCCGACGACATGCCCGTAACTGCCGCTGCCGTGCCCGAGGATGAACCGGCGTTCGGGGTGCGCCCGATACGCGGCCGCGATCTCTCGGGCCAGCCGCTGGATGACCAAGGGGCGTGGGGTCAGCGGCTTGTTCTTGTCAGTGATGAGGCTGCCGCCCAGTTTGATGTAGTGAATCATGTTTCGCTCGTTACGTCTTCGACCAGGCCCGCGCCAGCCTGGCGCCATAAGGGGAAAGATGATGCGAAGGCGCGACGGGAAAATTCAGCAATTCACGATTTCCGCTAGCCCACCGATTAAAATCAGGGCTAGGGGCCTTTGGCCCCCACCTTTGCTTCCTCCCCCGCTTCGAGACGGGCGGGGGAGGACATATGGAAGGCGGATTGCCTGGCCGCCTGTCTGCCTACGCAGACAGACTCAACCGGACGGAAAAATGTCCCCGAAGGGGGACATGCGGCGGAACGCCCTTAGACCTGAATTCATTCAGTGTGCGTTTACACACGAAATCGCAATCCACTGAAATTGGGAAACCATGAAACCGACAGAGCGGGGGATGCGTCCGCGGTTGGCTTGTCCCCCAGTATAATGACAAGGCGGCGTCTGGGAAAATCTTTGGAGTTCGTCTGGCAGAGGAGTCAGTTCGCTGCATCGAATCCATCGAAAATCTGGTCAATCCATCACAAAACGCCCCTCAACGGTTGCCAAGCCCTGTTAACCTCGCCTATACTTGAGGTAATGAGTTTGTAAGCTGAACTCCGTTCATACAAGCCATTTTTGCGAGGCAATGAGGCCCGCATATCCATGGAGGCGACAATGTCGAAAAAATTAGCCCTGCTCTTGATGGTCGGCCTGGCAGTCATCATCCTGGCCGCTTGCAGCAGTTCCGAAGCCCAACCTGTTTTCACTCCGACGCCCGCGCCGGAGGCTTTCACGCCCGAGCCCTTCTCGGTGGGGTTGGTCACCGCCGTCGGCGGCATCGAGGAAAAATTCTTCACCAAACTGGCCTGGAAAGGCATCCAGCGGGCGAAAAACCTGTTCCCCATCGAGGCGAGTTATGAGGAAAGCGTCTCCGAAGCGGATTTCGCCAAGGGGATCGACGCGTTGGTAGCCAAAAACACGGACCTGATCATCACCATCGGCGAGGAAATGGCGGACGCCACGGGCGCAGCCGCGAAAGCCCATCCCGATACGAAGTTCGCCATCGTGGACGCATCTTCCAACGCCCCCAACGTGCGCGGCGTCGTCTTCGATGTGGTGGGGGTGAGCTATATGGCCGGGTATCTGGCGGGCGGCATGAGCCAGACAGGCGTTGTCTGCACCTACGGCGCGGCTGACACGCCCGCGGTCACCGATTTCATGACCGGTTTCGTCAATGGCGCAGATTACTATCGTCGTCAGAACGGCGTCGATCTGGACATCCTCGGCTGGGATGTGTATACGAAGGAAGGCGTCTTCCTGAAAGATAAGACGTCGGAGGATGAAGGCTATCAGGTGGCCAACGATTTCTTCGATCAGGATTGCGATGTTATTTTTGCTGTGGCCAAGGATGCCGCCAAGGGCAGCGCCCGCGCCGCGCAGGAACGGAATCGCATGTTCATCGGCGCCGTGGTCGATTGGTATGTGACCTTCCCCGAATATGGCAATGTGGTCCTCACGTCCGTCATGAAAAACACGGATCAGGCAGTGTTCGACACGGTGGCCGCGGTGGCGGGCGGCTCCTTCAAGGGAGGCGAGGATTATGTCGCCAGCCTCAACAACAACGGCGTCGATCTCGCACCTTATCATCTGTTCGAGAGCAAGGTGGGCCAGGGTCTGAAGGCCGAGGTGAACCAGGTGCGCGATAATATCCTGGTGGGCCTGCTGCGCCCGGCCGAGCCCTGGATTTACGAGAAGAGCGCGCCCTGATTCCAGGGGCTTTGAAAATAGGATGAGGGAACGCAGATGACGCAGATTGAAACGGATGAACGCAGATAAAAAATCTGTGAAAATCATCTGCGGAAATCTGCGTTGCGAAGCATCCGCATTATCTGCGTTCCCATTTTCACCCGTACCAGTCATCTATCGTTCGCATCGCCCGCCTCCAAACCCCACACGCTTTCCCTGACCTCCCCCCACTGGCCGCGGGGGAGGTTTTTGTTATCGGATCAAGCGGGTGCGTCCCAAATTATGGGCGCGTTGCGCCTGGCGCCTCGGAGGTGAACCTCCGGGCTAGAAACGACGCCCCCTCAAGGGGGCTTTCAGAGCCAGCCCGCGTCCAAAGCCGGGTTTCACCCGGCGTTGTTTTGTAGCCCGGCGCTTCAGCGCCGGGTGGAGCCCGCATGACCGAATTCCTGATGACGACGCGATTTGCCAAAAATTTAGGACACGCCCGGATCAACGGGTGCGTTTCAATTTGGGGGCAAAAAATCATCGTCGATTCGTCGCCAAGCACTGGCCGAGTAAACTCGGGCTTTTTGGGCGCTTCGCGCCAGTGGTCGACCTTCGTCGACCTATTGCATACGGTGAAAATGGACGGCGGAGGCCGTCCACTGGCCGCAGGCCTGAAGCGCCCGACTTGAGTCGGCTAGTGCGCCCCATTTTTGAAACGCACCCCGGATCAACCCCCTGGTTTGGCGATTCGGGCGACAATGAGTATCATAAACTGTCCGCCCGCTGACATCGCATTCGCCCCCTCCCCTTCATGTTTCTCGGCATCGGCTACCTCCCTCGCAAGACCGGCCCCCGCCTTTGGCGGGCGTTCGACGCGGCCGAAATCGAAGCGGATCTGGCCCATATCGCCTCGCTGGGCATTCAGGCCGTGCGCATTCCCCTGTTCTGGGCGGATTTTCAGCCGGGCGTGGGGCGCATCGAGCCTCGCGTCTTCGACCGCTTCGGCCAGTTCTTGCAGATAGCCGAAGACGCCGGGATCAGGGTGGTGGCCGGGTTGTGGACCGGCTTCTGGGATGGGGCGCTGTGGTGGCCCGATTGGGGGGTCACGCCGAGCCCCTTCCCGCCCCACTGGCCCCTGCTGGTCAACGAGAGCTGGCTCACCTGGGGCCGCATGAGGTCGTCCTTCACCGACGAACGCATGCGCTCGGCCCAACGGCTGCTGCTGGATGAGCTGGTCGCGTTCTACGCGGATCATCCTGCGCTCATGGGCTGGGAGCTGCTCCCCGGCTTCGGGCGACTCTCCGCCGCTCACGCCCGGGACGACGTCCGCCGCTGGTTGGATGAGACCCTGGCCCGGAAACAGCAGGTCGCGCCTCGCCAGGATGCGCTGTTTCTCATCGCTTTCGACGCGCTGGAAAACCGCGAGGCCATTGGTCCGCGCGACATTTTGGCCGCGGGCGGACGGCCGGGCCTGAGCATCGCCGCGTTCGCCAGCGACCGCCGCCGTCTGCCCCTGAGCGTCGCCTGGATTGCATTCGCCCTGAAGCTCACGCTGGCCCTGGCCCAGCAGCCCCTCTCCCTCTTTCTGGCAGGGTTGCCCACCGCGCCGCCAGGGCAGCGTTCTCTCTCCCGCGACGGCGTTTATTACGCAAACGAGGAGGAAGCCGCCGAGCATCTGGCCCAGGTCATCGCCCTGGCCCGACAGATGGACTTGCCTTCGCTCTGGTTCTGGCGCTGGGCCGACGTCCCCGAAGACCACTGGCGCGTGCCTCCCTACGACCGGCCCAACTGGCGGCGGGTCACTGGCCTGCTTCGGGCCGATGGCAGCGAGAAGCCGCTGGTGCAGGCGCTGACATCCGAAGCATCCTCCCTTGATTTCCCCGATTTCGACGTCGATCTCGACGCGTATCATCACGATCCCTACCATTATCTCAACGCTTTGTGGAAAGAATTCGATTTTAACAGCCGGTGAATCCTTCATGACCAAAGGCATCATTGCAGCAGGAAGTGTGCAAACAGCAGAAGCGGGCGCGGAGATGCTGCGGGCGGGCGGCAATGCCGTCGATGCCGCGGTGGCCGCCAGTTTCGCCAGCTTCATGGCCGAACCCACGCTGGTGGCGCCGGGCGGCGGCGGCTTCGCCCTCGTATTCCGGCATCGAGACGCCCACGCATGGCTCTATGACTTCTTCGTCGATTTCCCGGGCAAGGGCATGGACCGGAAAGACTGGCCCAATCCCCCCGATTTCTACGCCATCGACGTCAACTACGGCCCCACCCATCAGCTTTTCCACATTGGCCGGGCCAGCGTCGCCACGCCCGGGCTTATCGCCGGGCTCTGTCGCCTGCAGGAAGACCTGGGGAACTTCCCCCTGTCCGTCGTCCTGGAACCCGCCATCCACCTCGCCCGCAATGGCGTTCCCCTGGGCGATTTCGGGGCCTATGTGGGCGAACTCCTCTACGATATCTTCGCCGCGGATGAGGCTCTGGCCCGGCTATTCGGCGCGCCCGATAGGTTCCTGCGCGCCGATTTCCATTATAAAAACCCCGAACTCGCCGATTTTTTGGAAGCATTGGGTCGGGAAGGGCCCGATCTCTTCTATCGGGGCGAGGTCGCGCAAGCCATCCTGGCCGACCAGCGGGCGCATGGCGGCCTGATCACCGAGAGGGACCTGGCCGAATATCAGGTCATCGTGCGCGAACCTCTGCATCAGCACTATCGCCAATACGAACTCCTCACGAATCCGCCCCCCTCACGCGGGGGCGCGCTCATCGCCTTCTCCCTGGCTTTACTGGAAGACTACGCCCTCCCGCAGATCCCCTTCGGCAGCGTCACGCATCTGGAGCTGCTGGCCGAGGTGATGCGGCAGACCAATCTCGCCCGGCCCATGTTCGAGCTCACGGGCGACGCCGGGGCTTTTCTGGCTCCCGAGCACGTGAAGGAACACGCCATCGAGCTGGCCCGACGCTTGCGATCCTTCGGCCGCCGCCATCCCGAAGCGCCGCTGCCGCCGCGCGAGCACAGCAACACCAGCCATATCAGCGTCCTCGACGGCGAGGGCAACCTCATCGCCCTCACCACCACCGCGGGTGAATCGCCTGGCTTTGTCGTGCCCGGAACCGGCATCATCCTCAACAATATCCTGGGCGAAGCCGACCTGCATCCCGACGGTTTTCTGCAGGGCAAGCCGGGGCGGCGCATCGGCTCCATGATGGCCCCCACCCTGGTGCTGAAGGACGATGAACCGGTGCTGGCCGTGGGCTCGGGCGGAGCCAACCGCATTCGCTCCGCCATCCTCCAGGTCTTTCTCAATTACACCGACCTGCACATGGATTTGCATCATGCGGTCGAGGCCCCACGTATCCATTTCGAGCGCAACGCCTTGCAAATCGAACCGGGCTTCCCACGGGATGCGGTTGAAAAATTACGGGAATGGGGGTATGATATCACCGTTTGGCCCACTCGCCATATGTTTTTCGGAGGCGCCCATTCCGTCGGCCTCAGCCCCGCCGGTTATTTCGAAGGCGCGGGCGATTCGCGTCGGGCAGGCGCCGTTGTACGCGTGATTTAGCTGTTCCGAAAATAGTGTTGTCGTTGGTTGAGAAAGGATCGCCAAGCCAAGATTGGCCGAGGCGGCAACGGGCGTGATGCGTGAAAACGTGAAACGTGAGATCGTTACGCATCACGCATTACGCGTAACTACTAACGTAGCAAGGTCGAAAACCACGAAGACACCACGACACGAAGGCACGAAGGGGAAAAGTGGCAGGTGGCAAGTAGCAGGTGAAAAACCTCGCAGCCAGAAGGACTTGCCACTTGTGACCTGCAAACTTGCAAACCTGCATTGTCTTCGTCCCCTCCCCCTGAGCGTAGCTCGGGGGAGCCGGAGGGGGGCCGAGCCTTCGTGGCAAGGCATTTTTCGATGCCGAACCAGGCTACCTTAGCAGTTACAACAATCTGTGAAAATCAGCGTCGCATCCGCGTTCTCAGCGTTCTCATTTTCGTCCGTATCGGCGCGGGCTCGCCCCCCGTCGTTTTCTCTTTCTCACTATGACATCCGAACCCACCGATACTCAAATCAATCAGGCGCTTCAACGCTTCCGCGACGCCCACATGCAGGCTTTTCTGCAGGACTGGGTCAAGCGCATTCGCGGGGAGAGCTCGGAGCTGCTGAGCTATGACGAGGTACGCCGGGCGCTCCAGGCCCGCGAGGTGGGGGTTCGCCCCAGGCTCGAAGAAGTGCCCCTGGACAAGATCGTGGGCAGCGTGGGGCGCTATCGCGACTTCAACAGCGCCTTTTTGCCCAAAAACGAAGCCCTGGAGGAGCGCTGGGCCCGGGTCGACGCGGCCCGCGAGACCCTGACGGGCCTGCCGCCGGTGGACCTGATCAAAGTGGGCGATTTGTACTTCGTGCGGGATGGCAATCATCGCGTCTCCGTGGCCCGCGCCCACGGCGAAAAGACCATCGAAGCCTTTGTCACGCCCGTGGAAACGTCGATTCCCATCGAGGCTAAAAACGCTGAGGAATTGCGTCAATGGCTGATCGAGGCCAGCCGTTTGCAGTTCCTGCGTCGCACGGGCCTGGACAAACACTATCCCGATGCGCCCATCCGTCTGACAGAGCCGGGTCGCTATCGCGATCTCTACGAACATATCTCGGTGCATCGCTGGTATCTGGGCGAAGCTCGAGGCGAGGAAGTTCCCTACGAGGAAGCCGCGCTGAGCTGGTATGAGAACGTCTATCTACCTCTGGCCCGAGCCATCGAAGAAAGCGGGCTGCTGGATGAATTCCCTGGCCGCACGGTCACCGACCTCTACCTGTGGCTCAGCAAACACCGCGAGGAATTGCGGGAGCGATATGGGTTGGACCTGGACGAACGGGCCGCGGTCTCCACCTTTGCCAGCGTGTATAGCGGCAAACCGTTGAAGCGGGCGCTGAAGAAGGCCCGCCTCAAACTCGCCCGCCTCACAGGAGGCGAGGACGTCATCCTGGGACTGCCCGCCCGCCAACGCCAGGATGACAGTGCCGTTTACGATGATCACGACGACTCATGAGTCGATTGCAACTTATCTGGAATCACTTGCGCGGACGCACCTGCCACACATGCGCGCACCTCGACATCTTCTGGAGCAGCGGAGACGGGCAGATGAGCAAACGCCACGCGTTCTGCCGCAATCCCGACAGCCCCCACTACAACCGCCCCATCCCCGCCGAGGCCTGGTGCCCGTATTACGTGAAACGTAATGCGTGATGCGTAACGACCTCACGGATTACGCATGACGCATCACGCCGGTTACAGACTCGCCCATCGGGGGCTTCGAGTTGCTTTTGCAAACCAACGCAACGCTATTTTCGGAACAGGCGACACGAGCGATAGCTCGCCGATACGGACGAAAATCTCACGCAAAGTCGCCAAGGCGCAAAGTTTTTCTTTGGGGTGCGTCCTAAATGAGTTGGCGTTAGCCGGACGCACTGGCCGAGTGAACTCGGGCTCTTTAGGCGCAAGCCCCCTCCTTTGATTCCTCCCCCGCTTCGAGACGGGCGGGGGAGGAAATAAGGAAGGAGGATTCGATGGCGCCGATGGTCGACCTTCGTCGACCGGAAAACTGGACGGCGGAGGCCGTCATCTTATTCCCTTCCGCTATTCTCCCCCGCTTGCGGGGGAGATGAAGAGGGGGATGGCCGTAGGCCAGAAGAGTCCGACTTCAGTCGGCGAGTACTGCGGTGAGACTCCTCAACCGAAAAAGGACACACCCAAATTATGTTGACTCACGCGCCTGCAACACCCCCTCGATGCGCGCGATCTCCCGATCGATGCGCTCCTCCCAGGTCAGCAGCATGGCATCCGCGGCCCGGGCCGCGCGCTCGCCCAAACGCCGTCGCAACGCCTCATCGGTCAGCAGGGCAAGGAGGGCGTCGGGGATGGCCTCCGGCCGGTCGGGCGGGATGAGCAGCCCGTTCTCGCCATGGTGCACCATGTCCGCGGTGTGGCCGGTATCGAGCGCCACGACGGGCAGGCCGCTAAGCATGGCCTCCAGCAGGCTGTTGGAGATGTTGGCGTAGTCGTAGAACGCGGTAAAAAGGTCCGCGGCGTGGAAATACGCGGGGAGTTTGTCCCGGGCCACAAAACCATCGAACCGCACGGCATGATCGATGCCCAGCGCCCGCGCCCGGGCCTCCAGGTCCGCGCGCATGGGCCCATCGCCCAGGAACAGGGCCAGGGCCTCGGGCGCGCGTTCGAGCACGCGCGGCATGGCCTCCAACAGACGCTCGGGATGCTTCCAGGCCACCAGCTGCGACACCCAGAGGATGATCCTCGCGTCCGCGGGCAGGCCCAGCTTCTCCCTGGCGGCCCGGCTGTCCATCGGCCGCTGAAAAACCGCCTTGTCGATGCCGCTGCGAAACATCCAGATGCGCTCCTCGGGCACGCCCAGCTTGCGGGCGATATCCTCGGCTGACGCCTGACCGTCGTCCGTGAGGATGATGGCCTCGGCCGGGAGTTTGAAGGCCAGCAGTTCGTCGAAGCGGGCCAGATAGAGCTTCAGCCGCGAGGCCGCCCATTGGGGGATGGCGCTGCCCATGATGCGGGCAAAAAAGGGCATCCCCAGCTTGCGGGCCACCCGCCAGGCCGGGGGGATGCCGGGATTGTTGATGCCGTAGAGGAAGCGCGGGGGATGGGCCCGGGCCACCCCCTCCGCCCGCCGGGCCGCACCCCAGACGAAGCTCAGCCAATACAAACGAAAGCTGAGATGCCGCCGCCACGGGCTCCGCCCCTGCGCCACCTGGGTGAGATAGGAGTGGAACGCGTCGAATGCGCCCCCGCCGGGCGCGAGCGCGGGCCGGAAGTAGTGGATATGGAGCCCTTCCCAAACCTGGTCGCTGAGACCGGGCCGGTTCGCGCCTGTGACCACATGCACCTCATAGCCCGCCCGCTGAAAGCCCTCCAGAATGGCGTACACCGTGCGCTTGCCCCGCCAGGGGCCGCCCTCCCAGATGAAAGGCGTGATGACCAGGACGTTCTTTTCCGACATAGCCAGGAGGTCAGTCCAGCGCCTGGGCGATGGCTGCAGCCAGCCGCGCGTTGTTCTCCAGCAAGGCCAGATTTGCGCGCAGCGCGGCCTCGCCCGTGTGTTCCGCGATGTAGGCCAGCAGGAAGGGCGTGATGGCCTTGCCCCGCACGCCCGCGGCCTCGGCTGCCGTCAGCGCCTCCTCGATGGCCGCGGTAGCCACATCCTCATCCAACGCCGCCTCCTCGGGCACGGGTACGGTCACCAACATGCCCGTGCGCAGCCCCAACCGCCGGTGCGCCTTCCAGATGGCGGCCACCTCCTCGGGCGCATCGCAGCGCGCATCCACGGGCAGGCCCGAACTGCGGGTGTAGAACGCGGGCATCTCATCCACCCCATAGCCGATGACCGGCACGCCCAGAGTCTCCAGCCGCTCGCGGGTGCGGGGCAGGTCGAGAATGGCCTTGGCGCCCGCGCACACCACCAGCACCGGGATGGTGGCCAGTGCGGTCAAATCGGCCGATTCGTCGTAATCCTCCCCGCGGTGCACGCCCCCCAGCCCGCCCGTGGCGAACACCTGGATGCCGTGCCGATGGGCCACCCACATGGTTGTAGCCACGGTGGTGGCCGCGTGCAGCTTGCGGGCGGCGACGATGGCGATATCCCGCAGCGAGGCTTTGATCACGCCCTCCCCGCGGGCGAAATGGGCGATCTGTTCGGGCGTGAGCCCCGCGACCGGCTTGCCCGCCCAGAAGCCGCAGGTGCGGGCCTCGGCCCCTTCCGCCCGGATCACCTCCTCCAGATGGAGGGCGGTTTCGTAATTGCGAGGATAGGGCAGCCCGTGGGCGATAACCGTGGATTCGAGGGCGACGATCATAGCACCACCCCCGCGGGGTCATTGCCCGCGTCGATCATGGCCTTGCGCACATTGACCGGAATCAACAGCAGCAAGCCCACGACGAAGAAAAGGATGACTGAGAGAATGGCGACGCGGGAGCTGCCTGTGAACTGGACTGCGGCCGCAAAGAGGGCCGGCCCCAACCACGATGTGCCCCGCTCGCTGATCTCATAAAATCCGAAGTACTCCGATTCATTCTGTTTGGGAATCATCTGAGAAAAGAGCGATCGGCTGAGGGCCTGAGAGCCGCCCATGACCAGGGCCACGAACACGCCCAGGATGAAAAGCTGCCAGATCTCATACAATAGCGCATACGCATAGATGACGATGCCCGCCCAGATGGCCAACGAGATGATGATGGATTTCTTGGCTCCAATACGCTGCGCCAGCCACCCAAAAGCCAACGCTCCGAAAAAGGCGATGAACTGGATCATAAGGATGAGAATCATAAGCACGTCGGCCTTTGCACCCAGTTCCGACGCGGCGAACAGCGTCGAAACCACAATCACCGTCTGGATGCCGTCGTTGTAGATGAGATAGGCAATGAGATACTTGAGTGTTTCCGGATACTTGCGATAGATGGTCGAGAGCGTGCGAATGATTTGTTTCACGCCCTGGGAGAAGTAATTTTCACCGGGCGGGAGCATTTTCAAGGGCGGACGTTGGCGCAGATGGCGGGCGGGGAAAAGCAAGGTGAAAATCAACCACCACGCGCCCGCCAGGGCCAGACCGATGCGCACCGCCAGTCCCTTGTCCTCCATCAAGGTGAACAGGCCCAGGGCGATGGCCAGGGCGATGCCGCCGCCCAGATAGCCCAGCGCCCAGCCAAACGAACTCACGCTGTCCCGGTCCTTGGGCTCGGCGATATCGGGCAGGAACGCGTTGTAGAGGACGACCGCCGCGCCGAAAGAGAGATTGGCGATGACAAACAACAGTCCGCCCATGATCACCGCGCCATTGACGCCCACCAACGGGATATTGGGACTGACGAAAAAGAGCAACAGGGTCGCGATCGCGCCGATGAAGGCGAAGACCAGCATCAGCTTTTTCTTGAGGCGAGAATAATCAGCGATGGCCCCCAGAATCGGCAGAAAAATCACCTGCAGGACGACCGAAACAGAAACCATCGTAGGGAAAAATGCGTCCGGCTCGAATCGGAGCCCCAGAAACTGCACCCCGCCCGTATTCTCGGCCAGGGAGGAAAGATAGGGCCCCAGCAGCGTGGTGACGACGATGGTGCTGAACGCGGAGTTGGCCCAATCGTACATGGCCCAGCTCCGAATTTCCTGGCGGCTCGTTTCCACGGGCCGGTGTGCAGCAATGGCTTCGCTCATGGATGCGCTCCTTGATGGGAATGGTGTGAGAAGGCGGCAATGGGATTTTACCTATGATAGCACACGTCCCCCGATTTTCCTGTAGGGCTGTTTCCGGGTATGATTGGGCGTATTTTCCCGGATAGTGGTTGCCTGCCATCGGACTGCTTTGAAAATAGAGCCACGAAGGCGCGAAGGAAAGCGAAGGCACGAAGAAAAAAGACTGAAGACTAAAGATTATCTGCGGAAATCAGCGTTGCATCTGCGTCATCTGCGTTCTCATTTTCATCGGTATCGGCGCGCCGCCGCTCGTGTCGCCTGCTTTACAGGGTGCGTTTCAATTTTGGGGCATGGCGCCAGAGGCCTCTCCTCCTATACTGCCGACTAAAGTCGGTGCTAAAGGCCTTTGGCCGCACGTCGGCCTACGCCGACGTTTCCGTCCCCGCAGGGGGACGGGCGGCGGGACGCCCTCAGCACCGAATTCCATTCGGCCAGTGCGCCCCCATTCTGAAACACGCCCCTGCTTTACAAAGCGATTGACGTATTGGCATGGGCGATCTATACTTGGCAAATTCCCCGCCTCTTTACGCCGCGTCAACCATGACGCTCTCTTCCACACCGAGGGATTGACAATGAAAAAGTGGCCCCTGATTCTTTTCACCCTTCTGCTGATGATCCTCATCGCATTGGGCTCACACGCAGTGGGAGGAACTGCCGCCGCCCAAGGGGGCGGGCTCGTCCCCACCGTGAGATACGCCGAAAAGCACGATCTCTCGCCCCCACTCCGGGAGATGCCCATTATTCCGCCGCGACAGGCCGGAGAAATCCGCGAGATGCCCAATCTCTGGCGGCAGCCATCGGGAGGGAATCTCCTCGCGCATGAAGACGCTGCTTTGCAGAGGACGTATGGGCCCAATGCCATGCCCGGCACGATTGTCAACTTCGAGGGCACCGATAACCTGGAAGGCGTGCTGCCGCCCGACACCAACGGCGACGTGGGGCCCAATCATTATGTGCAGACTGTCAACATCCATTTCGTCATCTACGACAAATCGGGCAACCTGCTCTACGGCCCTGCGGCCATCAACAGCATCTGGCAGGGCTTTGGCGGTCAGTGTGAACAGAACAACGACGGCGATCCCGTCGTCCTCTACGATCCCATGGCGGATCGCTGGCTCATCAGCCAGTTTGCCATCGACGGCCCTTATTACGAGTGCATCGCCATCTCTCAAACGCCCGATCCCACGGGAAGCTGGTACCGTTACGCGTTCAAGACCAGCGACAACAAAATGAACGATTACCCCAAGCTCGGCGTCTGGCCCGATGGCTATTACATGACCGCCAATCTCTTCCTCAACGGCAGCAGTTGGGCGGGCACAGGCGTCTACGCGTTCGAGCGGGATAAAATGCTGCAAGGGCTGGATGCCCAAATGCAGTACTTCGAGCTGCCCTCCACAGACTGGGGCGGAATGCTCCCCGCCGATCTGGATGGCTCCACCCTGCCGCCCGACGGCGCGCCCAACTACATGATCGAAGTCATCGACGGTAGCTGGGACCCGGCCAACTGGCCCAACGACGAGATCCATTACCACGAATTCCATGTAGACTGGGACGATCCCAACAACACCACATTCAACACCGATCCCATTATCATCAACATCGCCGAATTCGATTCCATGCCCTGCGTCTACGATGGCGTGCGGGATTGCATCCCCCAGAAGGGCACGGCCGAGAAGCTGGACGCCATCGGCGATCGGGGCATGTATCGCCTGGCCTATCGCAATTTCGGGGATCATGAAGCGCTGGTCTTCAATCACACCGTGGACGCGGGTGGCGGCCGCGCGGGCGTGCGCTGGTACGAACTGCGTCGTAGCAGCACCGCGGACCCATGGACGGTCTATCAGCAGAGCACCTTCGCCCCGGATGACGGCTTGCATCGCTGGATGGGCAGCGCGGCCATGGACGCGGTGGGCAATCTCGCTATCGGATACAGCGTCTCCAGCGCCTCCATCTATCCGGGCATCCGCTACGCCGGGCGTCTGTTCGACGATCCCCTCAACGAGCTGACCCAGGGCGAGGGCACCATTATCGACGGCGGCGGCGCCCAGACCCACAGCGCCAGTCGCTGGGGCGATTACAGCATGTTGGCCGTGGACCCGGTGGACGACTGCACCTTCTGGTTCACCACCGAATACTACAAATCCACCAGCAGCGCCAACTGGACCACCCGCATCGCCTCCTTCAAATTCCCCAACTGCACCACCCAGGCGGACTTCACCCTCAGCGTCACGCCCGATTCTCAGAGCGTTTGCGCCGGCACGGACGCAGATTACACCGTGGACGTGGGCAGCACGGGCGGCTTCAGCGATCCGGTCACCCTCAGCGCCACCGGCAACCCGCCCGGCACGACCGTCACCTTCAACCCGAACCCGGTCACGCCGCCTGGCAGCAGCACGATGACCGTGGGCAACACGGGCTCGGCTTCGCCCGGAACTTACACCATGACCATCGAGGGAACCAGCGGCGCCATCACCCACACCACCACCGCCGATCTGTCCATCTTCGACGGTGCGCCGTCGGGCGCGCCCACCCTGGTCGATCCCCCTGATGGCGCCGCGAACGTCTCTCTCACCCCCACCTTCACCTGGAACGCAGTCGCCAATGCCGACGCCTACCGCCTGGAGGTTGCCACCGACGCCGGGTTCAACAGCATCGTCCACACGGCCACGGGCATCGCGGGCACGAGCTACACCATGCCCACGCCCCTGGAGATGGACACGACTTACTACTGGCGCGTGGCCGCGGAAAACCCCTGCGGCGTCGGCGCTTTCTCCACGCCCTTCAGCTTCACCACCGAAAGCCGCATCTGCATCCAGCCCAACCTTGCCATTCCCGACAACGACGCCACGGGCGTGAGCAGCACCCTGACCATCTCCAACGATAAAACCATCGCCGACCTCAACGTCTATCTCAATATCCCCCACACCCTGGTGGGCGATCTGGTCGTTTCTCTCACCCATAACGACACGGGCACATCGGTGACCATGCTGGATCGGCCCGGCACGGACAATCCCGGCTTCCTCAATCGCGGATGCCGCAATCCTGATGTGGACGCCGCCATCGACGACGAGGGCGCGGATGGCAACGCCGAGGACATGTGCAACAGCGGCCCCGCCATCTCTGGCAATGTCGTGGGCGGCGACCCGCCCGACGCCACCCTGCTCGCCGCATTCGACACGGAAAGCCTTGATGGCGACTGGACTTTGACCGTCTCCGACGAAGGCTGGACCGAGACGGGCACGCTGGTAGAGTGGTGTCTGGAGCCCGCGCTGAACTGTGCCGGACAGACCAACGACGTCACCGGGCTCACCATCACTGCCGTGAGCTCCAACGTCCAGCTGGACTGGCAGGACACCAACGCCACCAGCTACAAGATTTACCGGGCCGCGGACGATCCCTACTTCACGCCCGACGACGCCACGAACTTGCTGGACACCGTCACCACGAACACTTACACCGACAACAACGCCCTGGGCGACGCCAACGCGAACTACTACTACAAAGTGCGCGGCGTGGACAACTGCCCACCTCCCTCGGGTTCCGTCACCCGCGTGGCCGAATTCGACTTCACCCTGGTCCCAGGCAATTAGCGTAAAGCCCACTCGGATATCGCAGGCCCGCGGGAGGCATTCCCGCGGGCTTTTTATTGTCCCGGCGTCAGCGCGAAATCGAACTCGCCCGTGCGGTTGGAGGGACTGGCGTGGGTGTCGGTACAGCCGATGGCCTGGACGAGGTAGAAGTGATTTTCGGCGGGGTCGCCCGCGTCGTTGGAGAAGGTGTAGGACGCATCGGGCGGAGTGAGCGTGGCCGCGGGCGTCAGTGCGTTGGGGTCGAAGTAAGGCGCGGGGTCGCGATACACGTCGTACTCGCACGCCGCGCTGTGATCCTGCCATGACAGGGTGACGTCGCTGCCGTTGGTGAGCGTGATCGACACGTTCATGGGAATGGCCCGCCAGCCCGTGTCGGAGGCGCTGAAGCGGCTCTCGCCCTGGTCGTTCACGCCCGTCACCCAGTAAACATACGTGCGGTCGAAATCCGGGGTGGCGTCATCGAAAGTCGTGGATGAAGTCGACCCCAGCAGGGTTTTGGGTCCAGTTTCACTTTCCGCCCGATAGACCTGATACGACGCGGCCGTACTCACCCCATCCCACGACAGCGTCACCCGGTCGCTGAATGCGCCATCGCTGGCCTGAAGATTTTTGGGGATTTCGGGGGGCGCGTCCAGATCGTGGATGATGATCTCCACTTCCTGGCCGTCGGTGGGCGGCAGCCCGTTCATCAGCCACAGGTTGATGTGAATGCTCATGTCATCTTCAGGGAGGGGGATGGCATTGGGATTCGATGTGGACCATTGGGCGATGATGTAGCTGGCATCGGGCGGTTGGGCGTAGAACCCGTGCAGGCTTTCGAAGTCCACCTGGCTGGGCTGCCAATCGATGGCGTGGGTGGTGTAGGTTCCGTTGAGGGAAACGTCGAAGCTGTACTGATCCGCAATGGCGTTCTGATACCAGGTGGTGTACCATCCGTCATTCGCCGATGGATCGGAATCGCCCCAGGTGGCGAATTCCACGTCCAGCTCCTCGATATCGTTATCGTCGATATCCGAGTAGAGGAACAGGCCCAACACCACGTTCGGGTCCAGCTTGTCGATGGGGCCATCCACGTAAAACCGGTGCTCGCCGAAATTGGTGTTGTCTTTCGAGACGACTTCGGAGGCGTACCATTGCCCGTCGATGAAGCGAATGGTGAGGTGGAGCGCGCCGTTGCCATCCACCCAGACGCAGTCGGGCGTGTCGCACCACAGGTTGGGGCCCGGGCCGCCGGGCCAGGGCCGCACCGTCCAGGTCCGCCCGACCCACTGGATGGTGCGGGTGGTCGGCGCAGCGTGATTGCTCGGGGTAGCCAGCGAGGTGGGCCCGAGGGCCAGAAGAAGACACACCAGCAGGAGCAACAGCAGAATGGTTCGGGGTTGGTTCATGGCGCTCGTTTGAAGGATGAGGGAGCACGGACAGGATGAGACGCGGATGAAGTCTTCAGATCGTCATGTTTTCGTGGTTTTATTGGTAACTGCTAACATACTTGACTTTAGGCCGCCAAAAGCCACGAAGGCTCGAAGTTTTTCGAAGACACGAAGGAAAAATCAAGGAAAATACGTCGTGCCTTGGCTTTTCTTCGTGTCTTCGTGGCAAAAAGTGGTGGCGATACCTTAGTAGTTACTTTTATTGTGACATGGATGTTGGCAGTTCGGCAATGTCACATTCTGTCATTTCGAGGGCGTCATTGAGGTGAACTCCGGGCTAGAAACGACGCCCCTAATGGGAGTCCTTTGGGGAGCCCCTCCTCAAAAGGTGCATTCTAATTTGGAGGCAAAAAATCGTCGTCGATTCGTCGCCAGGCACTGGCCGAGTAAACTCGGGCTTTTTGGGCGCTTCGCGCCAGTGGTCGACCTTCGTCGACCTGTTGCATACGGTGAAAATGGACGGCGGAGGCCGTCCACTGGCCACAGGCCTGAAGCGCCCGACTTGAGTCGGCCAGTGCGCCTCAGTTTTGGAACGCCCTCCTCCTCAGAAAGCGATTTGACAGCGCCCAATCGATATGCTATCCTCTTGTCAATCCAGTTCCAAACGTCTGCCGATGTCCAACCAACGCCCGCTTTTCACCCTTTCGATGACCGCTTCTCTGGCGGAGAAGGGTGCGCGCGCGGCGGCTTTTGGCGGGGCTTTCTTCTTTGGCTTTTATTTTGGCTACTTTTTTGGCTTTAGAAGGTCGCTCCCCGCCGGAAAAGGCATCGGATAGGCGTTTACTCGTAGAACCGTTTTTTTTCCGAGCGTGGAGCGACAAGCCCACGCTCTTTTCTATTGTCCAGCCTTCTGGCGTTTCCAAGGCAGCGTGGGCGATGCTCCTCCATCCCATCGCAGGAGGTTTCTCATGCTGCAAGTCGGACTTTGGTACGCTCAGCCCATTACTCAGCCCGTTTGGGCCCACATTTATCCTCCCAAGGAGGCCCCCGTTATGGTCTGTCGAGGCGTGCGCGGCGCCACCACCGTCACCAGCAACTCCCGCGAGGAGATTCTGCGGGAGACCCGTCGTCTGCTGGCCCTCATGATCCGGCTCAACGGCATCGAGCCCGAAGACGTGGCCAGCGCCATCTTCACCACCACCCGCGATCTCAACGCCGAATTCCCGGCCCTGGCCGCCCGGCAGTTGGGCTGGTGGGATGCAGCCCTGTTGTGCGGGCATGAGATGGAGGTTCCCAACAGCCTGCCTCGCTGCATCCGCATCCTCGTCCACTGGAACACGGATAAGAAACCGTCGGAGATCCATCATGTGTATGTGGGCGAGGCCAAGGTGTTGCGGCCCGATAAGGCCATGCTGCCGCCGGTGGATGAGGATGATTTGGACGCCTGGATCGAGCAGCAACTCGTCAGTTGGGAGCGGAAGAGCGGGAGGTCGAGATGAGCGAACGGATTTTGGCGGCTTTTCAGGGGGAGCACGGGGCCTTCAGCGAAGAGGCCATTCGTCAGCATTTCGGGGAAGCGGTCGAGACGTTGCCGTGCCACGCCTTCGAGGATATCTTTCGGGCGGTGGATGAGGGTCGGGCGACTTATGGCGCGGTGCCGGTGGAAAATTCCATGGCCGGGTCCATCAACAAAGCGTACGATCTGCTGCTGGAGCATGATCTGAAGATATGGGGCGAGATCTTTCTGCGCGTGCGGCACAATCTCATGGCCCCGCCCGGCACGCGGCTGGAAGATATCCGCGAGGTGCGATCCCATCCCCAGGCCCTGGCCCAGTGCGAACGTTTCCTCAACCGCCACGGCTGGCGGGCCAGGCCCTGGTACGACACCGCGGGCAGCGCCAAGGATCTGGCCCAGAACCCAGAGCCGGGCGTGGCGGTCATCGCCAGCAAACTGGCCGCGCAGATCTACGGGCTCGATATCCTGGCGCCGGGCATCGAGGACCTGGCGTTCAACTACACCCGCTTTTTCGTCATTGGTCGGGGCGAGCCGCCCTATATGGAAAACGCCAAGACCTCTCTGGTCTTCGCCACGGCCCATAGTCCGGGCGCGTTGGTCGCCTGCCTCAACGAATTCGCCTCCCGCGGCATCAATCTCACCAAGCTGGAAAGCCGTCCCCGGCGCAATCGCCCCTGGCATTACGTCTTCTATCTCGATTTCGAGGGCCACTGGCAGGATGAACCGCAGCGAGAGGCGCTGGTAGCCTTATTGGCCCGGGCCGCATTCGTCAAACTCCTGGGCTCCTATCCCGCGGCGAAGATGCCCGAGACCAGCAACGGCGGGCAGGCGGAGCTGTTGCAGATATAGCTTTGTTCTCCAGTTTGGTGGGCCGGGAGTCCCGTAAACCAGGAAACTAAACTGGAAGCAAAATGAAAGCCAGGTTTTTGGCTCGACTTCCATGCGAATATGATGCTGTTCTAAAACCACCCGCAGGTTCACCTGCGGGCTAAGAACGACGCCCCATGAATGGGGCTTTTCCGCCGTGGCCGCCATCAAGCCGGGTTCACCCGGCGTCGTTCCGTAGCCCGGCGGCTTCAGCGCCGGGCGGGCGTGGTCCAAAAAATACCGGGTTCCACATTCATCCATCGCAGTGAGCAATCATCACTGCTAACGCCGTCCTGTTGACTTGACACGGATAGGAAGAAACACGGATAAAATCTTGTTGAAAGACTTCGTGTCTTCGTTGCCTTCGTGCCTTCGTGGCAAAAGAGGTTAATCGAGGCCAACGACCTTAGCAGTTACGAGTAGTCCCTTGTAATCTCCTCTCTACCTTTCCCTTATTTGAATTGGATATCGACTTATGATCATCGTGATGCAACCCAATTCCACCGCGGCGGAGATCGGCGCGGTCATCGCCATGGTGCAGAAAGCGGGCGCAACGCCCCATCCCATCTACGGCACGGAGCGCACCGTGGTGGCCGTGGTGGGCGAAACCAGCCGCGTCAAACCGGAAGATTTCAATCGCATGCCCGGCGTGGAGAAAGTCACCACCATCAGCGCCCCTTTCAAGCTGGCCAGCCGTGAATCCCACCCCGATGACACCGTCTTTCGCGTGGGCGGCTATCGCATCGGCGGACCGGAGATCGTGATCATGGCCGGACCGTGCTCGGTGGAGAGTCGGAGTCAGCTTTTGGAGACCGCGCACGCGGTCAAGGAAGCAGGCGCGCATATCCTGCGCGGTGGCGCGTTCAAACCCCGATCCTCGCCCTATTCCTTCCAGGGCCTGGGTCTGAAAGGGCTAGAGATCCTGGCCGAAGCCCGGGAGATCTACAACATGCCCATCATCACCGAGGTGATGTCGCCCGACGCCGTGCCCATGGTGGCCGAATACGCGGACATCCTCCAGATCGGCGCCCGCAACATGCAGAATTTCGGCCTGTTGCACGCGGTGGGACGCATCCAAAGGCCCGTGCTGTTGAAGCGGGGCATGATGAGCAGCATGGAGGAGCTCCTCATGTCCACGGAATACATTTTGTCGGGCGGGAACTACCGGGTGATGCTGTGCGAGCGGGGCATCCGCACCTTCGAGAAATACACCCGCAACACCTTCGACCTCAACGCCGTGCCCATTCTCAAGCAGCTCAGCCATCTTCCCATCATCGCAGACCCCAGCCACGCCACCGGGCGATGGGACGCAGTCATTCCCATGGCCCGAGCAGCTATCGCCGCCGGTGCGGATGGCCTCATCGTGGAAGTGCATCCCCGGCCCGAGGAAGCTCTTTCCGACGGGCCGCAATCCCTCAAGCCCGAGCGTTTCGTCGAGCTGGTGCAACAGGTCAAACGCATCGCCGAGGCCATGGATCGCACCGTGCCCGAGCCTGAACCCTGGCAGGTGGTCGTTTAGTCGCGCGGTCGGACGGTCGTGCGGTCGTTTAGTCGTGCGGTCGTCTGGTCGCTTGGCCGCGCAGTTGCCCGGTTTTCCTGGTCTACTGGTTTACCGGTTTCCTGGTTTTCTGGCTTCCTGGTTCACCGGTTTCCCGACCCATCTACCTATCACCACACAAGGAGTCCCTTTGCCATGATCGTCGTTATGAAACCCACAGCCACCGAGGAAGAGTTGCAGCGCGTGCTGGAGCGCGTGGATGCCTTGGGGCTGGAAGCCCATCTCTCCTCGGGCGAATCCCACACCATCATCGGCCTCATCGGTGATACCGGGCGCATCAGCCGCAACGCCTTCGAGGTCATGCCCGGCGTCGAGCGCGTCGTGCGCATCGCCGAACCCTTCAAGCTGGCCAACCGCGAATTCCACCCCAAAGACACCATCATCCAGGTGGGGGATGTGACCATCGGCGGGGATCAGATCGTGATCATGGCCGGTCCCTGCTCCGTCGAGAGCCGCAGCCAGCTTCTGGAGATCGCTCACGCGGTCAAAGAAGCGGGCGCGCACATTTTGCGCGGGGGCGCGTTCAAGCCTCGATCCTCCCCTTACTCCTTCCAGGGATTGGGCGAAGAGGGGCTGAAATATCTGGCCGAGGCCCGCGAGATCTACGGCATGCCCATCATCACCGAAGTGATGGCCCCGGAAGAAGTCGATCTTGTGGCCAGCTACGCGGATATCCTCCAGATCGGCGCCCGTAACATGCAAAACTATCGGCTGTTGCAGGCGGTGGGGAAGCAGGACAAGCCTGTGTTCCTCAAGCGCGGCCTCAGCGGCACGCTGCAAGAGCTCCTCATGTCCGCCGAATATGTCATGGCCAACGGCAACCCCAACGTCATGGTCGTGGAGCGGGGCATCCGCACCTACGAGACCTACACCCGCAACACCTTCGACATCAACGCCATCCCCGCGCTGAAGCAGCTCACCCACCTTCCCGTCATCGGCGATCCCAGCCACGGCACGGGCAAATGGCGATTGGTGGCGCCAGTGGCCAAGGCCGCCATCGCCGCGGGCGCAGACGGCCTCATGATCGAAGTGCATCCCCGCCCGGCCGAAGCTTTCTCCGACGGCGCGCAGTCCCTCAAACCCAAACGCTTTCAGGCCCTGATGGATGACTTACGCATTCTGACCGCAGCCCTGGGCCGCAGCCTGTAGGCCATGGATTGGTGATGAATCTCGATGCGCCTTCCTGTCTCGTCCCCTTTCCTTTGGCGCGGAAAGCCGAGAGCGTATTCTCGCGCCCGGCCGAATTGCAATCAAAAAGACGCGAATAAAAAGAAACGCGACAAATTTTTTATCTTATTCGTGTTTTTTCCATTCGTGTCATCAGTGTGACAATGAATGATGAATGCGGAGCAACACGCTGTGAACCACGAACTCCCCTCTTCCCCACCCCCGGCGCTTTCTGACGCCCACGTCGTCATCATCGGCATGGGGCTGATGGGCGCATCGCTGGGGTATGACCTGCGGGGACATGTCCGTCGGGTGACGGGCGTGGTGCGCCGCCCGGAAGCCGTGGCCGAGACCGAGGCCAGCGGTTGCGTGGATGACGCCACCCTGGACGCCCGCGCCGCGGTCGCCGAAGCCGACATGGTAATCCTGGCCACGCCCGTGCGCACCATCCTTCGGCAGATTCAGGAGCTGGGACCGTCGATGAAGCCCGGCGCGGCGCTCATCGACATGGGCAGCACGAAGACCGAGATCTGCCGGGCCATGGCCGCTCTGCCCGAGCATGTGCAGCCGGTGGGCGGGCATCCCATGTGCGGCAAAGAGACCGCGGGCCTGGCCGCGGCGGAGCCGGGCCTTTATCGCGATTGCACCTTCGTCCTCTGCCCCCTGCCCCGCACCTCGCCCCAGGCCCTGAAGCTGGCCCACGCCCTGGTGGCGCACATCCACGCCCGGCCTCTGGTGCTGGAACCGGAACGCCACGATCGCCTCGTCGCGGCCATCAGCCATCTGCCCTACCTGGCCGCATCGGGCCTGGTGGCCCACGTCATGGCTGTGGCGGAAGAGGATGATCGGGTGTGGCGGGTTGCGGCCAGCGGCTTTCGCGACGCCTCTCGCGTCGCCGCCTCCGACATCCGCATGATGCTGGATATCCTCCTCACCAACCAGGAAGCCGTGTTGGCCGCGGTGGATGACTTTATCGGCCAGATCGGCGATCTGCGTCAGGCCCTGACCTCGGGCGACGAGGATCGCCTGCGATCGCGACTGGAAGCCATCGCCCAGGCCCGGCGAACCTGGGAGAAAAATCGCAAAACCCATTGACACCGGGTTGGCCGCGTGCTATGCTAGACAAAACACATCCATTATGGAACATAGCCATGGCTGACTTGCAATTTCGACTTACCGATGAACTCTGGCAGGACCTGGTAACGCTGGAGGGCGCGCCCATCTCCGCCATCGTGGTATGGGATCAATCCATGCTCGACGAGGCTCTGGACGAGCCCGTCACCCCGGCCACTCGCCCCTTCGTGGATATCGATCTCTATCTGGCAAACCAGACCAAACTGGAGTTGTATGGGGCGTCTATCGCTATCGACGAGGAAAGCGACCCCATCATCGGACTGGATGATATCGGAGAGACCCTGGCCCGGCATTCACGCGACGGAACCATCATCGATGAGATCGCATCGGGCCCGGAGGAGATGCTGGTGCTCGTGTTGAGCAACGACAGGAATGAATCCCTGCTCGTCGCAGTCTCGGCCTGGATGGAGGATGTGTGGGAAACCCTGCCGGAAGACGCCATCTAGAGCCTGCTATGAACTTATCGCCAATTTGATGCGAGTTTGTGGATGACGTGCGTTTCAATTCGCCGCGGATGAGGCTGATGCGACGGATCGACACGGACTTTTACTGAAAAGATGCCATCCTTTTTGAAAAAATCCGCGAAAATCCGCTTCATCCGCGTTATCTGCGGCGAATTCCAACGTCCGATACGGCGCTCCTGACCTTTGAGGGAAGCAAATTGCATAACAGCCCTTAGGGGAACATGCGTTCGTAGCGTTTTGACATTTACGGGCCCTCAGGCTATACTTCTTCAAAGAAACCAATCGTTCGCCTGGAACGAAGCTATCATCCCCTGGAGGAACTATGTATCAACACACTGTTATCGTCGGCAGATTGGGCCGAGACCCCGAAATGCGTTACACCCCCAGCGGCGTGCCCGTAACCAGCTTTTCGGTGGCGGTCAGCCGCAAGTGGAAGAACCAGAATGGCGAGCTTCAGGAAAAAACCACCTGGTTCCGGGTCACCGCCTGGCGCAAGCTGGCGGAATTGTGCAACGAATACCTTTCCAAAGGCCGCCTCGTGCTGGTGGAAGGCGAGATCGACGCCAGCGCCTGGGTCGGGCAGGATGGCGATCCCCGGGCCACGCTGGAACTGACCGCTCAGAACGTGCGTTTTCTGGGAAGCCGGAGCGCCGGCGAATTTGGCGAGGGGGGAGCCGCGTTCAAAGAAGGCCCCGGTCCCAGCGAAGAAGACCTCCCCTTCTAACCCAACACCTCTTCATACACCTGCTCCACCCGCTTCACCAACACAGGCAGATTAAATTCAGCTCGGGCCCGAGCCTGCGCCCGAGCTCCCATCTCGCGCCGTAGCGATTCATCTTCCAAAAGCCGCCGAATAGCTCCCGCCAGCGCGTTCGAATCGCGCGGCGGGACGACGATCCCGGTGACGCCATCCTGATTCACCCACGACGTGCCCGTTCCCAGCTCGGTGGAGACGAGGGGCGTTCCTGCGGCCATGGCCTCCAGCAGCACGATGCCGAAGGCCTCGGAGCGATGGCTGGAAGGAAGGATGAAGACGTCCGCGGCCTGATAGTAGGCGGGGATCAGGGCGTCGCTGATATCGCCCAGGAAGTGCACCTTGTGGGCCACGCCCAATTCATAGCTCATCGCGCCCAGCCGGGCGGCTTCGGGCCCGCTGCCGACGATGAGCAGCGTGGCATCGACGTTTTTCATGGCCTGAATGAGATAGTCCAGGCCTTTGTAATAGCGCAAGCGCCCCACAAACAGCAGAATGGGGCCGGAAAAGCGCTGGCGGATGGATGCCACTTCCGCCCGCCGGGGCGCGCTGAACCGGCTGACATCGATGGCCAGGGGAACGACCGTGCATTTGTGGGCCAGCGGGCGCAGCCAGGGAGAGCTTTGAATGTAGTTGGGGCTGGAGGTCAGGATGCGGGCGGCCTGTTTCAGCACCCGTTTCAGTAGAGGTGTGTAAAGCCGCAAGATGGCGGCCTGGCGCACCACGTCGCTGTGGTAGGTCATCACCGCGGCCCGACCGCGACGCAAGAACCACTCACTGAGCTCTCCCAGGGGATAGGGAAAGTGGAGATGGACGATATCGGGTCCTTCCCGGGCCAGAATCAACGGCAGGGACAGGCTCAGAGGGGTCGAAGCCACCGTCGCGAGCCGCGCCGCCCGGATCACCCGCACCCCATTCTCTTCCCTCACCGTGGTCTCCAGCCCCGCGGGGTTGGTCACCAGGACGGTGACGTCATGCCCGCGCGCGGCCTGGGCCTCCGCCAGCCAGCGCAGATGGTTCTCGATGCCGCCCATGACCGGGTGGTAATCTTTGTAAATGTGAAGAATGCGCATGGGGATCGGTCGTGCGGTCGCGCGGTCGTGTAGTCGCGTAGTCGCGCAGTCGAGTGGTCGGCGGATTATTCGGCGTGCAAGCGGATGCCCCGCGCCTTGCGTGGGCGGTTCGCCGCCGCTTCGATCAAGGCATGGAAGAGTCGACGATGCTCCGGCCCCAGTTCATAGAGCCGCTCTGGATGCCACTGGACCCCGACGAAGTAAGGATGCCCCGGCATTTCCAGCCCCTCGACCACGCCATCCTCGGCCCAGGCGACGACCTTCAAGCCCGCGCCCAGTGCATCTTCGGGCACGGCCTGATGATGGTAGGTGTTGACCATGAGGCCCGGATTCACGTTCAGCGTGCGGGCCAGCAGGCTGCCCGGCTCCACGCGCACGGGATGCCGGGTGGGCGGGCCGTCGAAGGTGTTGGCCACCTGCGCGTGCCCTTCGATATGCTGGATGAGTCCTCCGCCCAGGGCGATGTTCATCACCTGGATGCCGCGACACACCCCCAGCAGGGGCAGACCATGCTCTGCGGCGTAGCGGGCGGCCGCGAGCTCCATGGCGTCGCGGGCCTCGTCCACCGTGTCCATCTGGGTTCCCCGGTTCTCCTGCCCGAAAAAACGTGGGTGCACATCCCCGCCGCCGGTGAGGATGACGCCGTCCAGCGTGGGCAGCAACGCATCCAGGTCGTCATCGGGATAGATGGGGACGGGCTCGCCGCCGAACAGGGCGATGGCGAACCAGTAGTCTTTTTGCCATTTGAGGAAGTATTCGCGTTTGCGCGTTCGGAATGTGTAGCCGATGCGAGGTGTGGGCATGGAAGGTGATTAAAGGTGTGGGGTGATGGAGGTTAACCGAGGGTGAGCGTCGATACTGATGTCAATGCCTCGCGGCCAGGGCGGCGCGGGAAGCCGGCCCGTGAAACGTGCTGCGTAAAGCATAAGGTCGTCACGTTTCACGTTTTCACGCATCACGTCGGTTGCAGACTCGATCAACGTGGACCTGGCGATCCTTAATCCTAAACTAAACGCATTTTGAAATCAGGTGTTTTCGGCCTCGGCCACCCGGAGCTGAAGCTCCGGGCTACGAAACGACGCCGGGTGAACCCGGCTTCCTGCGGCGAGCGACCTGCGCCGTAGCCCCATTCATGGGGCGTCGTTTTTAGCCCGCGGGTGAACCTGCGGGCGGCAGCGCGGCCAGAGAATCGCCTTTCATGGATGATCCAATGCGAACCAAAAGCCTTGGTTTCAATTTGCTTTCAGTTTAATCCTGATCCGAATCCTATTTTCAAAGCAATCCGTCTAATCGAAACGCTCATATTGGAGAAACCAACACGGAGGTTGAATCGTCCTAGATCATGGAGAAACCATCCGAGGACAGGAGGTGACGCCATGCAACCTCTGTGTCAGCAGCATAAGGAAAAGAGTTTTTATCGAT
>JALXCB010000014.1 GCA_026991225.1 Anaerolineae bacterium | reverse complement strand
GCGTCATGCTGCCCCTCAGCCTGCTGGTGCTGGCAGTCTACGCAGCCCTGATCCCCTTCCATTTTCGCGATCCCCTGGAGAACCGGGATGCCCTCATCGTGTACACGGCCATGCTCTTTGCGGTGATAGCTTTGCTGCTGGGCGTGACGCCTGTCACGTCGCCCGGGCGGGAGGCGCGCTGGCTGCGCCGGGGCATGATGGCCATGGTGGTCCTGGCGTTGCTGGTGGGCGTGTACGCGCTGGCCGCCATCCTCTACCGCGCCTGGCATGGCGTGTTCACTCCCAACCGGGTGGCCTTCATCGGCTGGGATGTGATCAATCTGGGGCTGCTGGCCTGGCTGCTGGCGATCTTGGCGCGCCGGAGTCGCGATTGGACGCGGGGCGTGCATCAGGTCTTCGCCCGGGCGGGGGCGGCGTACGCCCTTTGGGCCCTGTTGATGCTGCTGATCCTCCCCTGGTGGTTCGGCAGACCGCCATCAGGCGACTTCGCCCACCTGCCCCCCAATGTGCAACGGGCCATCTACGGCCGGGACTACCCCATCCTGCTGAAGTGTTATGGCAGCCCCCATGTTTATCTGCTGGAACGGGGGAAGAAGCGCTGGGTCAAGGATATTCCCACCTTCAAGGCCCAGGGCTTCCGCTGGGCGGATGTGCGGGAGGTTCCCTGCGAGGATTTGCCGCGAATCCCGGATGGCGTTCCCATTCCGCCCGATGCGGGCCCGCCACCGGTGCCGCGCTCCCGTTTCGGGCCAGCGCCCACGGCCCTGCCGCCGCCGGGCGATTAAAGGGCGCTCTCACACAAAGATCGTCGTCGGCACACCGCCAGTTATGATCCCACCTACGCTTATGTGAGCCTGGTTCACCGACGCCAACGGCCATGTGACCGAGCGCTTTGCGGATGCGTTCGGACAGTTGCGGCGGGTGGTGGAGCATAACAGCGATGGTGATTACACCACGCTTTACCTCTACGACCTGGCGGGAAATCTCACCCAGGTGACGGACGCGGCAGGGAATGTGACCACGCTCAGCTATGATCTGCTGGGGCGGAAGACGGGGATGACCGATCCGGACATGGGAACCTGGACGTATCAGTACGACGGCGTGGGTAACCTGACCGCGCAGCAGGATGGCCGGGGCTGGTGGCTGTATATGAGCTATGACGCGCTGAACCGGTTGACCGCGAAGCGGAAGGACAGCACCAGCGGGCCGCTGGTGGCGGAGTATTTCTACGACGCTGCGGGGTACAAGGGCCTGCTGGAAAAGAGCAAGGCCTATACGGATGAGGGCGTGGTGGAGGTGCGGGCCCTGGCCTATGATGCGCGCAATCGCCTGACTGCACAGGAATGGGTGATCCCGGGCGCGGGGGGCGGCACCTTCCGCATGAGTTACGCGTACAATGCTGCGGATCAGCAGGTGAGCATCACCTATCCGGGCGGGAACAATGGTCAGGCCGGGGAGGTGGTGAGCCACAGCTACAACGACGTGGGGCAGTTGACCGGGGTGAGCGGCGCGGGCGTGCAGTATCTTTCGGCCGCGACCTACAATCCTCTGGGCCAGCCCACGGAGTTGCGGCTGGATACGGGCAACAACGGCCTGTGGCGGAATTTCGATTACGACGCGGGCACGCTGCGGCTGCAAACCCTGCGCGCGGGCAAAAATGCCGCCCATGATGATATCCAGAAGCTGAGTTACGCGTATGACAACGTGGGCAATGTGCTCAGCATCACCGATGCGCTGAACAGCAATCAGGTGCAGACTTTTGGTTACGACTGGCTGAACCGGCTGACTTCGGCCGCGACCAACGGGGCGGGGGCGGGGCAATATAGCCACGCCTACAGCTACGACGCCATCGGCAATATCACGGCCAAAGATGGCCAGAGTTATGTCTATGGCGGGGGCAAGCCCCATGCCGTGACCGGGGCTTTGGGCAACAGCTACAGTTATGACGGCAACGGCAACATGACCACGCGGGTCATCGCCGGCGTGACCTACACCCTGAGCTACGATGATGAGAATCGGCTGCTGGAGGTGAAACAGGGTGCGACGGTGATGGCCACGTTCCTTTACGATGCGGACGGCAACCGGGTGAAAGGCACGGTGAATGGGGTGACGACGGTGTACATTGCGGGGGTGTACGAATGGCAGGCCGGAGCCGCGACGCAGTACTACCAGGGCCCGACCGGCCCCCTGGCCCTGCGCCGGACTGGACACGGCAGCGATGACGGGGTATTCTATATGCTGCCCGATCATCTGGGCTCGACCTCGATCCTCGTGGACCAGGCGGGGACGGTCCAGAGCCAGCAGTATTACCATCCCTTCGGCGACAACCGGAACGGCCCGTTCAGCACCTTGACAACCAAACGCTTCACCGGGCAGTATCACGAGGAGGCGTTGGGGCTCTATTTCTACGGCGCCCGCTGGTACGACCCGCTGCTCGGGCGCTTCACCCAGGCGGATACGATCATCCCCGCCCCAGCCGCGCCCCAGGCCTTCAACCGCTACGCGTATACGCTGAACAATCCGCTGCGGTTTACCGACCCCAGCGGGCATTGCATTCCGGGCTGGAACTGCCCGGGCGATGGCGGCGGCGGTGGTGGTGGCAATGGTGGGGGTGGCGGTAATGGCGGTGGAGGAGGT
>JALXCB010000013.1 GCA_026991225.1 Anaerolineae bacterium | reverse complement strand
TGGCAAAGCCATCGATGTGGTCAAATACTACGTCTATCGCGACACGACGCCCTACCTGGGCGAAAACGCTACCCTGGCCGATACGGTCAACGGGCCCTTCGGCAGCACCGTCACCTGGACAGACGCCGATCACATTGGCGACCCCGCGACCAACTACTTCTACTACGTCCGCTCGGTGGTGATGGACGGGCAGAAAGAAGTGCTCTCCGAGCCATCCAACCACACGGGCGAGTTCGATTTTGCCCTGACGCCAGGAACGAATTAGAAGGCCAGAAGGACAGAAAGCCAGAGAGCAGAAGGCCGGCCCCCCGCCCGGTCTACCGGTCTACTGGTTTCCTGGTCTACCAGTTCCCCAACTCACGCATCACCATCTTCCCCGTTACTTCAATCATCCCAACGATCACGCCATGCCCAACATCCCAACCCGCATCCTCCCCACCCTTGCCCTCTTCGCCCTGCTGGTCGCGGGCCTGCTGACAATGCTGCCATCCCACGCCGTGGCAGGCCCGCCCGCGCCCCATCGCCTCGCCGCGCCCGACGGCATCATCCCCGGCCAGCCCTTCACCATGCCCTTCCCCCGCCTGGGCATGTGGTGGCCCGATCCCGAGAATCAGTCCCTGGACGACATCGCCCGTTACGACTGGATCACCCTGTTCGATTACCAGGATGATTACGTCGATTCCATCAAACAGCACAACCCCGACATCCTCATCCTCGACTCCACCAACGCCTGCGAACTGGGCTACGAATGGGACCCCGAGGTGAGGGAGATGCCCGCGGAATGGTTTCTCACCCAGGTGGGAACCACCCTCACCCAGGACGTGAACGCCACCGAAACCACCTTTCACGTGGCCGAAGTCACCGTCTCCGATGGCGAGAATACCTACAACCTGTTCGTCAAGGACGACACCGCGGTCATCGAGGGCGAGAGCGTGAAAATCCTGGCCGTGGACAAAGCCAACAAAACCCTCCTCGTCCAACGGGGATTTTACCGCCCGGCCTCCGCCCACAGCGCGGGTACGCGCATCGCCGCGCACATCAGCTTCTGGCCCGGCACCTGGGTGATGAACCTGAGCACCCTCTCACCCACCGCAGTCATCAGCACCAGCACGCAGCCCGAACGCTGGGGGGATTACAACGCCCGCGTGGGTATCGATCTGCTCTCCGATCCCCACTGGGATGGCCTGCTCATCGACCGCTCTGACCCCAACCAGAGCTGGCTTGTGAGCAGCGGCTACGCCCGCACCATCGATCCCGACCAATCCAACACCCTGCTCACCGATTACAGCGCCTTCGATGCGGCCTGGAATGAGGGCCTGCGCCAGTACGAGGAACAGATTCGAGCGGGCGTGGGGGATGAGCGGCTCATCTTCGCCAATTGGGGCATGAACAACTACGACCTGCTCAACGGCAACAACTTCGAAGGCTTCCCGCCCGACGGTGCTGACGACTGGCCCAACTGGCACAGCGTCATGTTCGGGCCTTTCGAGGCCGACAAGGGCAACTATTTCGACTGGATAGCCCAGGCCCGGCAGCCCAACATGACCATGATCGAGACCTATGAGATCGACGGTTACCACGAAAACAACCCCTGCGATGATCCCGGCTTCGTCCCCAACTACCGCAAGATGCGCTTTGGCCTGGGCAGCGCCCTGCTCAACGACGGCTTCTTCAGCTACGAGATCGGCACCAACGGCCACGGCAGCCTCTGCCTGCTGTGGTTCGACGAATATGACAACGCGGGCGCGGGCCGCGGCTATTTGGGCCAGCCCCTGGGCCCGGCCTACCGCCTGGACGACCAGCTTCCCATCCTGGGCGAGAATCTGATCCAGGGCGGGGATTTCGAGACCGCGGACGATATGAGCCAGTGGGACCTGTGGGCCGACACTGACAACGGCTATCAGGCCAGCTTCAGCCAGGATACGACCACCGCGGCCACGGGCAGCGCCTCGGGCCGGGTGGACATCACCCAGACTCAGGGCACGGATTGGCAGGTATCGCTGGAGAACGGGCCGCTGGAGGTGATCTCGGGCACGGAATACACCCTCAGCTTCTGGGCCAAAGCGGATCGGGAGCGCCCTCTCAGCGCCTGGGTGCAGCAAAATCAGGACCCGTGGGAGGGCTACATCTATTTCGAGGACGTGACCCTGACCACCGAATGGCAACATTTCGAGATGACCGCGCAGGCCACGGGCAGCGACAGTCAGGCCGTGCTCGATTTCGGGCTGGGCCAGGCCCTGGGCGCGGTGTGGCTGGACGACGTGCAACTGCGCCAGGGCAGTCCCGACGTGTGGCGGCGGGATTACGATGGCGGGACCGTCCTGGTCAACGCCACCACCGTCACCCACACCGTCACGCTGGATCGCACCTACCGCAAGATCGACGGCGGGCAGGACCCCGCACACAATGACGGCAGACTGACGGCGGAGGTTGAACTAGCCCCGCGCGACGCCATCATCCTCCTGCACACCGACATCTACCTGCCGTTGATCACCATCACAGCCCAAAACGCCACCGACCTGCGCCTGAGCTGGAAGAATGACGGCAGCTACGCTCACTACCGCGTCTACCGCGCCCCCACGCCCTACTTCACTCCATCGGGGACGCCCCTGGCGGTCATCAATCAGGCCCCCTGGCAGTTCGACGACCCCGGCGCGCTGGGCGACCCCGCGACCAACCACTACTACAAAGTGCTGGGCGAGCGGGCTGACGACTCTTCCACCCTCTCCAACCACACGGGCGAGTTCGATTTCGGGCTGACGCCGGGCAATTAGACCCCGTATGAACTTATGCCAATTCGATGCGAGTTTGTGGATGACGTGCGTTTCAATTCGCCGCGGAGGATGCTGATGCAACGGATCACCACGGATTTTCACTGAAAAGGGTAACTGCTAAGGTAGATGGCCCCAATCGCCTCTCTTTTGCCACGAAGACACGAAGGAAACGAAGGCGCGAAGTCATTCAAAAAAGATTTTATCCGTGTTTCCTCGTATCCGTGTCGAGTGAACAGGACTACGTTAGTAGTTGCCACTAAAGCGGCTTGTGCGCGTCCCACCAGGGCGCGAAGTGAGTGGGTGCAGTGGCTTCGGAGGGGTCGCGCGGGGGGTTCTGGCACTTCCCGCCCGTCTGCGTCACCCGATCCAGGGCCTCCAGCGTCGTGTAATAGTACGCCTCCGCCCGTTCGGGCGTGGCCCCAATGGCCACCATGCCCAGCTTGCCATACTCGGACAGCGCGCCGATGAGATGGAACACCATGCCTTCCTGGGTGCCGCCGTGGAAGTGCAGCCCTTCGCACAGGGCGATATCCATCAGGTCCTCGGGCGTGAGGCCCTTGTAAGCGTTGCTGTGCAGGTTGTCGGTGGCGTAATAATAGCGAGGCTGGCCCGTGCCTGTGTAATACAGCCCATCCTCCAGATTGTATTCGCCGTGGGTGAGGAACTTCAGCGTCATGAAAGGATGGGTCGTGCCGCCCTTGCGCAGATTGATCTCCAGCGAATAATGCTTCCATGAGCCGTCGGGCTGGGGCACCGAGACGAAATCCACCGAAAAACGCCCGATGGCCCCCCGCACGCTCAGGGCGTGCCCCACGCGGCGACCGATCTCCTGCAATTCCAGGCGATAGGCCTCATCCGCGGGGAAGGTCGCGCCCAGATAGACCTGCTTCGTGGGCCCGCCCAGGATCTGCTCGTGGGTCGAAACCACCGTGCCCTGCCCCAGCGGGTTGATCAACCCCTGCACCGAGGGCGACCGCTTGCCCTCCCCCTCCACGAACACCTCCACAATCCCCTGCATCTCCACGAATTTGCGCATGAAACGATCATACGTCTCCTCGGGATTCTCGAAGCGCAGGCGTTTGGGCATCTCCTCCCGCACCCAGGCCTCCAATCCATCCCCCTCGGGTGCGCCCTCGAACTCGAACAGGGAATTGCCCTCGCCCGAAAAACCCTCATTCAGCTTGACCACGGCCCGACGCAGGTCGGGATGCTTGCGCTTGAGCGCGGTCAGGGCCGCGGCCACGTCCTGCTCATCCCGCAAATCCTCGAACCCATCAGGAAGCAGCACCTCCGCTTCCCGAAAGAGCTTTCGGTTCCAGCTCTTGTTGCCAAGATGCGACAGATCCGGGTCCAACGCGTAAAGGGGCACGCCCAACAGCACCGAAAGCCGCCGCTCGTGGGGCGTCGAATTGAAGCACTCCATGTAGGCGGAGTCGGGATAACGGATATGCTCGCGGATGCGCTGGATGAGCCGGGGTCGGGCCAGGATTTTCTCGGTCAGGGAAAGCGACGAGGCGTCGTGACAGCTCAGCAGGGTGAGGCGGTCGCGGGCATGGGAGCCGGGCACGCCGGGAAGCAGGTTCAGGAAATAATCGACAATGGAATCATCGATGGTTTCGCTGGTGACGAAGATGACCTGCGTGCGCGGCAATTGCAACATCATCAGATAATACAACAGCCGCTGCTCGTAGAAATTGATGCCCGGAATCTTAGCCAGCACCTCCTGGTCCAGGGTGAGGCTGGGCACGACGATGACCGTGCGCGGGGTGTGTCGATAGGGCAGCACCTCCTCGTACAGGTCCAAGAGATGGGCGTTGAAGGCGTTGAAGCGCCGCCGGATCTTGGCTTCGGGCAGGCGCATCAGGTCGAAGATAGTTTCGTTGAAGATGGGGCGAATCATAAAAGACATCCGTAAGACTAGGAAGAGCAAATGGCGAGGGGCAAACGACATCCTCATTATAGCCCAAAACGCCTGACAGCCAAATGCGCCTGAAATCCTCCTTTTCAGGCTGTCTGGAGCGCCAACGCCATATTCATCACAGTCCGACGGCGGGCAAGCCCGCGCCGATACGGACGAAAATGAGAACGCAGAGGACACGGATACTTCGCATCGCAGATTTTCGCAGATGATTTTCACAAATTTTTTCTTTTTATCTGCGTTCATCCGTTTCAATCTGCGTCATCTGCGTTCCCTAATCCTATTTTCATAGCAGCGTTCAATCCGAATGCAGCAACGCCCACTCCAGACCGTCAGACAAGGCCTGCCAGCTCGCCTCGATGATATTGGCGCTGGCCCCGACCGTCGTCCACCGCTTCGCGCCGTCGCTGAAGTCGATGAGGACGCGCGTGGTGGCGGCGGTGGCCATGTGCGTATCCAGAATGCGCACCTTGTAATCCACCAGATGCACCCGTTTGAGCTGGGGATAGATGCGTTCCAGGGCTTTGCGCAGAGCCTTGTTCAGGGCGTTCACCGGGCCGTTGCCTTCTGAAACCTCGTGGAAAATCTCATCCCCCACTTGCACCTTCACCGACGCCTCGGAGAAAATGCCCCGCCCACGGCGGTGCTCCACATTGGCGGTGAAGTCGATCATTTCGAAAGGCGGTTTGTAATCCTCCTGAGTGCGGCGCAGCAGCAGCTCCACCGACGCATCCGCGGCCTCGAACGCAAACCCGCGATGCTCCAACTCCTTGATCTGGGTCAACACCGTGCGCTCCTGCTCCCGAGTGACGCCTTCCAGGCCCATCTGCGCCCGCTTCACCGCGATATTGTCTTTGCCCGACAGGTCGGACACCACCACCCGCATTCTATTCCCTACCAGCTCCGGATCGATATGCTGATAGCTCCGTGGATTCTTGACCATGGCGTTGACGTGCACGCCGCCTTTGTGGGCGAAGGCGCTGCGGCCCACGTAGGGCGCGTGCTCGTCGGGCGCGAGGTTGGCCAGCTCGCTGACGAAGTTGGCCACCTCGGTGAGCTTACGCAGTTGCTCGGGCGTCACCGCCTGGATGCCCATCTTCAGGTTGAGGTTGGCGATGATGGGCAGGAGATCGCTGTTGCCGCAGCGCTCGCCATAGCCGTTAATGGTGCCCTGCACGTGCACCACGCCCGCCTGCACCGCGGCCAGGGCGTTGGCCACGCCCACCGCGCCGTCATTGTGCGTGTGAATTCCCAGCGGAGCCTTGATCCCGGCCGCCTGCACCTCGCCGATGATGCGTTCGATCTCCCAGGGCATGGAGCCGCCGTTGGTGTCCGCCAGCACGATGACATCCGCACCCGCCTTTTCCGCCGCCCGCAGCGTGCGCAGAGCGTACTCAGAATCGGCCTTGTACCCATCGAAGAAATGCTCCGCGTCATACACCACCTCCCTCCCATTCTCCTTGAGATAGGAGACGGTGTCATAAATCATAGCGACATTCTCATCCAGCGTCGTGCGCAGCACGTCGGTCACGTGCAAGGTCCAGGTCTTGCCGAAGATGGTGACGACCTCCGTGCCCGTAGCCAGCAGCATCTGCACCTGCGCGTCCTGGTCCACGGGCGTGCGGGCCTTGCGGGTGGAGCCGAAGGCCGCGACTTTGGCCTGTTGCAGATGCAGTTCGGTCTGCGCTCGCTCGAAGAAATCCATGTCCTTGGGATTGGAGCCGGGCCAGCCGCCCTCGATGTAATGAATGCCGAGTTCGTCCAGCTTGCGGGCGATGCGCAGCTTGTCGCCCGAGGAGAAGTTGACGCCTTCGCCCTGCGTGCCGTCGCGAAGGGTCGTGTCATAGAGTTGGATGGTGGGAGTATTTGGGAACATGATGGTTACAGGTGGGGAAGAGAAAAAATCGGCGGGATTGCTGTTGGTTTGCGGAAAACTTCAAAACTCTTTATACTTGGCGTGACAGCTTTATCGGAGGCGTCGTTATGCAACTGGAAGATTATTTCGATTTCTTAGCGCCCAATGATATTCGCATCAAAGGCACGCGGGTGGGTATCGAAACTGTGCTCTACGATTACATTCATCGGGGCATGACGCCCGAGGAAATCGACGCCCGCTATTGGAGCATCAACCTGGAGCAGGTCTACGCCACCATCCTCTACTACCTGCACAACAAAGAGGAGGTGAGCAAGTATCTGGCCGACTGGATCGAGCATGGCGAGCGCATGAGGGAGGAGCAGGAGAAAAATCCCCCTCCTGTCATCCTACGATTACGCCGCTTACGTGAAATCTACGGTCAGGAAGCAGCCCGCATCATTCGAGAACAGCAAGAAGCTGCTTATCGCCAGGTGTTGGCGGAACGAGGTCCCGTTTACAAGACGGAAAACTCGGAATGAGGCGCATAAGATTTCTCCTGGATGAACACGTCCATCCTGCTTTAGGCCGAGGGCTGCGCCAGCGATCGGAGGAAATTGTGGTGTGGAGAATTGGGGATCCAGCTGCTCCTGCGCTGGGAACGCCCGATTCTGAGATTTTGCTCTGGTGCGAGAAGCATGAATTCGTCTTGATCACCAACAATCGAGCCTCGATGCCGGTTCATCTGGCCGAACACCTCAATGCCGGTCATCATGTCCCTGGCATCTTCATCCTCAACGCCCGGCTCAGCATCGGCGATCACGTGGACGAACTCGAATATATCTGGAGTGTTGCTGAACCCGATGAGTTCATGGACGTCATCTGGTATCTGCCCATCAAACGCTGATGGGTGTTAGATGGCTGCGGACGATTTCGCCCATGGCTTCTGTCCCCACGACCTCAACGGTCTGGTCGGGGAGGGCGGTGTGGGCCAGGTCGGGCGTGCGATAGCCTGCGTCCAACGCCCGCTCCACCGCGGTCTCGATGGCCCGGGCCGCATCCTCCTCACCCAGCGAATGGCGCAGCATCATGGCCGCGGAGAGGATCGCAGCCAGGGGGTTGGCGACGCCCCGGCCGGCGATGTCGGGCGCGGAGCCGTGGATGGGTTCGTAGAGCCCGCGTGAGCCGTCGCCCAGGCTGGCGGAGGGCAGCATCCCCATAGACCCGGCCAGCATGGCCGCCTCATCCGTGATGATGTCGCCGAACATGTTGCCGCTGACGATGACGTCGAAATCGGCCGGGCGGCGGATGAGATGCATGGTCATGGCGTCCACCAGCACGTGCTCCACCTCGACGTCGGGGAATTCCTCGGCCATGAGACGGGTCACGGTCTGCCGCCACAGCCGGGAGGAGGCCAGCACGTTGGCCTTGTCCACCGAGGTGAGCCTGCCACGCCGCCCACGCGCGGCCCGGGCCGCCACCCGCACCACACGTTCCACTTCGGGCCGGGTGTAGAGCATGGTGTCGTAGGCTTCCTCGCTCCCTTCCTGCCGCGGGCCGAAGTAGATGCCGCCGGTCAATTCCCGCACCACCAACAGATCCACGCCCGCCAGCACGTCCGGGCGCAGGGAGGAAGCCGTCAGGAGTTGGGGATAGATTTTGATCGGGCGCAGGTTGGCGTAAAGCCCCAGCGCCTTGCGAATCCCAAGCAGCCCCTGCTCGGGCCGCACGGCCGCGGCGGGATCGCTCCATTTGGGCCCGCCCACCGCGCCCAGCAACACCGCGTCCGCCTGCTGACAGGCGGTCAGGGTGGCGTCGGGCAGGGGAGAGCCGGTTTCGTCAATGGCGACACCGCCGATGAGCTGTTCGGAAAAGTCGAATGTCAGGTCGAAGAGAGGCGCGAGGGCTTCCAGGGTCTTGCGGGTTTCGGCGATGACTTCCGGGCCGATGCCGTCGCCGGGGAGGAGGACGATGCGGTAGGTTTTGGGCATGATGTCGGGCGCGATGGGAGAGGGTATGGATTGGGATTGGGGGCTCAGTGGATTTCGTCGGGATCAAAAGCCCGGTTCAGGGAATCGTACTCGTGTTCCCATTCGAGTTCATGATGAGGTTCGGGCTCCTCGTCTTCGCCATACGCGGGCTGGTAGCCGGGATTCATGTAGCGATTCCAGAACTGCTGCTGTTCCTTGACTTCGTAATCGCTGGCGGTGAAAAATTGGTTGCTTTGTTGATCCTGGCGGGTCATGGTCGAAACTCCTTTTAGAGAATGGGGGTAACTGCTAAGGTAGTTGGCCCCAATCGCCCCTTTTTTGCCACGAAGACACGAAGGAAACGAAGGCGCGAAGTCATTCAAAAAAGATTTTATCCGTGTTTCCTCGTATCCGTGTCGAATGAACAG
>JALXCB010000012.1 GCA_026991225.1 Anaerolineae bacterium | reverse complement strand
CTCTTCCTACCGGCGGAAGATCCGCCCACCCCGACGCCCAATCCCAATGCAGGGAAGAAGACCCCGGCCGCGGGAGAGTGCACTCTGCGCATCCTCTTCATGAGCGATGTCACCGTGCCCGACGACATGGAAATCCAGCCGGGCGCAGCCTTCATCAAGACGTGGCGGTTGAAGAATGCGGGCACATGCCCGTGGATACCCGAGTACCGGCTGGTCTTCGTGGGGGGCGATCAGATGGGCGGGCCCGATGCGCAGCCTCTGGGCCAGCGAGTGAAGCCGGGCGCGCTGGTGGATGTGTCGGTGAAGCTAACCGCGCCCACACAGCCGGGGGAATACACGGGCGAATGGATGCTGGAGACGCCCGAGGGTGAGCGATTTGGGCTGGGCGACGATGGTCAGACTCCCTTCTGGGTGAAGATCGTGGTGAAGTAGTCGGTAGACCGGGAAACCAGGAAACCAAGGAAAACCGGCTTCTTCTCGCTTATTTGCCTTTCCCGATTTCGAGCATGGGCAAAAAGGCGGAGGAGGCCGGGGCGGGCGCGGGTTCGAGCGCGTAGGTGAAGAGGCCCAGGGTGGGGGAGGGAGCGGAGATATCGCCCGCGGCGTTCTGACTCCGCACTTCGTAGAAGAACGCACCCGGCCCGGACGCTGTGCCGGCATCCCGCCAGGGGCTCTCGGCGGTGTCGTAGAGGTATTGGATGGGGGGCGTGAAGTCGGGCTGGTCGCCGCGGTAGATGCGATAGGAGAGCCCGGGCGCGGCCGACCAGATGATCACGGCGTCGTCCCCCTCCAGCGTGATGGCAGGTTCGGGCGAGGGCGGCGGGGTGACGGGCGCAGCCTTGGGGTCCAGCAGCCACAAACGCCCCATGACGCCGCGGTCGCCGGCGACGATGCGGTCCCGGTCGGGCCAGTAAGCCAGGGTGATGAAATCCCGGTCGGAGGCCGCCATCGTCTCCCACTCGCCCGTGCTCAGGTCATTGGTGCGCAGAATGCGGTTGTCTTCGGTGACCAGGTAGAGGCGGTTTTGGACGTCGATGGCGAAGGGGTTATAAACCCAATCCTGGGCGTGGAAATCGGGGAAGATATGCGTGGTGACCCGGCCGCCCGGTTGCAGGGCGAGGATGCCGTCTCGGGCCGAGGCCAGGGCGATGAGTTGATTCTTGTAAATGGTCAATCGCGATCGACAGTTCACGTAGCCGCTGAATTCGAGCAGCCGCGTCCAGGTAATCCCCCCATCCTTGCTTTTCGCCAGGCCGCAGGGTTCGTTGAGTGAGTCGTTCCAGATGACATAAAGATTGTCGCGAAAGGAAATAATGTCGTAAGTGCGATAATCGCCCACGCCCGCGTCCTTGTTCGCCATGCGCTCCCAACTCTCCCCTTCATCCTGGCTGCGAAACACCTCGCCCGTCCAGGTCTCGTAGTCGCCCATGTGCGAACTGACCGCGGCGTACAACCCCGCGGGGATGGATTCCAGACCCCACGTGTGGATGACGTTGGGCAGGTTGCGGTGCTTCGTCATCGCATCCGTGGCCGGGTCGAAGACGTAAGTGTTGCCCCAGTCCCACTGGCTGCCCCCCGGTTCGGCGGGATCGGTGGGGTCGGGGCCGGGAATGTGGATGAGGGGCTGGCTCCAGTCGGGCGTCATGTCGATGAAGCCCTGTTCGCTGGGCTGATAGATGGCGGACAGGCTGCGGTTGCGGAAGCGGGCGAAGAGGGACCCGTTGGCCTCAGCCGGGCGGGCCTTGCCGAAGCCGAGATAGAGGTCCCCATCCCAGGGCAGGAAGGCGTAGCCCGCGAAATAGCCGTCATCCGGCTCGTAGCCCGTGTTGGTCTCGAACCAGGCCGCGTAATTGCAGTCCGGAAGCAGGTCTTGCAGGTTGTGGACGGGGGACGCGGGCGGCGAGGTGAGGGGACAGTCCGCGGTCGCCTCCGTGGGCTGGCGCAGAGGCGTGGGCGTCGGGCGTGGTTTGGGGATGGCTGTGGCCGCGGGCGTGGGGGACGCGGCCCGGCTGCCGCAGGACGCGAGCATGAAGACCAGGATCAGAAAGATGCCGAATCGGCGCATGGCATTTTTTCGATGCTTGATGCGATGAGGCGGATGGGTTACAATGCCGGGATGATAAAAACGATTGTGGCACACTTCCCACGACAATTCAAATCTCTTCCTCCGCCGATGGGGCGGCTGGGGCTGGCGTTGGCGCTGGTCACCCTGATGGGATGGGGGCTGTTCCAGGCCGCGGCCCCCGCGTCCGCCCTACCCGACGGCTCCGGCCCGGTGGTCTGGATCTGGTCGGGCGCGGTCACCTCCGCATCCGCGCGGGTCAACGTTCATCTCGACGGGCCCAGCGCCCAGGTGCGCCTGGCCGTCAGCCCCAATCCCGACCTCTCCAATCCCATCTACTCCACGCCCGCGGTGGCCGACGCCAACAACGGCAACACCGTCGCCCTGGATATCGCCGGTCTCTCGCCCGACACCGACTATTTCTACGCGGTCGAGGTGGACGGCGCGCTGGATACGTCCATGCAGGGGCAGTTTCACACCTTCCCCGCGGGGGCCAGCTCCTTCCGATTCGCCTTCGCCGGGGACGCCGTGCAGGGGTCGAACCAACCCGTTTACGATGCGATCCGCCAGGAAAGAGCGCTGTTCTTCCTCAGTCCGGGCGATTTCTTCTACGCGGATATCACCACCAACGATATCGATCTCTACCGCCAGGCCTATCTCGACACCCTCACCGCGCCTCGCCAGCAAGCCCTCTATCAATCCCTGCCTGTCATCTATATGTGGGACGACCATGATTACGGCGGCAACGACAGCGACAAGACCTCGCCCTCCCGTGAGGCCGCTCGCCTGGCCTACCAGGAGAACGTTCCCCACTATCCTCTGCCCGACAATCCCGCCGATCATCCCAACTGCCCCTACGCGGACCCTGGCGCCTGCCGCAGCATCAACCAGAGCTTCGCGGTGGGCCGGGCCTACTTCATCGTCACCGATCTTCGTTCCGAGCGCGATCCCAAATCCCAAACCGACGACGCCAGCAAGAGCATGATGGGGGCCGTGCAGAAGCAATGGTTCAAGGATCAATTGCTCTATGCCCGCGACAACTACGAACTCATCTTCTGGGTGAGCTCCGTGCCCTGGATCGAGGACCCGACCGCGGGCTCCGACCGCTGGGGCGGGTATGCCACCGAACGGGAGGAGCTGGCGAACTTCATCCGGGATAATCAGGTGCACAACCTCATCATCCTCTCGGCCGATGCGCACATGCTGGCGCTGGATGACGGCGGCAACAGCGATTTCGCCGCGGGCGGGGGCGCGGCCATGCCCGTGATGCACGCGGCCGCGCTGAACCGGGGCGGGTCGGTGAAGGGCGGGCCGTACAGTCACGGCGCGTATCCCAATCCTTCCTCGTTGGACGGGCAGTATGCGGTGGTGGAGGTGACCGATACAGGCGGGACGGTTTGCGTCAGCTACACGGGCAAACGTCTGCCCGATGGGGCCAGCGCGCCCACAGCCATTCTCACCTGGAGCGCCTGCACCCAGCCCGTCGCCCTCGCCCCCACCATCGCCCTCAACGCGGCCGACGTCACCCTGAGCTGGGCGGACGACCCCGCCAACTGCCGCTATCAGGTTTTCCGTTCCCAAACGCCCCACTTCGACCCGGCGGGTCTCACGCCCGCGGCCGAAGTGCAATCCCCCACCGACCCGCCCGAAGCCACCTTCGCGGGCGATGCGGGCGACCCTGCGACCAATCACTACTACCAGGTGCGGGCGCTGGACTGCCTCAACCTCCAGACCGCGGACGGGCCTCAGCAGGGCGAGTTCGATTTCGCTTTGACGCCGGGTTCGCCTTGACGAGAAACCGGTCGACCAGGCGGCAATTTCAAATTTCGACGACTTTGGCGCGCTTCGTCAAGACCTCCGAAGTCTCCAGCGTCGCCCGTAGGACGAAGTTGTTCGCCTGCCTCGCGGCATAGTAAAATACAGCTCATGAAACATTTGCTGTTTCTGGGCTTGATCTTCATCCTGTTGCTCCTGGCCCTGCCCGCCAACTGGCTGCTGGCCCGCCGCGTCGCGCCCCCGCCCTGGCCCGGCGACGTGGCCGAGCATCATCGCACCGTGGCCGTGAACATGGATCTGGCCGATCTGGCGCAGTTATCGGACTTCGAGCTGCAACAACGCTTCCGTCACGCCTGGGAGGATGGCGCGCACATCGTCCGCCTGCGCGTGCCCTGGGACCTCATCCAGCCCCAGCCGGACGCGTGGAACTGGAAGCCTTTTCAGCGCGTGTTCGATGCCAATGACTACAACTTCCTCTTCCTTTTCTTGCTGGATGGCTCGCCCGCCTGGGCCCGCGCGCCCGAGGACGCGGACAACCCCTACGCCCCGCCCCAGGACGTGCGCGATTTCGGAGCCTTCGCCGCGGCATTGGCCCGTCGGGCGCCCTGGGCTCCGGGCGTTGTCGATGGCTGGGTGATCGCCTATCAGATCTGGAACGAGCCCAACATCGGGCCGCACTGGGGCGCGCGCCACGCAGACCCTCAGGGCTACTTCGATCTCCTGCGAGAAGCCCACAACCGCATTCGAGCGGTCCAGCCCAACGCGCACATCATGCTGGCGGCCCTGGCGCCCACCACCACCGACGACGGCTTCAACATTCCCGACCCCGTCTATCTCGACCGCCTGCTGGGCCTGGGCGCGGGCGAGTTCTTCGACTTCGCCGCGGGCCAGGCCTACGGCTTCGACCAACCGCCCGAAGCGCCGCCCGCAGCCGACCAGCTCAACTTCCGCCGCGTCGAACTCCTGCACGACGTTCTGGCCCGCCACGGCCTGGGCGACCGGCCTCTCTTCATCACCGCCTGGGGCTGGTGGACGCCGCAAGCGCCGGGCCTGGACCCCGACGCCTCCCCCTGGCGCAGCATTCCCATGGAGGATTTGCACGAGTATCAGCGCCGGGGCTGGGAATGGATGGGATGGCATTGGCCCTGGGCCGCCGCGCCCGCGTGGGTGCAGTACGCGCCCGGGCCCGAGGACGCCCCCATCCGCCTGGGCTGGGTGCAGCGGGACGCGTCGGGCGAGCGCACGCCCGCGGGGGCGGGCGTGGCCGCGCTGGCGCAAGCGAGCTTGCGTCCCGGCAAGGGAGCATATACGCCTCGTCTTGGGACGCAAGCGGGTTTTCTGAGTAACCAGGACTGGCGCATGAGTGAGGAGGTCGCGGACCCCAACGGGCCGGGCGCGACCTTCCAACTGCCTTTCCGCGGCTCCGCTCTGGCCTTGCAGGTGCAGCGCGGGCCCTACAAGGGCTATCTCAACGTCTGGATCGACGACCAGCCCGCGCCTGACCTGCCCATCGACCCGGCCACGGGCAACGCCTACCTCTTCCTGTACGACCCGGCCAACCGCGTCGCCACCATCCCCGTGGCCCGCAACCTATCGCCGGGCGACCACACGCTGCGCATCGAGGCCCAGGGCGGCTGGGGCAAGTGGCCCCTGCGCCGCATCCTCATCGACGACCGGCCTCATCCCCGGCCGTGGCCCTTCTGGCCCGTGACCGCGGTGGTGGTGATAGCCTTGGGCGGGGTGTTGTGGTGGTTTTGGAAGGAAGTAGTCAGTGTTCAGTGTTCAGTGTTCAGTATTCAGGTTGTCGGCCTCGGACCTCTGGCTTCCGGCCTCCGCGCCCTGGCGACGTGGCTGCCCGCGGCCGCGCTGGTGGCTCTGCCGCTGTACATGCGCCCCGCGCGCTTCGGGCCCATCGGTCTGCCTCTGCATGAGCTGCTCATCTGGTTGGGGTTGGGCGCGGCGGTTGGGGCATGGGTTTTGTCCAAGGTCCAACGTCCAAGGTCCAACGTCGAAACAGCCTCCGACCTCCGACCTCTGACCTCTGACCTCGGGCGCTTTCTCGATCTGGCGGTGCTGCTGCTCCTGGTCATGGGCTTTTTCGCGGCGCTGAACGCGGCCGAGAAGGGGTACGCATTCTACGACTGGCGGGTGACCTTCCTCACCCCAGCGGTGTTCTATCTCCTCATCACCCGCTTCACCCTGCGCCGGGCGGGCGGCGTGCGGCTGCTGGGATGGGCCGCGCTGCTGGGGGCTGTGCTGGTCAGCGTCATTGCCCTGGCGCAGTTCGTTACCGGGCATTACGGCGTGGCCGAGGGCGCGCCCCGGGTACAGGCGCTGTATGGGTCGGCGAATAATCTGGCCCTGGTGCTGGGTAGGGTGCTGCCGCTGGCTGTGGCGCTCGCGTTTTTGCCTGTGAGCAAAAAAGGATCTCATGCAAAGGCGCGAAGGCGCAAAGAAGGAAAAGAAAAGGATAATCTTGGCGTCTTGGCGTCTTGGCGTGAGAAACTGCTTCCTCTGCTCGCCCTGCTGCTCATCGCCGCGGCCGGATTCCTCACCTTCAGCAAGGGGCTGTTGTTCATCAGCATCCCGGTGGGACTGGCGACGCTGTTCATCTTCCAGAAAAATCTGCGCAAGCCCATCCTCGCCCTGGTTGTAGTGGGGGCGCTGGCGCTGATTCCCTTCCTGAACACGCCGCGGTTGGTGCAGATCGCGTCGGGCACGGGCCGGTTCCGCATCTATCTCTGGATCAGCGCCTGGCGCATGTGGCTGGATCACCCCTGGCTGGGCGTGGGCCCGGACAATTTCCTCTACGCCTACCGCAGTTTCTACGTCCTGCCCGCGGCCTGGGAGGAGCTGAACCTGAGCCATCCCCACAACCTGGTCTTCGACCTGCTCACCCGCGTGGGGCTGCTGGGATTCCTGGCCGGGATGGGCATGGTGCTGGGGACCATTTGGGCGGGCTTTCGCCTGCTGCGCACAACCATCACGCCCGAGCATCCTCTGCGGCCCTGGGTGTTGGGTTTGTGGGCGGGCTTTCTGGGCGGCATGGCCCATGGCCTCATCGACAACAGCCTCTTCCTGCCCGACCTGATGATCCTCAGCCTGCTGATCGCGGGCGTGGTGGGAGTCAGCATGGGAGAGCATTCATGAGGGACAGCATCCTGACAGAGCTGGACGCGATCGAGGCCCGGGAGGAGGTGCGGATCGTGTACGCGGTCGAGTCGGGCAGCCGGGCCTGGGGCATGGCCTCAGCCGACAGCGATTACGACGTGCGGTTCATCTACGCCCACCGGCCCGAGTGGTATCTCAGCCTGGAGCCGGGCCGGGACGTCATCGAAGAGCCCATCAGCGATCGGCTCGACATCAGCGGCTGGGACCTGCGCAAGGCCTTGCGTCTGTTCGGCCAGTCCAATCCCCCGCTGCTGGAATGGCTGCGCTCGCCCATTGTTTATCGGGAGACGCCCGAGGTCGTCGGCCCCATGCGGGAGCTCATCCCCACCGTATTCTCGCCCGAGCGGGCCTATCATCACTACTGGCACGTCGCACGGGCCGCGCACAAACGCTTTCGCTCGGGCAAAAGCCCCACCCTCAAGACCTTCTTCTACATCCTGCGGCCCCTGCTGGCGGCCCTGTGGGTGGAGACGTACGAAACCCCGCCGCCCATCACCATCCAGGCCCTGGCCGAGGCCATGCTGCCGCCCGGGCTTCATCCGGAGCTGGAACGGCTGCTGGCGGTGAAGCGCGCGGGCGGGGAGAAGGAAGCGGCGGAGGCCATCGGGCCGCTGTGGGATTTTACCGAGGGGGAGCTGCGTCGGTTGAGTCAGCAGGAGCGCCATTTTCCTCGCACCTGGCCGCCCATGGATCAGCTCAACGTGCTGTTTCGGCGGTTTCTGGATACGATTTGGAATTCCCAACATGGGTTACGTCATGCTGAGCGACCGTAGGGAGCGAAGCATCTAGCGAGCGAAGCGAGCGTCATGTCGTGGATTTTGCGCTTCGCTAGATTCCTCGGTCGCTTCGCTCCCTCGGAATGACGTTTCTTTGTCGGCTTCTCCATATGAGCGAAAAGATTTTATCCGGGTTTCCTCGTATCCGTGTCGAGTGAACAGGACTACGTTAGCAGTTATCTCCTGTTTGAAGTTGAACGCGAAGCGGGGTCGTGGTATGATCAGACCATGATCGCTATCATCGCCACTGTCTACAATGAAGGCCGCACCGTCCGCGATCTGCTGGACAGCATCCTCGCCCAAACCTTCCAACCCGACGAGATCGTCATCGTGGATGGCGGGTCCACCGACGACACGCTGGAGCATCTGCGCGCCTACGAGGACCGTCTGCCCCTGCGCATCATCGTGCAGCCCGGCGCCAACATCTCCCAGGGCCGCAACCGGGCCATTGCCGAGGCCCGCGCCGACATCATCGCCTCCACCGACGTGGGCGTCACCCTGGTTCCCAACTGGCTGGAGGATATCACCCGGCCCTTGCGCGAGAACCCGGACGCGGCCGTGGTCTCGGGCTTCTTCATCGCCGCGCCCTGGAACGCGTTCGAGATGGCCCTGGGCGCAGCCACCCTGCCCGACCTCAGCGAGATCAATCCCCAGACCTTCCTCCCCTCCAGCCGGTCCGTGGCCTTCCGTAAATCGGCCTGGGAGGCTGCGGGGGGCTATCCCGAGTGGCTGGATTATTGCGAAGACCTGATCTTCGACTTCGAGCTGCGCAAGCGCTACGGCTTTTTCGCCTGGGCCCCCACAGCCGTCGCCGAATTCCGCCCCCGCCGCTCTCTGCGGGAGTTCTTCTGGCAGTACTATCGCTACGCCCGCGGCGACGGCAAGGCCGACCTGTGGCGGAAGCGTCACGCCATCCGCTACGGCACGTATCTGGTGGCCGCGCCGGCGCTGGCTGTGCTGGGCTATAAACAGAACCGGGCATTCTGGTTCCTGGGCGCGTTGGGCTTCCTGGCCTACCTCAAACGCCCCTACACCCGGCTCATGCGGGCGTGGGAGCGCCCGTTGCCCGGCGCCATCCCCCTCTACTTCTTCGAGAAGGTCATGACCGTGGGGCTGATCCCCATCATCCGGGTGGTGGGGGATGTGGCCAAGATGCTGGGGTATCCCGCGGGCGTGTGGTGGCGCTGGCGGCATCGCCATGAGATTCCACCCCACGCTACGGATCGGGATTTGCGTTAGGAGGCTATTCCCACACGCTGACGTACTTCATCCCGCCATCGGCCAGGACGGTGACCACCACGCCCTCGTCGAGCCCGCGGGCCACTTGCAAGGCGCTGTGCACGGCCGCGCCGGCGCTAAAGCCCACGAACAGGCCCTCTTCCCGGGCCAGACGGCGGGCCATGGCGACGGCCTGGGCCTTGGTCACCCGCACCTCGTCATCCTTCAGGCCGGGATCGAAGATGCCGGGGACGATGGAGGTGGCCATGTGCTTGACGCCTTCGATGCTGTTGGCCGCGTCCACCGGCTCCACGGAGATGAGCTGAACGTCGGGATTGCGCTCTTTCAGGTAGCGGCCCACGCCCATGAACGTGCCCGTGGTGCCGATGGCGGTGACGAAATGGGTGATCCGGCCTGCGGTCTGCCGCCAGATCTCCGGGCCCGTGCTGTGGAAGTGGGCCAGCCAGTTGTCGGGATTGTTGTACTGGTCGGGATGATAGTAGCGGTCGGGGTGGCGGGCGACCCGGTCGTGCACGAAGCGAATGGCGCCGTCCACGCCCTTACTGGCGGGGGCGAGGATGACCTCCGCGCCGTAGGCCCGGGCGATGCGCTTGCGCTCTTCGCTCACGCTCTCGGGCATGACCAGCGTGACGGGAAAGCCCAGGGCCGCGCCCACCAGCGCGTAGCCGATGCCCGTGTTGCCGCTGGTGGCGTCGATGATGGTCATGCCGGGGCGCAGGTCGCCGCGCAGGATGGCCTGCTCGATCATACGCAGGGCCGGGCGATCCTTGACCGAACCGCCGGGGTTGAACCATTCCGCCTTGACAAAGACCTTGACCGCGGGAGGCAGGTCGGCGGCCAGATGGTGCAACGGCAGCAGGGGCGTGTCGCCAATGCGCTGCAGGATGGACGGAAGGCGCAGATGCGTCGGCTGGATGGGTTGGATGATATGTGGAATCTGATAGGAAAGTGTATTCGTAGCCATGATGGGGGTGTATTCAAATGAAAGAATGGTTCCTCTGTGCTTCTCTGTGAGACCTCGGTGGCCTCTGTGTTCCTCAGAAAAACAAAAACTCACCGGCAGGCGGTGAGTCGGGATAGCGCCCGGAACGCTGGCATGATCTGGATGCGTTGACGAGCCAGGTTCTTACGGGCGTCAGTTTATGCGATTGGAGGGTTGAACAAGCGACTCACCGCATCGAACGAAGGACGCGGGGTAGCTGGTGAGGCCAACTACGCCCGCCCGATACAGGAGCAGGTAAACGCAAACTGCGGGGTCGCTTGATGCTGCATGGCTTCATCATACAGGATGACGGGCGCATTGTCAAGCCCTTTTTTGTCCTCATCGCCAACCCAGTTTACAATGTCGGACAGTCGTCCGGTCGCACCGTCGTGCGGTCGTTCCATGCAACCCGCTCCTTCCTGACTCATGCCATCCGCTCATTGGTTGAAACGCTCATGAAATCACTTTCCCAATTGCTCCAGAGTATTCCGCCCTCCGCCACCATCGCGGTCAACGACAAGGCCAAGGCCCTGAAGGCCGCGGGCCGGGACGTCATCTCCCTGGCGGGCGGCGATCCCGATTTCGAGACGCCCGCGCACATCGTGGCCGCGGCCAAGGCCGCGCTGGACGCGGGCGACACCCACTATCCCCCCTCGCGGGGCACGTTGGCCATCCGTCAGGCTGTGGCCGCGAAGATGCGCCGGGAATACGGGCTGGAGGTGGACCCAACCACGCAGGTTCTGGTGAGCCCGGGCGCGAAATTTCTCATCTACGCCGCGCTCTCCGCCCTGCTCAATCCGGGCGATGAAGTCATCGTCCTCGCTCCCTACTGGGTCTCCTACGTCCCCCTGGTCATCCTGGCCGGGGGCAGGCCCGTGGTGGTGGACCTGGACCCGGCCAATGGCTTCGCCATCACTGAGGCCGTGGCCGACGCGGTCACCCCTCGCACCAAGGTCATCATGGTCAACTCGCCCAACAACCCCACCGGACACGTCATCTCCGCCGATGAAGCGGCCCTGGTGCGTGAACTGGCCTTGAAGCACGACCTCTACGTTCTTTCCGACGAGATCTACGAAAAGCTCATCTTCGAGGGCGAGCACATTAATCTCGCCTCCCTGCCCGACATGGCCGATCGCACCATCACCATCAACGGCCACTCCAAAGCCTACGCCATGACGGGCTGGCGGCTGGGATGGGCCGCGGGCCCGGCGGCGATCATCGGCCTCATGGCCAAGCTGCAAAGCCAGACCGTGACCTCGGCCGCGTCCTTCACCATGGCCGCGGGGGCCGAGGCGTTGAACGGGCCTCAGGACGCGGTGGAGGAGATGCGACTGGCCTACAAGGCCCGACGCGACTTCATGGTCCCCGCGCTCAACGCCATCCCCGGCGTCGAATGCCGCCCCCCCGCGGGCGCTTTCTATCTCATGGTGCGCTTCCCTGGCCTCAGCGACGACTCCATGGAGATCGCTAACATCCTGCTGGAGGAGGCGGAGATTGCGGCCACGCCCGGCATCGCCTTCGGCCAGGCGGGCGAGGGCCATGTGCGCTTCTCCATCGCCACGGCCATGAGCGAGCTGGAGCGGGCGGTGGAGCGCATCGAAAAACTGATGGCGGGCCGATAAACAGAAATCAGTGATCAGTAAGCAGGCGCCACGAGCAACGGCGCACTGATATGAACGAAAATATGAGTCGCAAGTAGCAGGTGGCAGGTGGGGCTGCCGAAGTTGACTTGCCACTTGCGACTTGCCACCTGCAAACATGCTTTGCTTCTTTTCCCTTTGCGCCTTGGCGTCTTTGCGTGAGGTCTATTTATAATCAGTCGCCCGTGCGACCAGGGCTTCGGTGTCCGCGGGCGGCTGGCCCGGCCTCAGCCACAGCAGGAACTCGCGGTTCCCCTTCGGGCCCAGGATGGGGGAGGGAATGAGTCCCTGCGGCCCGAAACCCTGCTCCCCCGCCCATGTCACCATCTCCCGCAGCACCTGGCGGTGGACCGCGGGGTCGCGCACGACGCCCCCCTTGCCCACGCGCGCCTTGCCCGCCTCGAACTGAGGCTTGACCAGGGCGATGATCTGGCCGCCGGGCGCGAGGAGGCGGCGGGCCGCGGGCAGCAGCAGGCGCAGGGAGATGAAGGAGGCGTCGATGGTGACGAGCTGCACGGGCTCGGGCAGGCGGTCGAGATAGCGGGCGTTGGTGCGTTCCATGACCACCACGCGCGGGTCGTTGCGCAGCCGCCAGTGCAACTGCCCATAGCCCACGTCGATGGCGTAGACCTTCGCGGCCCCGCGTTGCAGCAGCGCGTCGGTGAAGCCGCCCGTGGACGCGCCAATGTCCGCACAGACCCAGCCTTCGGGCGAGACGCCGAACGCGTCCAACGCCGCGGCCAGCTTGCGGCCCCCGCGGCTCACAAAAGGCGGGCGCTCCTTCACGCGGATGGCGGCCTGAGTAGAGACCTTTTGTCCGGGCTTGGCGGCGGGCCGGTCATCCACCAGCACCCATCCGGCCATGATCATGCGCTGCGCCTGCTCCCGGCTCTCGGCCAGCCCCCGGGCCACCAGCAGCTTGTCCAGCCGCTCCTTGCTCATTCCCCTTCCTCCGCGGGCCAGCGATAGACTTCGGTGAACCCCGCCATGTCCTCCGCCCGCTCGTGATAGGGTTTGCCGCCCAACACATTCCAGGCGTGGCCCGCCAGGCCCGGCGGTTCGCCGGCCCGCCGCTTGCGCATGGCGAAGACAATGCCCAGGGGCAGGCCCGCGCGGCGGAGGAAGTGATAGCGCAGGAGGGAGCGGCGCAGGCACAAGCCGAAAGGGGAGCCGCTGTCGAGGATCGCCAGCGCATCCACCAGGGCCCGCACCCCGTCCGCATCCCGGCCGACCCAGTCTGCCCGTGCGGGCGTGAGCCAGGTCAGGAAGTCAGGCAGGGCCAGGGCCTCGTAGCGTGCGGGCAGGGCCGCCTGCATGGCCCGGATCTCAGCCGTCATCGCCCGGCCCTCGCGGGTGGTTTGGGCTCGGGCCAGGGTGAGGAGTGCGGCGGCGTGGCGGAGGAGAGCGGCGGGGGTGGGCATGGTGGATAGTGTTCAGTAATCGGCGTGCTCTACCCGCTCATGTGTCGAAGAGGACTTGGGCTTGCCACAGGCCGCCCGTTTCCGCAGGCTCCTGGATGGCCAGGTCGTGATAGGTGACCGCTTTGATATGGGCCAGGTCGCTGGGGCCCGCCCGCCCGAAGACCAGCGCCCGCAGGCTCGTGTCTGTCAGCTCCCTGATGAAGACATTCTGCGCCACCAGCCCGTGGGTTTCCTGCTGCCACAACAGCTCGCTGAGCCAACTCACCAGCAGATCCTCCCGATCCGCGCCCTCGACCTCAATGGCCTGCCGAATCGTGGGACCATCCACGTCATAGGCCGCCTGCAATCCGAACATGGCGATGGCCGCGTGCGCGTACAAAGCGTCCAGCGAATCGCCGAATACTTCGACGCCCCAGTCCGCGGTGTAGGCCAGCTCGCGATAGCGCTCGTAATCGGGGATCTGCGGGTCGCGGGCCAGCAGCCAGGCGGCCAGGTCCTTGTCCCGGGCGATCTGCGCCTTCAGTGCGTCCAGGCCCGGGAATTTCATCTCATCCCGCAGGCGGGCGACGAAGGCCAGCTCCAGGCAGCGGCCATAGATATCCTCGTCGAAGCCCATGAGATGGGCCTCGATCAGGCGTTTCCGGCCGTTGACCGTGGGGCGGACGCCGATATTCACCACCGCGGGGAAGCGGCGGCCTTCCACCGTGGCCCAGGCCGCATACACGCCATCGGCCGGGTGCACCCGGTTTTGGGAGATGGAGAGATTGGCGGTGGGGAAGCCCAGCTGTCGCCCCCGGTGGTCGCCGTGGATGATGACGCCGGAGATGGTGAAAAAGCGCGCCAGCCACACGTTGGCCCATGCCAGATTGCCGCGGGCGATGGTCTGACGGATGAGCGAGGAGCGCACGGGCGCGCCCTCCCAGCGGAATTCGGGTGCCACATGCACCTGCACGCCGATTTTCTCCCCATACGCCCGCAGAAAGGCCGCATCCCCGCGGCGGTTGCGGCCCATGGCGAAATCGGGCCCGATCCACAGGTCGGTCAGGGCCAGATGCGCTTTGAGCAGGTCCATGAAGTCTTCGGGCTCGGTCTGCGCGGTGCGGTGGGTGAAGGGATGGACGATGGTGAAATCGAGGCCCGCCTGAGCGTAGAGCCTGAGCCGCTCGGCCAGGGAGCTGATGCTGGCGATGGGCTGGTCGGGGTGCAGCACCGCGCGGGGGTGAGGATGGAAGGTGAGGAGCCCGCAGGCCGCGCCCTGGGCGTGGGCGGCTTCCTGCATGGCCGCGATGAGCGCGCGATGGCCCCGGTGCATCCCGTCGAAGCTGCCGATGGTGAGATGCGTGGGGCCCTGGAGATGGGCGGCGGTGATGGATTCGAAGACTTGCATGGAAGAGGAAAGCTCCGGATGGGAGATGGCGGGTGAGGGGCGGGTTTGGCGCGGGGAGCCAAGGCCGTGATACGTGATGCGTAATGCGTAATGTCCTCACGTTTCACGTTTTCACGCATCACGTCCGTGGCAGACTCGCCCAACGCAGGCTTTAAGTTATTTTTGCAAACCAACGCAACGCTATTTTCGGAACAGCTCGGGCAGGTCATTGACATCGGCGAGGACGGCGTCCGCGCCTAGGTCGCGCCAACGGTCGGGGTCATGGTCGTGGTCAATGGCGACGAAGAGGACGGGGGCCCGCTGTTGATGGGGGGGAAGCTGACGGTAGTTCAGCACCAGGCGCAGGTCATCAAGACTGTCGCCCACCATGACCGCGCGGCGGGCTTGCAGGCGGGCGATGGCCCGCACCAACAGGTCGGGGTCGGGCTTGTGGCCGTCCTCGTCGGTGAAGATGGCGTCGGGAATCAGCAGCCCGTCGAAATTCAGCGCGGCCATGGGCGTGCGCATCTCGTTACGATTGCGGCCCGTGATGAGGCCGACCCGGCGCGCGCCCGCAGCCTTCAGCCGGGGAAAAAGGTCGGGTCGGGCGTGAGCGCGTTCCGCATGGGCGAAGCCAGGGCGGTGGATGACCACCGGCTCCCGGTCGTAGATGGCGGGATAGCGGTCCGCGCCCCAGTAATAAGCGTCGTAAAGGCGCTGAAGTTCGTGGAAATCGGGCGCGTCCGGCCCGACGTAGGTGCGCGCCCAGGCAATGCCCCGGCCCGCGTTCTCCTCGACCAGATCGAGCCAGCTTCGCTCAGGGGAAATGCGTCCCGAGGCTCGGGCCTGGAGCAGCACGACCAACCCCCATGCCATATCCCAATCGCTGTTGAACCCGCCCGAACGTTTGAACGCTCGCACGTGTTCCAGGCTCAGGCCCGCGTCGGGCCAGCCGTGTTGTCGGGCCAGGGTGCGGGCCACATGGAGGGTGCAGCGGTTGTACGCGTCCTGCGCGGCCCACAGCACGCCATCCACATCGAAGATCACGGCGTCGGGACGGGTCATGGCGCGTGATTCTGGAAGTAGGCTTTGTAGCGGCGGCCGCGTTTTTGATAGCGGCGGGCGTTGTCCAGGATGGCGGCCAGCTCCTTTTCCCGCACGGGGCGGGCGAAGCGGGCGGGCACGCCCTTGTACAGCGTCCGGGGAGGTACGATCACGCCGGGCGGCACCAGCGCGCCGGCCGCGATCATCGCGCCTGCGCCGATGCGGGCGCCGCTGAGCACGGTGGCGTTGATGCCGATGAGTGCGCCATCCTCCACCACGCAGCCGTGCACCACCGCAGCGTGGCCGATGACCACGTTCTTGCCGATGACCGCGGGGTAGCCGGGGTCGCAGTGGATGACGCAATTGTCCTGCACGCTGCTGCCTTCGCCGATGACGATGCGGTCCACATCGCCGCGCAGCACGGCGCCGAACCAGATATTGGCGCCGGCGTCAATGCGCACGTCACCGATGACAATGGCGTTGGGTGCGATGAAGGCGTCGGGATGGATTTTGTCGGGGAAATAGCCGATGGTTTCAGATTTGGACATGACGGTCGAGCGGTTGAGCGGTCGCGCAGTCGATCAGTCGCGCAGTCGTGCGGTCACGCGGTCGATCGGTCGTGGGGTCGGGGGTTGGTTCTGCGAACCTTATTTTACACCAGATGCCGGGACGCGATACAATTCCGGTCATGATTATCTTCATCCACGGTTTGATCAGCAGCGGGCAGGGTTTCAAGGCCCGACTCTTGCGCGAACGCCTTCCCGGCATCCTCACGCCCGATTTCCCCGGCGATCTGGACGAGCGCATGGCGAAGCTGGAGGCCATCCTGGCCGAAGAGAATGCTCCCATCCTCATCGGCTCCAGCTTCGGCGGCCTCATGGCCGCGCTCTACCTCTGCCGCCATCCCCACAGGGTGAAGAAAGCCATCCTCCTGGCCCCGGCCCTGCCCTTCCACGCCTTCGCCGACGCTCCGCCCGAGCCCTGCGACGTCCCCGTCATCATCTACCACGGGAAGCAGGATGCGATTGTGCCCCTGGAGCCGACCCGGGCCCTGGCTGAACGCGTCTTCCGCAACTTGACTTTTCACCAGGTGGATGACGACCACATGCTCCACGAGACCGTGCAACGCCTCGACTGGCCCGCCTTGATAGCCCCATAACGCCCCCGCCCGACTGCGCGACCGATCGACTGCGCGACCGCCATGATCCGCCCCGACATCGCCCGCATGGCCCCCTACCAGCCGGTCAGGCCCTTCGAGGCCCTGAGCCGGGAGATGGGCCGCGCGCCCGCCGACATCATCAAACTGGACGCCAACGAGAATCCCTACGGTCCTTCGCCTCGGGTGCACGGGGCCCTGGCCGCGTATCCCTGGTATCACATCTACCCAGACCCGCAGCAGACCGACCTGCGCGCGGCCCTGGCCGACTACGTGGGCGTCCCCGCAGAGTTCATCCTGCCCGGCCACGGCGCGGACGAACTCATCGACTATCTCTGCCGGGTGCTGCTGGAGCCGGGCGACGTGGTCATCAACTGCCCGCCCACTTTCGGCATGTATGATTTCGACGCCCGCCTGAGCATGGGCCGGGTGATGGACGTCCCCCGCGAAGCGGATTTCCGCATCGATCCCGACGCCATCGAAGACGCGGTCGCGCGGGGCGGGAAGCGGGCGAAACTCCTCTTCCTGACCTCGCCCAACAACCCCGATGGCGGGCTCCTTCCCCCCGACCTCCTGGATCGGCTGCTGGCCCTGCCCCTGGTGGTGGTCGTGGACGAGGCGTATATCGAGTTTGCGGATGCGGCGTCGGTCGCCCCCCGCGTGTCCGAGACGCCCAACCTGGTGGTGCTGCGCACCTTCTCCAAATGGGCGGGGCTGGCGGGTCTGCGTTTGGGCTATGGCGTCTTCCCTCTCTGGCTGATGGAGGCGCTGTGGAAGTTCAAGCAGCCCTACAATGTGAATGTGGCCGCGACCGTGGCGGGCCTGGCCAGCCTGCAAGACCTGCCCCTGCTGCAGGAGCGCGTCGCCGCGCTGAAAGAGGAGCGGGACCGGCTCTACCGGGCGTTGCAGACCATCCCCCACCTGGAGCCTCTGCCCAGCCAGGCCAATTTCGTCCTCTGCCGGGTGGAAGGACGATCCGCACGGGAATTGTATCAGACGCTGTGGGACCATGGCGTCCTGGTGCGCTATTACGACAAGCCGGGCCTGCGCAACGCCATCCGCATCAGCGCCGGCCTGCCCGAGCAGACCGATCGGCTGCTGGCGGCGCTGCGGGCGTGGGCGGCTTCCTAGACCCGCGAAAGGGTGCGTCCCAGGAATTTGGCGTCACCCAGCCGACTGAAGTCGAACTCTTCAGGCCTGCGGCCAGTGGACGGCCTGCGCCGTCCAGAATTATGCCAACAAATGGTCGCCGAAGGGCGACCACCGGCGCGAAGCGCCTAAAGAGCCCGAGTTTACTCGGCAAATGTCTGCCAATAATTTGGGACGGCCCCCGCGAAAATCCTTCTTGCCCCCCGTTTCGGTTTTGTGCTAAAATAATGGCGAAGCTCCCTTTCATATGCGTGATGCCCGAGGAACGTTTTGAGCCAACACCAGACCTAGGGGAGCCGGGTCATGTCCTGGCGGATGCGATAGCCCCTGATTGGCAAGGCTGAAACCAGGCGTAGGCTCCCACCTGTTTCATACAGGTTCAAAAGCACCTGGGCACACGGTATGAAGGGGGGCAAACGCACTCAGGTCCAACCATTTATCCAGACAGCGCCGCCTTTGGCGGCGTTTTTCTTTTCTCCCAGCGCATTCCCTCGCCCCAAATTCGTCATTCGACCCACTCGCGAGTAAAATAAGGCGTTGGCGGAAACATGGCTTTCCGCCGCCTCGCCCAACTTATGAACAAAAAAATTCTCGCACTCCCCCTGTTCCTGATCGCCCTGGCGTTGATCCTGGCCGGATGCGGCGGTTCTTCCGCGCGCCAGGACGCCGCCATGATCACGGTCACCCCCACATCGGCGTCCGCGGGCGTGGAAGCCACTCCTGTGACGAGGCCCACGGCTCCGCCTATTCAGCCCACGCCCACGCCGACGACGGTCCAACTCCGGCCCGAGCCGGTCGCCGCTCGCGGAGTGGCCGTCTATTGCGATGACGCCCTCCCTTCGAGCTGGCGCAAGGCGCTGCAAACCGCGCTGGTCGATGAACCCGTAGCCTGTGTAGACGATCCCACGGCCGCCTCCGTGCGGCTGGCATGGCAGCCCCTGGCCCGGATCAACGGCGACGCGGTGATCACCCGTTATTACGCGGTGGTCGCGCCCTTCGCCACCGTGCAGGATGACGTGTCCCTGCCCGCGCTTCAGGCCTTCTGGATGGGTGAGGGCGGCCCTTTGATTGTGGCCGATGAGGCGGTGGGACCGCTGGAGGTTATTTTTGGCGGGCCGCCCGCGCACACCGCGCCCACCGCCGAATTGCTGTCCAGGCTGCAAGCGGATGAAGGCGCTTTGGGCATTCTCCCCTTCGACCAACTCGATCCCGCCTTCAAGGTTTTGACCATTGATGGGGCCAACGTGTTGAACAAGCGCCTCCAGGTCGGGGATTATCCGCTGGCAGTGGGGTTGAATGTGTCGGGGGATGACGCAGATCGCATCCTGCCCGTGATTCGGGAGACCATCCAACCGGCCACCAACCGTGACGTGGACCGGATGACCACGCTGATCATGACCGGGGTGACGGCCATGAGCCGGGGCACAGCGGAGAAGATGGAGCAGAAGGGCGTGCTCTATCCCGCGCTGGTCATCTCCGACACCCTGTCCGCGGCAGACATCACCCACGTCAGCAATGAGGTCCCCTTCATCAAGGGCTGTCAGGTCAACAACACCTACATGAACCTGACCCTGTGCAGCGATTACCCCTATCTGCAGGCGTTGGAAGCCATCGGCGTGGACATTGTGGGCCTGAGCGGCAATCACGTCAACGATTTCGGGCGGGAAGGCGCGCGGGAATCCCTGCAATTCTACAAGGATAACGGTCTGCCCGTGTATGGCAGCGGTCTGAATGAAGAGGAGGCTTGCAAGCCCCTCCTGTGGGAGGACCACGGCAACACGTACGCGTTTCTGGCGGCGTTGGCCTGGTGGCCCGAGGAAGCCTGGGCCACCGCCACCGAGCCGGGCGCGTGTTACTACTACGGCAATTACGACAAGATTTTCGAGATGGTGCGTCAGCTCAGCCAGCAGGTGGATATCGTATCGGTGGAATTGCAGTTCGAGGAAACCTACAATCCCTGGCCCACCGAGGATCAGGTGAAGGAGTTTCGGGCGTTGCATGACGCCGGGGCCGATATCGTCACCGGCGTGCAAAGCCATGTGCCCCAGGCGGCCGAGCCGTACAGCGCGCAGGAGCCGGGCGGCCCCGCCATCATCCTCTACGGCCTGGGCAACCTCTTCTTCGACCAGATGCAGAGCTGGGAGACCCGCACCGGCCTCATCGCCCGCCACACCATCTACGACGGACGGCTGCTGAGCACTGAACTGCTGACCACCGTGCTGGAGGACTTCGCCCAGCCGCGCTGGGCCACGCCCCAGGAACGGGCCGAGATCCTGCGCACTATCTTCGCCGCGGCTCCGCCCAGGGAGGACGCCCATCAGCCTGTCTCGGCCGAGGCTCCGGCCACGCCCATGGGGTCGGGCCAGGCGACGGCCGCCCCCACGCCCGCAGCGCCTTCTCAGCCTGCGGCGACCCTGCTGCCGCCCGCGCCCACGTTTACCCCCACACCTCCACCCACGTCCACGCCCGTTCAAAAGAGCGAGGCCGTTCATGCTCCCAGCGCGGTCGTGCCATCGCCTCAGCCCACGCCGCCGCCCGCGGGCGCGCCTATCCTGCCCTGGCCCCGCCATCAAGAACTGAGCGAGCCGCACTTCTATCTTTCCCGCCCCACCTCACCCGAATACAATCAGCTTGAAGACAACGGGTACGCGTTCGGCAGCACCGCGGGCGGGCGTTATCGCGTCCATCATGGCGTGGATATCGCCAACCCCGCGGGCACGCCTCTGTTGGCCCCGGCCGATAGCGTCGTGATCTACGCCGGACGGGATGATGCCGCCCATCAATATGGCCCCTATCCCAACTTCTACGGCAATGTCCTCGTCATCCAGCTCGACCAAACCTGGCAGGGGCGCACCGTGTACGCGCTGTATGGGCACATGCAATCCTTGGAGGTGAACTCGGGGCAGCGCGTGACGCGCGGGCAACAGGTGGCCCGCACGGGCATGGAGGGCATCGCCATTGGGCCGCACGTGCATGTGGAAGTGCGCCTGGACGATCCCAACGATTACAACAACGTCTACAATCCGGCCCTATGGCTGGAGCCCTTTGGCGGCTATGGCGCGCTGGCCGGGCAGGTGATCACCGAGGATGGGCGGGCCTGGCACGAGGTGAAGCTGCACGTCTATCGTCTGACCAACGAGGGGTCCCAATTGTATCGGGTGTTCACCACCTATGCCATGGACGAGGGGCTGCGGCCCGATCCCTTGCTGGCGGAGAATGCGGCGCTGGGGTCCGTGCCCGCGGGCCAGTACCAGGTGGTTTTGAAGCTCAATGGCGTCACCTATCATCAGCGAGTGTATGTGGGGCCGGGCCAGGTGGGCTGGTTCAGCTTTATGGTGAATCCCTAATCGCCATACATGTCCCAGATATCCTGGAAGACGTCGGGTGCGAGGGGATAGATGAGGCGTAGCATCTGGTGGGCGACTTCCCGCACCTCCCACTGCGCGGCCTTGTCCAGCCGCAGCCAGAAGAAGTGACGCAGGCCCGGATAGTGCAGAGTCATCACCAGTCGGGTTTCGGCCGCGTTGGGAAGCAGGAAGCGGGCGTCCTCCTTACGGATGCCCATGTCGCGCAACTGGCGATAGGCGGCTTGCAGGTCATCCCACGCCCGATCCAGCACGGCCTGCGCCTCGGGCTTGGCGGCGATGGCGGGAGGAATTACAGGCTCCCAGCCGCCTTTCTGCAAATCGACATAACGTTGACTCTCTTGGCTGAAGGAGGCCAGGCGGTGGCGCACGATCTGATGGCTGCACGTGCGGGAGATGCCCTCGATGAAGAACGTGGCCGCGCCGTGCTTTTCCGGCTCGGGGATGCCCTCGGTGGGGACGTAGCCCAGCAGGGTGACTTTAGCCATGGTTCACCTCCGACGACAGGGGCAGGTCGCGGAAGACGGCAGGGGTGATGGGCAGGGCCAGGCGGGCGAGTTCTGCGGCCAGAGGGGAGTCCGACCGTCGCCAGAAATCGCGTACATTCCGGGCGTTCATGCTAAAAATCCAGGCGTCGTCGCCCAGATGGGTGAACTCTACCGTGGGCAGGCTGGTCAGCAGCAACACATCCCGGTCCAGGGGCTGGCCCGACACACGAAAGACAAAGCGAACATGCTCGATGATATCCTCGTGCCCCTCCCGCACTCGCAGGTCGATGAAGGTGGGGTTGTGGCCCATCTTGGCGTCGGACCGGTAGCAGACCCGCCCCGCGTATTCGATGAGGTTTTCCTGTAACGTGCCCGCGCCGCGGGCGATGGGCGTCGCCTCCAAATGGGAAGGCAACATTTGGGTGTAGCTCAGTAGTTCAACCTGCATAGCCTCTCCTGTGAAAAAATCGTGATAACTGTGACGGTTGGGATCATAGCATAAGAATGAGGAAGCGGGAAGCCGGGGGTCAGAGAGCCAGAGGGGCAGAGGGACAGAGGACCAGAAGGACAGATGACTGCGCGACCGTTCGACTAAACGACCGCGCGACTGCCAGATTGAAATCACGCCCACCAATCGGCCCGACAGGCAGATTGACAACCATCCTTCGCGTTGGCTACAATGTCAGAGACACTTGTCGGTTCTTTCTCAGCTTTTGGAGCGACGCCATGCCCCAGACCGTTTCCACCACGAACAAGAATGCGCAATCCAAACCGAAGCGGGCGGTGAATCCGGGCGTCTTGCGCACCTATATCGCCCTGATGAAGCCCAAGATCATCTTTTTGCTGCTAATCACGACTTGGGGGGCGATGCTGGTGGCCGCTGGGGGCAGAGTGGGCTTCTGGACATTCGTGTGGACGACGTTGGGGGGCATTCTGGCCGCGGGCGGGGCCAACGCCCTCAATCATTACCTGGATCGGGATATCGATGAGCTCATGTATCGCACCAAGCGGCGGCCCATTCCCGCGGGCTGGGTGAAGTCCTCCCACGCCATCGCTTTCGGCGTCATCCTCAATATCCTGGCCTTTCTGCTTCTCACCACCCAGATCAATCTTCTGGCTGCGGTGCTGGCCATGCTGGGGACGCTCTACTACGTTTTCATCTACACCATCTGGCTGAAGCGACGCACCCATCACAATGTGACCATCGGCGGCGTGGCCGGCGCGATTCCGGTGCTGGTGGGCTGGGCTGCGGTCACGGGCGGTCTGGGCCTGACCGCGTGGCTGCTGTTCCTTATCGTTTTCCTGTGGACCCCGCCGCACACCTGGGCCCTGACCCTGGTGGTGAAGCGGGATTACGCCCGGGTGGACGTGCCCATGCTGCCCGTTTCCGTGGGCGAGAACGAGGCCCGCCGTCAGATCTGGATCTATTCCTGGATTTTCTACGCCAGCACGCTGCTGCCCACCCTGTTGCGCAGCATGGGCTGGTTCTATCTGGCCGTAGCGCTGATCACGGGCGCGATCTTCATTCGGGGCGCCTATCGAGTTTATCGCGAGGGGCAGAAGAAGGACGCGTTCAGTCTCTACAAGTACTCCCTGCTCCATCTGGCCCTGCTGTTTGGGGCGATGGTGGTGGATACCATCCTCGTGGCCCGTTTTCCCTTCATGGGCTGGTGAGGACAGAAGGCCAGAGGGGCAGAGAGGCAGAAGTTCAGAGGACCGCCCGACCGCCCGACTAAAGCCTGTTATCAACTTATCGCCAATTTGATGCAACTTCGCGGATGACGTGCGTTTCAATTCGCCGCGGATGAGGCTGGTGCGACGGATCAACACGGATTTTTACTGAAAAAGCTACGATCCTTTTGAAAAAATCCGCGAAAATCCGCTTCATCCGCGTTATCTGCGGCGAATTGTAACTGCTAACGTACTTGACTTTAGGCCGCCAAAAGCCACGAAGGCTCGAAGTTTTTCGAAGACACGAAGGAAAAATCAAGGAAAATACGTCGTGCCTTGGCTTTTCTTCGTGTCTTCGTGGCAAAAAGTGGTGGCGATACCCTAGCAGTTACGGCGAATTTTAACGTTCGATGCAGCGATCCTGACCTTTGAGGGAAGCAAAGTGCATAACAGCCTCTAACTCCCCGGAACCAGGGTGAAGTCGAATTCGCCGCTGCGAGGGACGGTTGAGGCGTAGTCGCCGCAGGCGTTGGCCGAACGCAGCAGATAGTAGTGCTGGACGTTGGGATCGCCCACCGCGTTGGGGTCGGTGTAGTCGAAGACGCCATCCACGGCCTGGAGCGTTTTCAGTAGTTCGGAGCCGGCGTCGCCCGCCTGGAAGTAGGGGCTGTCGGATCTCCAGACCTCGTAGAAACTGTTGGCGGGATCGTGATTCCAGGCCAGGTGCATGTCGCTCGCGTTGAGAATGCTCTCAGCCATGTCCGCGGGGGATTGGGCCGCGGTGCAAGGCGCGTTGACGTTCAGGAAGACCGCGGTGGGCGCGCCCCAATTGCCGTCTGCATCCTGCCCTTCCACGAAAAGCATGTGCTGACCGTTGCTCATGCCGGTCGTGTCCAGAGTGACGATCGCATCCTCGACGGTGGCGTCGAAAGCGCTGTCTGCCGCGTTCATGGGATGCGTCACGCCCCCTTTCCAGGAAGGCGTGTCGATGGTGTAGCGGGCGGCCTGGATGGCCTGGGTGGGTTCGTCGCCGTGGCCGCCGCTGAAATAGCGGGTGTCGTCCAGCGTGGCCGTCAGGGTGACGACGTCGCCTGCATTGACGCTGGCGGCGCTCACTGCCACATTCAGCGCTTCGGGCCCGCTGGGATCCATGTAGGGACGCCGCGCGGCTTTGAACGCGTAGATGAGAGCGGGCATGTTCTTAGGGATGATGTCATTTTCGAATACGTCGCACGCCTGGAAGAATTCCGTGCCCAATTCGAAGGTGTAGCTGGCGACGCCCAATTCGCCATAGGTGAAATCGTCGGTGACGCCCGATGCATTGTAGAGGCAATCGCTGCACACCTCATACTGATTGAAATAGCCGAACTTGCGGCCCAGGGTGGCTAGTTGCGCCTTGTTGGGCGCATCCTGAGTGTTGGTCCAGCCCCAGGGGTAGAGCACGAGTTCGCTGTAACTGTGCAGGGTGATGAACACGCCCTCGGCGTCAGCGGGCGCGGGATCGTCATCATTAGGCCCGCGCTGATCGGGGAAGATGCTACGGGCGTAGTCCTCGATGGCCTGGACTTCGGGCTCGGACGCGGCGCTGGGCCCGTGATAGGTTTCATCGCAGGCGTCGTTGCTAGACCCGCCCTGATTCCATTTGAAACTGCTGTTGCGATTCAGATCGACGCCCGGATAGTATCCCCAGTCTACATTGTTGAAGTTGCAGCCGTCGTCGTTGTCCGTATTCTTGCGCCACATTTCGCCCGCCTCTGCATGCTTGCGGCCGTCGGGATTCGCCTGGGGGATGAGATGGAATTCGTAATTCTCCAGCAGCCAGGTGATGTCGGGGTCGGAGCCGTAATCGTTGACGAGTTTCTCCGCGAAGCGGGTGGCGAGTTCGGCGGTGGTGTATTCGCGGGCGTGGATGGCCGCAATCATGAAGAATTTGGGCTTGGGGCCGGGCGTGTTCTGGTTGGTGAGGGTGAGGGCGAAGAGGTCGTAGCCATCCGTTCCGCCCGAGTTGACCTTCTCCCAACTGTCGCCCACGTCCGTCCATGTGGCCAGGTCGGGATGGTTGGCCGCCAGGGCGGAGAGGTCGTTATAGGTTTCCTCCACCGTGCGATAGCAGGGATAGCCGGGGATGCCCGAGGTCTGTTGAGGCGAGTATTGCAGGCTGAGATAAAGTTTTTCAGTGAGTCGACGCTCGATCTCGACGCGCAGCCCCTGCGCCTTCAGCGCCTTCAGGGCCTGGGGGCTCACCCGGGCTATGAAATAACCTTCCTCATTGTTCACTTCCCATACATCCAGCCGGGCGGCCAGCGCGTTCAACTGCGCCCGATCTTCGAAATAGACCCGCACAACCTGTGCGCGGTCCCCCTCCGGGCCCTGGGCCGACGCGACGGTCGCCCACAACCCCAAAACCAGGATCGTCAGAACAAGCGTTTTCCAAAGAAACCGACGGGAATGCATACAGACCTCTCCTTTGAAATGATGGACAGCCGACAGCATGAGCGGCTGCGCGCCGATGTGAATGAAAAAATAGAGCCCGGTCAACCGGTCTTCCGGTTGGCAAATTTCCTGGATTACCAACGCCAGGACGGCGTCGTCTCTAACCCGCGCCTCCAAACGTCATGCCCGCGCCCAGAAACGCGATCATGATCACGACCGCGGTCAGGAGGGAGATCAGCGCCGGGCGGACGTTCTCCAGTACCAGGGCGAAGCCCTCATCCCGCACGCCCAGCTTGGGCCCGCCGAACCAGGCGAAGGCCGTCCCGCCGATGAGACCGCCCACATGCCCCCAATTGTCGATGCCGGGCGAGAGTCCGATGAACAAGTTCACCGCAGCGATGAAGACGATATTGGCCAGAGAACGCTTTGCAGCGTCTCCGAACAGGTCACGATGGAGGTAGAGAAAGACGCCTTGTGCACCTAACAGGCCGAAGATGGCCGTAGAAGCGCCCAGGGAGTTGTATGGCGAGAGCATGAAGGACATCACATTGCCCGTGAATCCCGATACGATATAAAGCAACAGAAAGCGCCATCCCCCATAAAAGCGCTCCAGGCCCGGGCCCAGCACATAGAGCGCATACATGTTGAAACCGATATGAAAGATGGACCCGTGCAGAAGCATGGGCGTAAATAACCGCCACCATTCTCCAGCCATGATGGCGGCGTTGTTCTTCATCCCTAACAGGGCCACGACGTCCGCCCCATAGATCGATTTGCTCAACACCTGCAACAGATACACGCCGATGGTAATGGCCATCAGCGTATAGCTAACTACGGGCGGACTTTGGGGTAGTCGCACCGGGCGCAATGGCTGCCGCGCCTGAGGGGGCGCGGGCGTTCGGGGAGGAGGTGAATCGGGTTCTTGCCCGGCGTCCGGGCCTTTGGGCGGATATTGAAAGCTCATGCGTCCAAGGATACCAGCTCCTTCCCCGGACGTCAAACCTGTTTTGGAATTAGCGTGTTGGTTTCGGTTGCGAGAGGATCGCCGGGCCAACATTGGGCGAAACAACAACTGGCGTGATGCGTAATGCGTGAAACGTGAGGACTTTACGCATCACGCATTACGCATCACGGCGTCAGCTTCCCGCGCCGATCTGGCTGACGGCAACTCCTCCGGCTCCCGGCGAGCCGCCGTCAGCCAAACTCATTCCAGCTTGAAGCCGCGCAGGCGCAGGGAGTTGGTGACCACGAAGATGCTGCTGAAGGCCATGGCCCCAGCGGCGATGATGGGGTTCAGCAGGCCCGCCGCGGCCAGGGGGATGCCGATGATGTTGTAGATGAAGGCCCAGAACAGATTCTGCTTGATGGTACGCAGGGTGCCCTGGCTCAGCTTCAGCGCCCGATAGACGCCCATGAGGTCGCCGCCGATGAGGGTGACGTCCGCCACCTCCATGGCTACATCCGTGCCCGTGCCCATGGCGATGCCTACGTCGGCCTGGGCCAGGGCGGGCGCGTCGTTGATGCCGTCGCCCACCATGCCCACGAAGCGCCCCTCGTCCTGCAGGCGCTTCACCTCCGCGGCCTTGTCCTGAGGCAGCACCTCGGCCAGCACCCGGTCGATGCCCGCCTGTTCGGCGATGACCGCGGCGGTGCGGGCGTTGTCACCTGTGATCATGACCACTTCCAGGCCGATTTCGTGCATCTTGGTCACGGCCTCGCGGGCGTTCTCCTTCAGCGTGTCGGCCACGGCCAGCATCCCGGCCAGCCGCCCGTCCACTTCCAGGAACATGACCGTCTTGCCCTGGCTTTCCAGCGCCTTGCGGGCCTCGTCTGCGTCAGAATCGAGCTGACCGTTGTTCAGCTTGCCCACGAAGACCTCATACCCGGCCACGGTCGCTTTCACCCCCGCGCCCGTCACCGCCTCGAAGCCGGTGGCCGCGAACAGGGGCAGGTCCCACTCCTTGGCCCCGTGGACAATGGCCTCGCCCAGGGGATGCTCGGAGCCATGCTCGGCGCTGGCGGCCAGTGCCAGCACAGCTTCTTCAGGCAAGAGATGGGCGGGGAGCTCGGGCGGGGTCCAGCCATCGGCCACGGCGATGTCGGTCAGTTTGGGCTTACCCTCGGTCATCGTGCCGGTCTTGTCCAGCACGATGGCGTCCAGCTTGTGCGCCCGCTCCAGGGCCTCGCTGTTGCGGAAGAGGATGCCCATCTTGGCCCCGCGGCCCGCGCCCACCATGATGGCCGTGGGCGTGGCCAGCCCCAGAGCGCAGGGGCAGGAGATGACCAGCACGGCCACCGCGTTGATCAGGGCGACGGTGAAGCCCGCGCCCAGCAGGAAATACCAGACCAGGAAGGTGGCCGCGGCGATGCTAATGACCACGGGCACGAACACGCCCGCCACCCGGTCCGCCAGCTTCTGGATGGGCGCTTTCGAGCCCTGCGTCTCCTCCACCAGGCGGATGATCTGGGAGAGCGCGGTTTCTTTGCCCACGCGGGTGGCCTGAATCCGCAGCAGGCCCTGTTTGTTGATGGTGGCGCCGATGACCTGGTCGCCCGGCTCCTTGTCCACGGGGATGCTCTCGCCCGTGAGCATGGATTCATCCACCGAGCTGGCCCCGGACAGCACGACGCCATCCACCGGGATGCTCTCGCCCGGGCGCACGATGACGATATCGCCCACCCGCACCTGCGAGTTGGGGATTTCCATCTCCTGACCATCCCGCTCCACCCGTGCGGTCTTGGGCCGCAGGGCCATGAGGGAGCGGATGGCCTCGGAGGTGGCGCCCTTGGCCCGGGCTTCCAGATACTTGCCCAGACGGATCAAGGTGATGATGACGGCGGCGGTCTCGAAATAGACGTGTTCGCCGATGGCGGCCAGGCCGAAGAAAGGCGCCAGGAGCACGGCCACGCTGTAGAAATAGGCGGCCGAGGAGCCCATGGCGATGAGCACGTCCATGTTGGGAGCGCCATGCTTCACAGCCTTCCAGCCGTTGACGTAGTAATCCTTGCCCACGTAGAACTGCACGGGCGTGGCCAGGGCCAGCATCAGCCAGTTGACCCAGGGCTGCATGGCCCATGTCCCCAGCAGGCCGAAATCCCGGCCCATGGAGAGGAGGAACAGGGGCGTGGTGAAGGCGATGCCCGTGATCAGCAGCTTGCGCTGGCGGGCCATCTCGGCCTCCCGGGCCTGACGCTCCGCGTCCAGCACCGCCTCTTCATCCATGCCCTCGGTCTCGATGACGTGATAGCCCAGGTCCTCGACCAGGTCCTTGACCTCCGTCAGGTCGAGCATGGCCGGGTTGTAGACGATGCTGGCCTTTTCCGTAGCCAGATTGATGGTCACATCCTCGACGCCGGGCAGGCGTTTGAGGTTGCGCTCGATGGTGAGGACGCAGTTGGCGCAGGTCATGCCCTCGATGGGCAGTTCGGCCTTAGTGGTGGCCACGCCATAGCCCAGCTCCTCCACCGTCTCGATGATCTCATCGGGGGAGAGGACGCTGGGGTCGTAGATGACGTGGGCGCGCTCCGTGGCCAGATTCACCGACGCCTTCTCCACGCCCGGCAGGCGCTTGAGATTGCGTTCGATGGTGGTGGAGCAGTTGGCGCAGGTCATGCCCGTAATGGGCAGCACAACCTGATTTGTGCCGTTGGTGTTGGGTGAGGGGTTGGTTGTTGTCATCAGAGTGAAATGTTGTTGAAAAAACCGGGATTTTTTGGATCAGGATTAGGATTAGGATTTGGATTTAGATCGGGAATAGGATTGTTGGGATGAAGCGTTGACAATGATTCCAATCCTGATCCCGATTCCCAATCCTAATTCGTCGGCGCGTAGCCCGCCTCGGCCAGGGCGGCGCGGGCCTGATCCAGCGCCGCATCGCTGGTATAGGACACCAGCACAGTCTTGGCCTCGACGTTGCCGTCGACGTAATCGACGCCGTCCACGAACTTCAGCTCGCGCTTGATGGACATCAGGCAGTGGTTGCAGGAAATGGTGGGGATGGAGAATGTCTTTTGCATGATGGTTTGTCGTTCGCCTCGGTTTGAGAATATGAGTGTATTTGTAACTGCTAACGTAGCCCTGTTCACTCGACACGGATACGAGGAAACACGGATAAAATCTTTTCGCTCATATTGGAGAAACCAACACGGAGGTTGAATCGTCCTAGATCATGGAGAAACCATCCGAGGACAGGAGGTGACGCCATGCAACCTCTGTGTCAGCAGCATAAGGAAAAGAGTTTTTA
>JALXCB010000011.1 GCA_026991225.1 Anaerolineae bacterium | reverse complement strand
TGATGATGAGGGCCATCTGCCGCAGGCTCGTCTTGGAAAGCGTTTGTTCGAAAATGGCTAAAAGTGTGGTAATCTTTGGCATGAGTGGTGTGAATGGTGGAGAGAAACCATTTGGTCGTGATTTCTCCAAGCGCGCCAGGTACCTTAGTAGTTACGATTTCTCTCATTCTATTCACCCACTCGCTTTTTCCTATTTTTTGGCGAAGGTATTGATGTTTGTCCTTCGGTAACTATACACGTATCCCCTCATAGCGAGGCAAAAACCACGAAGACACGAAGGCGCGAAGGGTAAAAAACAAAGGTTTTCTTCGTGTCTTCGTTCCTTCGAGCCTTCGTGGCAAGACGTTTTGTTGGATGCCTGTATAGTTACGTCCTTCAAAGGAGTCCCCTATGGCCGGAAAATACTACGATGATCTACATGTCGGCATGAAAATCCGACACGCGTTGGGACGCACGGTCACCGAGATGGACAACGTCCTCTTTTCCACCCTGACCATGAATCCCCAGCCCTTGCACCTCAATGAGGACTTCGCCAGCAAGACCAAATTCGGTCAGCGCATTGTCAACGGCATTCTCACCATGGGCATCGTGGTGGGCGTCACCGTGGGAGACCTCACCCAGGGCACCATCGTCGCTAACCTGGGCTATGAAAAGGTGGCGCATCCCCGTCCCGTCTTTCACGGCGACACCATTTATGTCGTGACCGAAGTGCTGGATATGCGGGAATCTCGCTCCCGACCCGACGTGGGCATCGTCAAGCTCAAACATCTGGGCAAAAACCAACATGGCGAAGTCGTCGTCGAGGTCGTGCGTACGGTCATGTTTCTGAAACGGCCATCGAATGAGGCATGATGGGCATGTGTGAGGTCAAGCCGACGAAGGAAGGCGGATTGACAGGCCGCGCGTCGGCCTGCGCCGACGTTTCCGCTCCTGCCTTTTGTCGATGTTTTTCCGTCCCCGCAGGGGGACGGGCGGCGGAACATTCATAGCCCTGAATTCATTCGGCCGGATTGACCGCGAAACGAGATTTGCCAGTCAACCAGCGATTGGCGTTTGACGCCCTTTGCAGACTCGGCCAACGTTGTCTCGGCGATCCTTTCGCAACCGCAACCAACACGAAAACAGGAGCACTCTCATGCGACCCCGACGCGCATTGCTGTACGTCCCTGGAACCAGTATGAAAATGATGTCCAAGGCCGCGGGCCTGGACTTAGACACCGTCTGCCTGGATCTGGAGGACGCGGTGGCCCTGGGGCAAAAGGAAGAAGCCCGGGCGCTGGCGGCCCAGGCCCTGGCGGAGCTCGACTTCGGGCGCACTGAGCGCTGCGTACGCATCAACGAAGCGGGCAGCGACCTGGCCCGGGCTGACCTCGCTGCCATCCTCCCCCTCCATCCCGACGCCATCATCCTGCCCAAGGTGGATTCCCCCGAGGCCCTGCTTTGGGCGGATGAGATGCTGCTGGAGGCCGAGAGCAGCCACGGCTGGACCATCGGCGGCATCGCCCTCATTGCGCTCATCGAAACCGCGATGGGCGTGGTGCGGCTGGCGGATATCGCGGGCGCCACGCCCCGCCTGCAGGCCCTGGCCTTCGGCGCGGAGGACCTGATGGCCGATGTGGGGGGCAAGCGCACGCCCTCCAACCGCGAGGTGGCCTATCCCCGCAGCGCCGTGGCCCTCACCGCGGCCGCGTTCGGACTCCAGGCCCTGGATCAGGTCTTTGTGGCCTACAAGGACCTGGATGGATTCCGGGCCGAAGCAGAGGAAGCAGCCATCCTCGGCTATCAGGGCAAGCAGGTTATTCATCCTGCTCAGGCTCAGGTGGCCCAAGAGGCGTTTACACCGTCGGAGGAAGAAATCGCTCATGCCCGACGAGTGCTGGAAGCCATGCGGGAGGCCCAAGCCCGGGGGAAGGGCGTCTTCGCCCTGGAGGGCAGAATGGTGGATGGGCCGATGATCAAAGCTGCTCAGCGGATTTTAGCTCGCGCAGGAATTCTTTGACGGCCGCTTATGCCCTCACGCTCATCCTCAGCCATAGTAGCCATAGAACACGTTGCTCCAACGCCATGCAACGGCGCTGGCTCACGGCCTTCGGCGTCCTGCGGGCGTTTTTTGTGGGGGTGAAGCGCGTATGGGCGAGTGAAGTGCCGTCAGCTGGCGGCAGGTGCTGGCAAGTGACGGCGGACCTTTTGTCTCTACACGTTCATCATCCAATAACGACAAATATGTTGGACTCAGTTTCCAGGGAGGATGCTGGATGTGCGTATTTGTTGGAGCAGAAAACCAGCGAATAGAAGCATACGACGGAAAATTTGTGGGAATCACACCCCCATCCTTCGGGATTCTGAAACGCGAAAAGACCTCGGAGGTGTGGGCAAAGCGACGGCAGGACTTCGATACTGGAGGTGGCGGGGTGGTGCGCGTCGATGCTTCCTGCGGGTCGCTGCGCCCCGCGTAGAGGTCGGTCACTTCCGCGGCGGCAATGAAAGTCTGGCAGGCGGCCACGGTGATGGTGGAGCCGGTGCGACGCCCGGTGCAGAGGCGCCAGGCCAGGAGCAAGGCTGTGAGGGGATCGGGATGCTCCCCTTCCAGTAATTTGACACACTTCCGATTTCCATGTAGACTTTTGGCGCAATTCAAAATCGCATAATTCATTCATACCGATGAAGGTGCGCAGATGGCCCGGATGCCCTGCGCACAATGGGGGAAGACCGGTGAAAG
>JALXCB010000010.1 GCA_026991225.1 Anaerolineae bacterium | reverse complement strand
GTTCCGGGCGATCACCCCTCCCCCGCTGGCGGGGGAGGGGCAGGGGTGGGGGCCAATCGGCCGGATCACCGCCCCTGCCGGATTGCCCGGCAACCCGCTTGAGGTTTGCCAACAGTATCGTTCAGCCTCGGGTGCTAAGGAACGGCGCCGGATGAATCCGGCTAGCCCCGCAACTGATTACTGATGACTGATCACTGATTACTCGTACTCGCGCCTAACCTCGGCCTGATAATCCTCAATCCTAATCCTGATCCTATTTACGGAACAGGATCACTCCCGCACCTGAAACGTCACCCCTCCGGATTCTCCTCGCAGGTTTGCAGGCCCGAGAGCGCGGGTTGGGAATAGGGGTTCAGCTCCAGGGCCTTCTCTAGCCAGGGGATGGCTTTGTCGCACTGGCGGGGCTCGCCGTAAATGTAGGCCAGGCCCAGGGTGTAGTAGTAGGCTTCGTTGTCCGCGCCCTGGGCGATGGCCCGCTCCAGAGGCTCCACCGCGTCCTCATACCGCTGGCGGCGATAGAGGGCCATGCCCAAATGCGCCCAGGCCGCCGTGTTGTTGGGGTTGCGCTCCACCGCGTGTTGCAGTTCGATGATGGCCCGCTCCGGGTCGTCCATGTAGTAGTAAGCCCACCCCAACGCGTCGTAGGCCTCGTCGTAGTCGGGATTCAGCTTCAGCGCCTGACGGAAACTCTCGATGGCTTTTTCATAATCCCCTTGGGCCACGTAGTTCTGCCCCAGTTCGTAATAGAGGCGAGGCAGGTTGGAATTGATGCGAATCGCTTCCTGATACTGCTCGATGGCCTGCTTGTATTTGCCCTGGCTGTTGTACACATAGCCCATGGCCCGGCGGGCGTCCACGCTGTTGGGGTTCAGTCGGATGGCCTCTTGCCCCTCCTCCATGGCCCGCCCCCAATTGCCGGCATCCGCGTAGATCTCCGCCATGTACGCGTGGGCTTCCGAAAGGTTCGGATTGAGGTCGATGGCATGGACCGCGGCGGAAATCGCGTCGTCGATGCGATTGTTCCAGTCCAGCGCCCAGGCGTAGACCGCGTTGGCGAAGGGGTCCGCTTCGTCCAACTCGACAGATTTCTGCGCACTCTCCAACGCGTCTTCCTCTTCGCCCTGCCAGATCTGCCAGCGCGCGAGTTCCGCCCAGGTTTTGGCGTCATCAGGAACCAGGGCCAGGTATTGCTTGTAAGCCGCGATAGCGTCTTGCAGCCGCCCCTCCGAGATCGCCACCTCCGCATCCAGCAGGTGCACCGAAGGCGAGGTGGTGGGGGTGGGCGTCGGCTCGAAGGGGTTGATCATCCAGCTCGGCTGCTGGCGATAGAGGATGAACGCGCCCGCGACGAACAGGGCGAGCACGAACAGGACTCGCCGTCGCCGTTTGGCTTTCTGTCGCTTTCGGCTGTCGGTAATGTACATGGGGACGTGTCAGGAGTCTGCGTAGCCTAAATCGGATCGGGAAGCCAGGGGCGTGACGAGTAATGTGTGATGAGGCGTCCAAGGGGCGATGTCCAACGTCCAATGTCTGTCCACTGAACACTGAACACTGAATACTTCTCTGTGTCCTCTGTGCAACCTCAGCGCCCTCTGTGTTCCTCCGTTTTCACGCCAGCCCCGCCTCGCGGCGGGCGGTTTGGACGGCCGCAAGGAGTTTTTCGTGGAGGTGGGGATTGGCCGCGACCATGTTGTCCCTATCCAGCCGCCAGGGCTCACCCGCGTAGTCGGTGATGACGCCGCCTGCTTCGGTGATCAAGAGCACGCCCGCGCCCCAATCCCAGGGCGAGAGATGCGCCTCCCAGTAGCCATCCAGACGGCCATCGCCCACCCAGGCCAGGTCCAGCGCGGCCGCGCCGGCGCGGCGCACGCCCCGCACTCGCGGCATCAGGTAGTTGAATTCGGCCAGGTTGTTGTCGCGAGTGAGGGCCCGCACATAGGGAAAGCCCGTGGCGAGAAGGCTTTGATTCAGCTCGCGAGTCTGCGAGACGCGCATGGGCAGATCATCCAGCTTCTCAGGCGTTCCCAGCCACGCGCCCTGACCTCTCGCGGCCCAATAGGTGCGCTCCCGTATGACATCCTGCACCACGCCCACCATTGGCTTCCCATCCACCCATAGGGCGATGGACACGCCGAAGACGGGATAGCGGCTGGCGAAATTTGTGGTGCCGTCCAGGGGATCCACCAGCCACAACGCCCGACCGCCCCGCCGCTGGTTCCCGCCCTCCTCCTCGGCCAGGATGCTGTGGTCGGGAAAGCGGGCGGTGAGGGTCTCCAGGATCAGGGCCTGACTGGCGGTGTCCGCCTCGGTGAGCATGTCCACCGCGGTTTGCTTGGTGCGCACCTGGCGCGGGCCCGTGCGATGGATACGCAGGAGCAGCTCGCCCGCTTTGCGGGCCAGTTCGATGGCGGTTGCCAGTTCTTCGTAGTAGGCGTATGTGTCAGGGATAGGGAGGGAGAGCATAGAGGTTTAGTTGAGTTCGATGTGTGCGACCTTGAGTTTGCCGCGGCGGGTCTTGCGGCTGGCGGGCGCATAGGCTTCCAGGGGTTGATCGTAGACTTCGATGACGTTGTAGAGCGTATCTCGTTCCACCGGCGTCTTGCCCGCGGCCTTGATCAGCCGCAACAGGTCGAATTTGTCCAGAAATTCCTCGGTGGTGGCCCCGGCGTCGTGGTAAATTTTCTCCTCGACCACGGTGCCATCGATGTCGTCCGCGCCGAAATGCAGGGAGAGTTGGGCGATAGGCGGCGTGAGCATGACCCAATAGGCCTTGATGTGAGGGAAATTGTCCAGCAGGATGCGGCTGACGGCCATAGTCTTGAGGGTGTCGTGGGCGCTGGTCCAATCGAGATGACGGCCCAGGTTGTTGTTTTCGGGATGGTAGCGCAGGGGGATGAAGGTCTGGAACCCGCCCGTCTCGTCCTGCAGCTCCCGCAGCCGCAGCAGATGATCCACCCGATGCTCGTAGCGTTCGATATGGCCGTAGAGCATGGTGGCGTTGGTGCGCAGGCCCAACCGATGCGCGGTGCGATGCACTTCCAGCCAGGTCTCGGCATCCGCCTTTTCGGGACAGATGCGGCGGCGGATGTCGGGGTGGAATATCTCGGCCCCGCCGCCGGGCATGGAGCCCAGGCCCGCGTCCATCAACCGTCGCAGGATGGTCTCATGATCCAGTCCTGTCATCTGGCTGAAGAAATCGATCTCCACCGCGGTGAAGGCCTTGAGGTGGATGTGAGGGTATTCCCGCTTCAGCGCCCGCAGCACGTCCTCATAATACTCGAAACCCAGTTGGGGATGCAGCCCGCCCACGATATGGAACTCGGTGACCCGGGGGTGCACGTCCCCGCGAATGCGGTCGAGGATCTGCTCAGGCGTCCAGGTATAGGCGCCGGGCTCGTCATCGCTGTGGCGGGCGAAGGAGCAGAAGTTGCAGTGGAACGCGCAGACGTTGGTGGGGTTGATGTGACGGTTCTGGTTGAAATAGACGTATTCGCCGCCGTTGATGCGCCGATTCACCAGGTCGGCGAGCTGGCCGATGGTGAGGAGGTCGAAGCTCTGGAAGAGGCGCATCCCGTCGTCGAAGCTCAGGCGTTCGCCCGCCACGACTTTTTCGACGATATCATCCAGTTCGCGTGTGTGGGAGAGGGAGGTGAGGGTGTCGAGCATGATAGGATCAGGATTGAGGATTTCGGATTGAGATGGGCGTGAGCGGGAGGAAATCGCGTCCGTCGACGGGAAGGCGCTGGCCCGTGGCCGGGTCATACCAGCCCAGGATGAGGGTGTAGTCGCCCGGAGGGACGTCGGGAGGGATCCAAAGGCCCACGCGGGTGGTCTGGATGGCGTCCGCGGGCCAGGCGTCGGTGGGGAAGGCCGCGTCGTATTGGGCGACGGGCGGAGGCGCGGAGGGCAGGAGCTGGACGAAGAGATGCAGGGGAGGCAGCTCGCCCGCTTTCCGCCAGTCCAGTTCCAGGCTGACGACCTGGCCCGGACGGGCCTCCTTGCGGCTGATGCGGGCATCTTCCAGCGCCAGGCGGGGCGGCTCGCCCCAAACGGCCTGCATCGCCAGGGGCGTTTCGGGCCGATCGGCCCCATAATGCAACAGCCGAAAATCGTCGAACCAGCGATCGTCGGCCCGATAAGCGTGCTCGTTCAGCCACAACTCCACGCCGTTGGCCGGGTCTGCTGGCGGCAAACCCGCGGTGACCAGATAGAGGGTCCCCCCGCGGGCCAACCCCCATTTTAACAGATTTTCCGTTTCCGCGCGCAATGGCTGCTGCGTGGCGAAGCCCAAGATCGGCAGCGGGCCGTCGTAGAAATTCATGGGGATTTGATAATGGTAGTGGGCGACGGTAATGAGCGTGTCATCCGGCCGCTGACTGGCTTCAACCTCCTGCAAAATGGCCCGGTAACCCCGCCCTGGCTGGCCGTAATGAGGGTCTTGGGCGTACGCCCGCAGGGCGAGGAAGGTGAAGGGCATGAGAAGGATGGCCAGGAGGTGGGGCGTCCAACGTCCAATGTCCAATGTCCAATGTCCGGCGCTTCGGCTTCCGACCATTGGTTTCACGCGGCGGAGCAGGCTCCAGGCGGCCAGGCCTGCCAACACAGCACCCCCCACAGGAATCCACCAGAACACCCGTCCATCCTGCCACCAGGCAAAATCGAGCACTGCGTCCCACTGCCCGCGGGCCAGCAGGTAAATCTGCCCGAACACGGGACTGTGGAGGGGGTTGTCGGTGGCGGGCGCGCCGTAGCGCAGGGGATCGTTCCAGTCGGTGGGATAAAGCCCCCGCAGTTCGATCTCCCACAGGACGTAGTTGGCGCTGACCGCGAGGACCTGCACCAGCGAGGAAAGGCCGATGAGGAGCCAGGCCCACCATCGCTTCAGCAGAGGGACGGTCCACAGGACGAGATAGGGCGCCAGGGGAACGAGGAAGCGCGGGCCCCAGGCAAACCCGCCCCACCAGATCCACCATTTGCTGAAAACCAGCACAAGGATCACCGCGACCGCGGCGGTGAGCCCTGCCACCCAGCAATGTCGCCGCCAGAAGGGAATAAAGCCGATGAGAGCCAGCAGGGTCAAGGGCTGGTGATAGAGGATGCCGCGATAAGGGCTGAGCAGCAGCCCGTAGAGTCCGGCCAGCAACGGGCCGTTGAATCCCTCACCCGCCTCGAAGTGATAGCCCGTGTCGAAGGGACTCCCAAAGCGCATCCCGTTGTACCATAGCAGGAAGCCCGCGGTGATGATCAGAGGCGTCGACAACGCCAGTGCGTGTTTGCCAAACTGAAGACTGAAGATTGAAGATTGAAAACTTCTCTCTCGCTCCACGCGAAACGTCAGCAACCATGCCAGACCAAACAGTGGGAGCAGCAGGGCGTAAACCGCGCTGGTCGCCACGGCCACGCCCAGGGCCAGGCCCAGGATCAAGGACCAGCCCCATCTTTGATCCTGTTTCAGGCCAATCAGCGCCCACAAGGCCGCGGTCAGGCTCAGGGCGGAGAGGGGTTCGCCGAAGAGATGGGTGGCGTAGGGCCAGGCCAGGGTGGCCAGACCGTAAATCAGGGCCAGAGCGACGCCCGCACGGCCACCATAGCCCAACCGACGGGCGATGTCCCCCACCAGCAGCGCGGCCAGCAGGGTGATCAGCGCGTTGGCCAGGAACGTGGTCTGGAGCAGTCCCACGCCGGGCAGAAACCGGGCCAGCCAGCGCACAGGCAAAAAGGCCAGGGCCGGAGCCACGCCCTTCTTGCTGTACACATGCCCATCCTGACCCCACGCGCCCAGCACTTCCGCGGGCGAATTCACCCACTGGCTCCACGCGATCTGGTCCGTATCCCACGCGCCGCGCCGGGCCAGATTCTCGGTGACGCTGTACAGCGACACCTCGTCGATGATATGAAACCGTCCCGAGCCAGTGATGAGATAAAGCGCGAAAAGGATGACCCCGATGGCCAACCAGACGCTCACCCTCCTGACCTCTGACCTCTGACTTCTGACCTCTGACCTCTGACCTCCGGCCCCCGCCCCCGGGTCCTGTGCCCTCACACCCACAACCCTCCCACCACGGCCAACAGGGTGATGATGCTGATATAGCCGTTCATGGTGAAGAAAGCCAGATTCACCTTGCTCAGGTCGTCGGGTTTGACCAGGCTGTGCTCATAGACCAACAGTCCGGCCACGATGACCAGCCCCAGCCAGTAGATCCAGCCCAACCCGGCCACGAATCCCACCGCGGCCAGCAGGAGCACCGTCAGCACATGGAAAACCTGGGCCAGGCGCAGGGCCGCGGGGATGCCGAAGCGGGCGGGGATGCTGTACAGCCCTTCCTGGCGGTCGATCTCCACGTCCTGGCAGGCGTAGATGAGGTCGAAGCCTGCAATCCATACCGCCACCGCGGCCCACAGCAGCCAGGGAATCGGGCTGTCGAGGCTGGCGGTGACCGCGGCCCACGCGCCCGCCGCGGCCGCGCCATCCACTATCCCCAGCCAAAGATGGCAGAGCCAGGTGAAGCGCTTGGTGTAGGCGTAGCCCACCAGGCCAATCATGGCGAGGGGAGCCAGCATCAGCACGAACGCGTTCAGCATCCAGGCGGCGAACAAAAACACGCCCAGGCTGACGAACCCGGCCAGCCACACCGCGTTTTTGCTGATCTTGCCCGTCTGGATGGGGCGGTTGGCGGTGCGGGGGTTGCGGGCGTCGATCTCCGCGTCGATGGCCCGGTTGAAGGCCATGGCCGCGGTGCGGGCCGCGGCCATGGCCATGGTGATCCACACGAACTGCCAGAAAAGCGTCCTCCAGTCGATGGGCGCGGTCAGCATCCCGCGCTGCGCCCACGCCAGCGCCATGCCGATATAGGCGAAGGGCAGCGCGAAGATCGTGTGCTCGAATTTGATCATGTCGAGGAAGACGCGCAGTTTGCTCACCTTATCCGTGCACCTCGATTTCATGCGCAGGACCATCAAGAAACAGCCGTAATTTGTTCAAAATATCTCTGTCCAAGACGATCTCTTGTCCCTGTTCGTCACCAACCACAGTGACGCCAGGCAATGCGATATCATCGATGCGTAAATCCACTCGAAAGAGATGCACGCGTCGTCTCTCTCCCCAATGGCTTCGCAAAAAGGCTTCGGCGACGGGATATGCCTGGACATGCCGAAGGTATAGGATCGGAATCAATGTGCCATCTGCATCCGTATCCACCAAAGCGTTTAATCGCGACGTGTGCAGTCCCGCGTCTTCATTGTATATGATAACGGGTAGGGAGGGAATGGGGGGATTGTATGCTTTATCGTAGGCGAAACGAAATTGACCCGTCATTCGTATCGAAATTCCAAGCGTGTGAATGTACGGTCAGGCGTTTCTTCCACCCGAACGATCAAAATGGGCGTGCGGCCATAACGCTGGCGCACCCTTTTCCACAAAGTCGCTTCGTCCGGATCATGATCGATGACCTCTCCCTTGTGAAGGGCAATATACTCACCCAGATATCTTCTCTTCAGTTCTGGATATTTTTGGCGAAATCGAGCGCTTTCTTCAGAAATTTTCTGGCGCTCTAATTCCCAAAGATATTGCCGGGCGGCATCCTCGATCAGGGCTTCCGTGGTGGTTTCATTTTCTTCGGCCGCCTCTTGCAACCGCTTGTAGACATTTCGATCCAAAGTGACTGTAGGCATAGGACATACCTCATGGAAGCAAGGAAATCGCAATAATCCGATACCTGATTATACCGCGACTCCCACCATCCTGACAGCCCCATGTTACATTCATGCTCTCAGGGGCTGGATGGGTTCGCGCAGGCCCGCGAGGCGGGTGGGGATGGGTTTGGGGGCCAGTTCTTCCCTGGTCATTATCCGGTCGAAGCGGCGGACGATGCGGTAGCGGCTGTCCCGCTGCGCGGGCTCGAACCCGGCCAGGCGGATCTGCTCATGGAGTCGGTAGACGGGCATGGCCGGCTCTTTCTCGGTGTAGGCTGACGCCTGACTGACCACGTTCTCCTCCAACATGGTGCTGCCGAAGTCGTTGGCGCCGGCGTAGAGGGCTTTTCGGGCCACCTCCAGCCCCTGGGTGGGCCAGCTGGCCTGGAAGTTGGTGAAGTTGTCCAGATAGAGGCGGGCGAAGGCGTTGGTGTGCAGGTATTCATCGTAACCCGCGCCGTATTTGTGGCGATGGCGGCTGCGGCCCATGCTGTTGGTCTCGCTGAGCTGCGCGGTCCACATGATGAACGCGGTGAAGCCATTGCCGTGCGCGGCCAGGGATTCGTCTTGTAGTTCGCGCAGGCGGGTGAGGCTGTTGATGCGCTGCTGCATGGTCTCGCCGAAGCCGATGACCATGGTGGCGCTGGTGACCATGCCCAGGCCTTGGGCGATGCGCATGGCGTGCAGCCATGCCGCGGTCTTCGTCTTCTTGGGCGAGATGCGTTTGCGCACGTCGTCGTCCAGGATCTCCGCGCCGCCGCCCGGCAGGCCGTCCAGCCCGGCCGCGTGCAGACGTTCCAGCACCTCCTCCATGCGCATGCCCTCCAGTTTGGCGATGTTCTCGATCTCGGAGGGGCTGAAGCAATCGCATTCGATCTCGGGGTAGGTGGCTTTGAGCCAGCGCAGCAGGTCTTCGTACCAGCCGATGGGCAGGTCGGGATTGTGGCCGCCCTGCATGAGGATGCGCGTCCCGCCCCAGGCCAGCAATTCCTCGATCTTTTCGCCCAGCTCCCGCCGGGTGATGACGTAGGCTTCGGGGTGGCCGGGAAGGCGGTAGAAGGAGCAGAACTGGCAGTCGGTGGTGCAGACGTTGGTGTAGTTGATGTTGCGGTCCACCAGATAGGTGACCAGGCCCGGTTCGGTTTTCTGCAACCGCACCTGGTGCGCAGCCTCCATGACGGCTTCGGGATCGCCTTCGATGTAAAGTTTGAGCCCTTCTTCGGGCGTGAGGCGTTCGCCGTTCAGAGTTTTTTTCAGGAGATCGTTGGGTGTGTGCATGGATGTCTCCGCGGGAAGTCATTAGACATTATCGGGAATAACGTTATGTTGACAATTCGAGGGCCAGACATGCCGAGCTAAGCAACAAAGTAAAGCGAATTAGAAATAGGATAGCACCACCAATGGCTGGTAAAATCAGTTCGCCAA
>JALXCB010000009.1 GCA_026991225.1 Anaerolineae bacterium | reverse complement strand
CCGCCACCGCATTCCTGGCTCCCCCCGCCAACCAGCCCCCCAACTGGACCAAAGAGATCGTCACCGAGGTGCGGGGCGAGCAGGATGGCCGGGAGACCATCTATCGCCTGGGCACGATGACGGTGAAGGGCGCACTGCCCACGGGCTCGGCCCCCGCCATCACCGCCATCTGGCTGGCCGAAGGCCGCATCCCAGCGGGCGTGCATCCCCCCGAACAGGTCATCGATCCCGAACCCTTCTTCGCCGAACTCAGACGATTGAGTATCGAAACCAGCGTGACCGTCACCCAACCGTTGGACTGACAGGTGTGTCCCAATTTCTTGGCAAGCATTTGCTGAGCCTGCGCCGGGGGATGAAGTCCCCCGGCTAAACTGAAAGCAAATTGAAACCAAGGCTTTTGGTTCGCATTAGATCATCAATGAAAGGCGATTCTCTGGCCGCGCCGCCGCCCGCAGGTGAACCTGCGGGCTAAAAACGACGCCCCATAAATGGGGCTATGGCGCATGTCGCGCGCCGCGGGAAGCCGGGTTCACCCGGCGTCGTTTCGTAGCCCGGAGCTTCAGCTCTGGGTGGCCGAGGCCGAAAACACCTGATTTCAAAATGCGTTTAGTTTAGCCCCGCAACTGATTACTGATGACTGATCACTGATTACTTCTGCTCGCGCCTAACCTCGGCCTGACAATCCTCAATCCAAATCCAAATCCAAATAGCAGGGCTGTGATAGATCAAACAGCGGGGTCAATAAAAGAGTGACATGGACGCTCACGCACGCACTCTCCGTCGATTGCTTCTCCGTTCCGGGTCGGAACAGGCCCGGGCGCTGGACTGGGACGCGCTCTTCCAGGATGAGCTCCCGCGCGTGTTCAACTTCTTCCGTTATCGCCTGGCCGACCGGGATACGGCCCACGATCTGACCGCAACCACCTTCGAACGAGCCTGGCGTCAACGACATCACTTCGACCCCCAACAGGCGCAGCCAGGAACCTGGTTGTTGGGCATCGCCCGCAACGTTTGGCGGGAATATGTGCGGGGGCGAGAGCGAGAGGGCCGACGCCTGGCCCCCCTGGAGGCGGCATCCATCCAGTCCAGCCCGCCCCACCTGATCGAGCGCCTGGTCGCCGCGGAGGAGCAAGCCCGGCTGCGGGCCTTGTTGGCCCAACTGCCCGATCGGGAGCAAGAACTCATCGCCCTGAAGTACGGCGCGGGCCTGACCAATCGTCAGATCGCGGCCCTGACCGGGCTTTCGGAGAGCAACGTGGGCACCATCCTGCACCGCACGGTGCGCAAATTACGACGCCAATGGGAGGAAACCAATGGATGATCGGTTCTTGTATCAGCTTCGAGAAGACCCCGACCCCGCGTTCGTGCGGACGCTACGCGGTCGATTCCAACCTGTCTCTGCGCCTTCCGCCCCTCGATCCCGTTTCGGAAGTTGGGGATGGCGCTGGGCCGCAGCTTCGCTGGCGACCCTGTTCATTCTAACGGTTACGCTGTTCGCCCTTTCGCCTGGAGCTCGCGCGTTGCTGCAATCGACCACCGTGGAGATCGCGGGCCGCGTATACACCATCCTGGACGCCTATCCCCAGGGGCCCAACCTGGAAACCCGCGAATCAAAGCCCGAGAGCGTCACTGTGGAAGAAGCCCTGGTCAGCAGCCCCTATTCCATCCACCTGCCCGCCTACGCACCCGAAGGCTACGTGTTCCAGCATGACCATGTGCTGAAACACACACCTCTGCCCGATCACCCCCAGAGCAATGTCTATTACTTCCTCTGGCGCGGGCCAGAGAACAACATCTCCCTGATGACATGTGGTTCGTGTCCATGGGAACAGGGCGAAGCCATCGCACCGGGCGCGGTGGAGGAGGTGACCCTGGCCAACGGCCAACCCGCGGTACTGGTGCGCGGCGGCTGGTATCTGAACGAACATCGCTGGCGCTCCGACATCGTGACCACCCTGACGTGGCGGCGAGACAACGTCCTTTATCAACTGCTGGCGCCGAGCGATTTCCCCGTGGACGAGCTGATTCGGATGGCTTCATCCACCTTCGACGTCGAGGCGCGTCAATCCGACTGACGTTTAACCACTTCCAGGAACCAAACCGAAATCGAACTCCCCCACCCGGTTGGAAAAAGTGGCCCCGGTGGGGGAGGCGCCTTTGACCAGGTAATAGCGATTTTGCGCGGGGTCGCCCACGGCGTTGGGATCGTCGAACCGCCAGGGATAGGCGTCGATGACGGCCTGGGGCGGGCCAGAGGGCTGGAAATAGGGCGAAAGGTCGCGGTAGACTTCGTACGACGTATAAGCGGGATCATGCTGCCAGCTCAAACGCAAGTCGGTGGCGTTGGTTTGGGAGATGGTGATAAGGGGGAGATAGGTGGTCGTGGCGAAGTCGAAGGTGCGATGCTGGAAGCCCGTGCCCGGAGAACCCACCCACACATGATTGGGATCCCCGGGATCGAAGGCGACGACGATGGCGAAGGGCCAGGCCATGCCTGCATTCTGCGTCGTCCATGTAGCCCCGCCGTCGGTGGAAAGCAGCACGCCGTGGGAGTCGGGCTCATAGCCGCCTGAATCGAAGGCGCTGGACGAGGCCGCGAAGAGGATATCGGGGTCGGCAGGCGAGACCGCCACGTCGCGCAGATAATCGTCTGTCCATAGTTTCGACCACGTGGCCCCGGCGTCATCGCTGCGATAAAGCCCTTTGCCCGCGCCGAACGCGGCGACATAAACCCGATCAGCCATGGTGGGGTCGGGCGTGA
>JALXCB010000008.1 GCA_026991225.1 Anaerolineae bacterium | reverse complement strand
GTACTAAGGGGAGAGATGGGCGCAAGCGCGGCCGCGGCCATCTCCGGCGTGGCTGCCGGGGTTGGGGTCTTCGATGCGAGGGGGGGAGCGGTCGGCGTTTGGACGAGGATGGGCGTGTTCGTGGCCAGGGCCACGACGGGCGCGGCCGGCGTGGCGGACGGTTGCGGTCGGGCGTAGGTCCAGAAAAGGAAGCCGCCCAGGATGAGGATGGCCGCGGTCAGGGCCAGCCAGGGCAACAGGGAGCGGGAGCGACGCTGTTTGCCTCCCACCAGTTGAATGAGGATGAACGTAACATTGTCGGGCGCGCCACGTTCCAACGCCAGTTCTTCCAGTTTTTCCGCAGCCTCATCCAACGGATACGATTTGAGCAGCTTCGCCATCTCGGCTGCGTCCACCAGATTGCTGAGCCCATCCGAACAGAGCAGCAGGATATCGCCCGGCTGGCTGTCTCGCCGGAAAAAGTCGGGCGTCACATCCTCTTCGCCGCCCAGGGATCGCGTGATGATATTGCGCAGGGGATGATGCGCGGCCTGTTCTTGGGTCAGAATGCCGCTGCGGGCCTGTTCCGCCACCCAGGAATGGTCCTGGGTCACCTGGGCGATGCGCCCCTCTCGAAACAGATAGGCCCGGCTGTCTCCCACATTGGCGATGAGCCAGCCGTCGTCGGGCCGGTAGCGCGCGGCCACCAGGGTCGTGCCCATGCCCGCCATCTCGGGATGTTTCTCCGCCTCATCGAGGATGGTTTGGTTGGCCGCGGCGATGGCGGCTTTCAGGTTGGCCTGCGGGCCCTGCCAGGGCGACGTGTAATACTCGCGGAACAGGGTCTCGATAGCCAACTGACTGGCCACTTCGCCCGCGGCGTGCCCGCCCATGCCGTCGGCCACCGCGAACAGATGGCCGCGCGCCTGCAAGTCTGCGTCGGTCAGGCCCAGCTTCTTGCGCCATTCCAGAATGACGCCGTAGGCGTCCTGGTTGTTGGCCCGAACCCGGCCGGGATGGGTGCGGGTTTGGACGGAATAGAGGATGTGCATGGGGCAAAGTATACCATAAACGTTGGGGAAAACCTTGCGCTGTGGTACGATCCGCAGATACAAATGCACAAGCTCTTTTTGTTTACTGGCGTGAAACGTGATGCGTGAAGCGTGAGCCCTTATCTGAAAAAGAGGGTCTTACGTTTGACGTTTGACGTTTGACGCATCATGCCCACCGATGCTTCGCAAATATCGCAACGTCTTCCTCCTGTCCCTGCTGGCGCTCATCGCGGTCATCGCCACCTGGCCCCTGGCCCGGCATCTCGCGTCCCGCGTCCCCGGCTCCGACACCTGGGCCTACGATGAGTACACCTTCATCTGGTCCATGTGGTGGCTGAAGCACAGCGCCATCGACCTGCACAGCTCCATCTTCTTCAGCCAGAACATTTTCTATCCCCTGGGCATGGAGCTGATCCTCTATTCCTATAATTTGATGGCCGCGATTTTGGCCCTGCCCCTGGGCGTGGCCGTGAACTGGCCTTTCGCATCGAATATCCTCATTCTGCTCAACGTCATTTTCTCGGGGTTTGGCGCGTATCTGCTGGCGGTGTGGTTGATGGGGAATCAAAGACGAAAGATTAAAGATCAAGGGACTGGCGCCAACCATTCACGCATCCTCTTTCATCTTTCCGCTTTCATCGCTGCGGCCATCTACGCCTTCGCCAGCAACCGTATGGTCTATCTGGCCCTGGGCCACTACAACATCCAATCCTGGGTCTTTCTGCCTTACTTCGTCCTCTATCTGCTGAAGACCCTGGCCCGGCCCACGTGGCGCCATGCGGGCATGGCCGGGCTGTTCGGGGCGTTGAACCTGCTGGTGGACATGCAATACGGCGTGTTCATGGCCTTTCTGGGCCTGTGCCTGCTCCTGGCCCGCCCCCTGCGCGAACAGCTCTTCACCCGGCCCATCCCCTGGCGGCGGTGGCTGGCCCTGGCGCTGACGGGCATTGTGGCCGTGCTGCTCACCCTGCCCTATTTCTGGGAGACGGTGAAGTCGATGCTCCATGCCGGGTATCTGATCAAAGGCTGGGGCGATGCGCTCAAGCTCTCGGCCGACCTGGCGGGCTGGTTCACGCCCACCGCGCTCCATCCCCTGTGGGGGACGGACTGGCCGGCGCGGCTGCGGGCGGTGCAGGAAGGAACCGCGCCGTTCAACGACGTGAACACGGTCTTTTTCGGCTTCGTCACCGCGGGCCTGGCCCTCATCGGGGGCGTGTATCTGTGGCGACGTGCGCGCGGCTGGGTTGCCGCGGCCATTTTGGCCGCGTTGTTCACCCTGGGCCCGCTGCTGCAAATCTATGGGCGCATCGTCTACGACTTCGACGGGCTGGAGACCTCCATCCCTATGCCCTTCATCCTCCTCCACTACATTCCCTTTGTCAAAGGAAATCGCACCGCCAACCGCTGGAGCATCCCCCTGATGCTGACCCTGGCGGTGCTGGCCGCCTGGGGCGCGTTCTGGCTGATGTCGAAACTGCGCGCGGGTGAGAGAGGGCGCTGGGCGACCTCCACCCTGGCCGTCGTCCTGGTGGCGGGCATCCTCTTCGAGCACGCGGCCATGCCCCTTCCCACCACCGACGCCCGCATCCCCGACGCGGTGCAGCAACTGGCCGCGCTGCCCGAGGGCGCGGTCTGGCAGATTCCCATGGGCTGGCGCAACAGCTTCGGCGTGTTGGGCGTGGAGCGCACCCAGGCCCAATACTGGATGGCTGCGCACAAGAAGCCCATCATCTCCGGCAACACCTCCCGCAATCCCCCTATCAAATTCGATTACTTCGCCCGCCTGCCCCTGGTTGCAGCCATCGTTCAGGTCGAAAACGGGCGCGCACCCGACGCGGACCTGCTGTCGGCGGCCCGCGCCCAGGCGCAGGATGTCATCACCCTGTGGGGCGTGCGTTATCTCATGCTGCTGCCACCTGTGCCCGGGCGTCTGCCCTACGCCGACACCTGGCAGGCCAGCCAGCAAATGGCGCTCGACCTGATCCCCCATAGCGACAGCTCCATCATCGACGACGGGACGATTCGCATCTACGGCGTGGAGCCGGGCAAGCCCCTGCCCCTATCGCTGGACTTCGGAGGAGAGAACACCGAGCTGTGGCGGGCCGAGGGCTGGGATCGGGATGAGCCCGATGTGGGCGGCGCGAACGGCGTTTGGGCCACAGGCAAACGCGCCCATCTCCTTTTCCGCAGTGAAGACGGTTCGCCGCGAACGCTGCGTTTCCGCGCCCACATGTTCACCTGCCCTGGCCGAGTGGATCAGTATGTGACATTGAACCTCAACGGCCAGGACCTCGATCTGCTTTATTTCTTCCCCGAATGGGAAACGTACGAGCTTGCCATCACCCCAAGGCCCGGCGTGAACCATCTGTGGTTCGAATTCGAGCGTTTGGATCGCCCCCGCGACTGTTTCAACCAGGCCCTTATCGGGAAGACGGGCGTGCAAAGCCCGGTGAATATCGCGGTGCACGCCTTCGACCAGGCCTTCATCACCCTCACCGACGCCTCGGGCAACCCCACCGACGCCTCCTTTGGCCGCCGAGGCTACAACGTCACCCTGCTGGATGAAAAAACGGGCCGGGTGCTGGACGAGCAGGGGTTCGACACGGTGGCCAACGGCTACGAAGTCGAACGCCTGGTGAGCTATCTCGACCAGCTTCCAGCAGGCCGCATCGTCATCCTGGCCACGCGCGAGGGCGCGGGCGAGTTCGTCACGCCCGAACTGATAGCTGCGCTCCAACGCCTGGGCTCTTCCGTCGCTTCGCCCGACCAGCTCGCGGGGAAGGCCCACGCGCTGGTGGGCGTCGTCGGGGCCGGGCCGGGCGCGGCCGCGGAGAAAATCGCGCCGGCGGACGCCTACCTCGAAGTCTCGGGCGACTTCCGCACCCTGGCCGCCGCGTTTGATTTCCTCGAAATCAAGTAGCTCTTCATGCGAAGCCGCAACCTCCTCCCCGCCTTCCTCCTCGGTCTGGCCGCCTTCGTCGCCTACGCATTTACGGCCGCGCCCGATATCCTCTTTGGCGACGCGGGCGAGTTTCAATTTACGCTGCCGTTGGCAGGCGTGGGCCATCCCACCGGCTATCCGCTCTTCCACATCCTGGGCTGGAGCTGGGAGCGGCTGTTCGGGAGCCATCCCGCCTGGGGGGCGAATCTGTTCAGCGCGTTGTGGGGCGGCGTGGCCGTGGGCGTTTTCTTTTTGTTCAGCGCCGAGGCCCTGGCCCGGCTGCTGGCCCGGTTGAAGTGGGCGTCGGGGACGCGCTGGCTGGCCGGACTGACGACCGTCGTGTTCGCCATGAACCCTACCTTGTGGGCGCAGGCCACCCAGGCCGAGGTTTACACCCTGCACGCCGCGTTTGTGGCCGCGATTTTGGGCGCAGCGCTGGCGGTGGGGCGCAGCCGGGACGCCTGGCCTCTGTGGCCCCTGGCCCTGCTCCTGGGCCTGGGCCTGACCCATCATCTCACGACCCTGTTCCTGTTCCCGGGCGTCATCCTCTTCCTTTTGCTCACCCGGCCCGACCTCTTCCGCTTCAAGCCTATCTTCAAGGCTTTGCCCTGGTTCCTGGCCCCCCTGCTCCTCTACCTCTACATTCCCCTGCGCGCGCCCGTCAGCCCCTGGCTCTATCCCCAACTCACGCCCGAGCGCACGATCCCGCTTTTCGAGAACACTCTGGCCGGGAATCTGCGGTTCATCCTGGGCATGGGCTTTTCTTCGGAGATCGGCTCTGCACCGCTGATGCAGCAGCTTGCGACTGCCGGCCAGCTTTACCTGACGCATTTCACCTGGGCCGGGCTGGCGCTCATCGCCCTGGGCCTGCTGGCCCTGATTTTCGAAGGCGATTGGGCCTTGCTCCTGCTGACTGGGGTCAGTTTCCTGCTTTTGCAGCTTTTCAACCTGTTTTACGGCATTGGGGACATCTACACCTATTATCTTCCCCTCTATCTCATCGCCACGGTGTGGCTGGGGATGGGTTTGGCCTATGGCGTGGAGTGGTTGACCCGGGTCACATCGCCCGGCCTGCGGCGCTGGTGGCTGATCCTGCCCGCGCTCATCCTCATTCTGCCTGCGTTCCTGTTTCGAGCCTATCATCCCCAGTTCGACCGCAGCGAGGATCGGACGGCGCGGGCCCAATGGGAACGCATCCTCGCCCAGCCCCTGCCCGATGACGCCCTGCTGGTCTCCAACGACCGGGATGAGATGACGCCTTTGATTTACATCCAGCAGGTGGAGGGGCGGGCGCCGGGGATGCTGGGGCTGTTCCCTCTGCTGGCTCCCACGCCCGACTGGGCCGATCTGAATATGACGCTGAAGAGCGCCCTGACCGCGGGCCGCCCCGTCTATCTCATCAAGCCCATGCCCGGCGTGGAGGCGCTGTATGAGATTGAGCCCGCGGGTGGGGACGTGTTCAGCGTGTTGGGGCCGCAGCCCGCGCCCCCCGACAGCTTCGAGGCGCCTTACACGTCCGATCTGCGCTGGCTGGGCGTGGCCTGGTCGGGCGAGCCCAAGGCGGGAGGGGCGCTGGATATCACGGTCTATTGGCGGACGGTGCAGCAACCGCGGGCCGTCTGGCGCAGTTTTTTGCACGTGGTGAACGCGTCGGGCGAGAAAGTGGCCCAGGCCGAGGATCATCAGCCGGGCGGGGTCTATCTCCCCTCCACCCTGTGGCGTCCGGGCGACGTCATCGCCGACCGCTTCCAGCTCACCCTGCCCGCGGACCTGCCGCCGGGCGACTACACCCTCCTGGCGGGATTCTACGACCCGGCCACGGGCGGGCGCATCGCTGAGCCGTTACAGGTTGCTTTCATCCACTTGCGTTGATCAATCCGCCAGCGGCGCCCACTCCCATTCCTCCTCATCCCATGAGGAAAGCGACCTGTCCCCATCCAAAAGAGCATCATCGCCCGCCGCGGCCATCCTCCGAAACGCCTTCTCCCATCCAGCGCGAGGGTGTAATCCGGGGCGTTGGGGCTTTTCTTTTGTTTCTGTTCCCTCACTGGAGTTTCTGCCTTCTTTGGGTTCTTTCATCATCTCCTCCTAGAGCCTGTATGAACTTATCGCCAATTTGGCGTGATTTTGTGGGTGACGTGCGTTTCAATTCGCCACGGATGATGCTGATGCGACGGATCAACACGGATTTTTACGGAAAAAAGATGACATCCTTTTGAAAAAATCCGCGGAAATCTGCTTTATCCGCGTTATCTGCGGCGAATTTCAACCTCCGATGCGGCAATCCTGGCCTTCGAGGGCGGCAAAGTGCATAACAGCCTCTATGAAGGCGTTTCGTCAGCTTTAGAGCGCGTCCACGCTTCCAGCACAAGCTGGTTCACATTGAGGAGCCAGTGGGCGACGACCACAGCCAGCAGGCTCTCCCGCCACAGAAACACGACGCTCAGGATCAGGCTCACGAGGATCACCCCCACCACGCCCCATTCCCCCTGCGGGATATGCAGCAGACCGAAGATGACCGAGACGCCGATGACAAAGGCGACGATATTTACATGGGGGGCGAACGCACCCAGGAGCAGGGAGCGGAAGTAGAGTTCTTCCATGATGGCCACGGGCAGCAGGGCCAGGATCACCCAGGGCCATTGGCCCGGATGCCGGGGGCGGATGCTTTCCACCACGACGTCGGAGTACCATTCAGGACGATGGGTCTCCACCCAGCGGGAGGGGAAGTAGAGCAGCAAGGGAATCGCGACGCCCAGCAGGACGCCGATGAGGATATCGCCCGCGGGGTGTAGCGGCTGCCAGCCCAGGGTGTGGAAGTCCTCGCCGCTGAGGAAGCCCAGGCCCACGCCCAGGGCGATGAGCGCAAGGCGGGCGACGTTCTCGGGCGGGGAAAGGAGGATGTTTTCCTCGGGCGTCCACACCTTCAGCGCCTCGTTGGTGCGATAGGTGGCGTAGGCGATGAACGCGAGGATGGCGAGGAGACCGATGAGGAAGAGGGGGGACATGGCGCGTTACTCGAACGGCCCGACCTCGGGCTTCAAGGGCAATTCGCGGGTGGGTGAGCGGAACATGGCTTTGAGTTGATCCACGGCGTCGGGCTCGGCCAAAGCGAGGATGATATCACCCGGCTCCAGCACGTCGTCGCCATGAATGAGATGGTGTTCATTGCCGTGAAAGCGCGTGGTGAAGAGCACGCCGTCGGGCAGAGAAAGCTCTTTGACCTTCTTCCCCTCCACGGGCGCTCCTTTCTCGACCCTCAGCTCCAGAAATTCGGCGCCGCCGCTGCGGCTGGCCCGCAGATTCGACGAGCGCTCGGCCAGCATCTCGCGGCGCAAAATCCCCCGCTGATAGGCGCGGGTGATATCGGTTCGTCGCACCGCGCCCAGCAACCGGGTGGGCTCGTTCCGATCGACCACCGGCATCCGCCCGATATCGCGCACCGCCATACGGTGCAGCGCGTCCCCGATGGTTTCGTCGGGATACGCCACCAGCAAACTCTTTGTCATAATATCCTTGACTTTGAGATCCCGGCAGTTTTCATTTCCGGTCAGGCAGCGCTCTAAATCTTGCAGCGTGACAATGCCCACCAGTCTCCCCTGATCGTCCAGCACCATGGCTCCGTGGTGGTGCGTCGCCAGGAAGAAGTGCTCCAGCTCGGGAATGTCGTCATTTTCGTAGACGGTGGGCGGGTTCTTGGTCATCACTTCGCTGACCAGGACGCCATCCAGCACGTCCACATCCCGGCCGAAGCGCAGGCGCAGCCCGCGGCGGGCCAGCTTCAGGGTGTAGATGGATTCGGGGAACATGCGATGGGCGATGACCAGCGAGAAGATGGTCACGGCCATGAGAGGCAGGATGACCTTGTAGTCATTGCTCATCTCGAAGGCGATGAGGATGGCGGTGAGGGGGGCGCGGGCCGCGCCCACGAACACGCCCGCCATGCCCGCCAGCGCATACGCGCCCGGATTCAGGGCGATACTTGGGAAAAGCATGTCCACGCCCAGGCCGAAGAGTCCGCCCAGCATGGCGCCCATGAACAGCGCCGGCGCGAACACGCCGCCCGAATTGCCCGAGCCCAGCGTCAGCGACGTGGCCAGGAGTTTGAGGAACAGCAGGGAAATGAGCAGCAGCCAGGGCAGCGGGCCGGTCAGCGCCGCCTCGATGGTATCGAACCCCGCGCCGAAGATGTGAGGCAGGTTCTCGATGACGGGCAGGCCCCAATGCGCGAGTTCGGGGCTGATGCCCAGCTTGACCAGGATGGGGGGATAGATGAAGCCGACGAGGCCCAGCAGCAACGCCCCCACCGCAGGGCGAATCCACATGGGCGCTTTTTCCCAGTTGTCGAAGATATCTTCAGCGCCATACAGCACCTTGATGAACAACACGCCCATCGCGCCCGTCAGCAGCCCCAGAATGGCATAAAAAAGGATTTCCCACGGGCTGTTCAGGCTGTAGGTGGGGATGGCGAACGCGGGGTCCGAGCCCAAAAACGCCTGGCTGACCACGGCCGCGGTCACCGCGGAGATGACTACGTTGCTGATGACGCTGATGGTGAGATCGCCCACCAGCACCTCGATGGCGAAGGCCACGCCCGCGATGGGCGCGTTGAAGGTGGCGGCGATGCCCGCGGCCGCGCCGCACGCCACCAGATTGCTGATGCGCCGGTCCGACATGCGGAAGAGCTGGCCCATGGTGGAGCCGAAAGTGGACCCCACCTGGACGATGGGCCCCTCGCGGCCGGCCGAGCCGCCCGTGCCGATGCAGACGGAGGAGGCCGCGATCTTGGCCACAGCCACCCGCGGGCGAATGCGGCCGCCGTTCAGCACCAGCGCCTGCATCACCTCGGGCACGCCGTGCCCCTTGGCCTCGCTGGCGAAAAAGGCGATGATGGGGCCGCTGATCAAACTGCCGATGACCGGGATCAGGATGATCCACCATCGCCCCCAATCGATGGCGGTGGGAATGTCGCCGAACGAAAATTCGGTGATCCAATCAATCAACTTGATGAATAATACCGCTGCAAACCCCGTCACCAGGCCGATGATGATGGACAGGATCAGCAGCAGGGTTCCTTCGGACGGCTGGTAGCGGTCCAAAAGGAAAGAGAAGCGGCGCGACCAGCGCCGCATGGTCGGATGCGTGGTGAGAGCTGTCAATAGAATGGATCCTCCTTGCTTTGTGGGATGGGTTAACCGAGCTGCGCTCCTCCGATGACCTGCCCGCCATCCACTACCACCGTCGCGCCCGTGGTGAAATCGGACGCGGGCGCGGCCAGATAGAGGGCGATGCCCGCGATCTCCTCCGGCTCGGCCATACGCTTTTGGGGGATGGTCTTTGTCACGGCTTCATAGATGGCGGGATTCTTCCACAGGGCCGAACTGAACTTCGTCTTGACCAGGCCGGGCGCGATGGCGTTCACCTGAATGTTCATGGGCGCCAGCTCCACAGCCAGGGTCTCGGTGAGCATAATCACCGCGGCCTTGCTCACAGAATAAACGCCCATGCCCGGCAAAGGGATGCGGCCGGCGATGGAAGCCAGGTTGATGATCTTGCCCCCGCCCCGCTTCTGCATCTCGGGCGCGCAGGCCTTGGCCATGCGGAAATACCCGACCACGTTCACGTCCAGAATCTTCTGCCAGTGGCTTTCCTCCGCGGTCAACAGCGGCCCGAAGTGGGGATTCGTGGCCGCGTTGTTCACGAGGATGTCCACGCCGCCGAACGCGTCCACCGTGCGGGCGACCAGGGCCTCCACGGCCTCGGCGCTGCCCGTGTGTGCGGCTACGCCCAGGGCCTCGAATCCTTCCTCACGCAGGGAAGCCTCGGCCGCGGCCACGTTCTCCTGTTTGCGGCTGGCGACGACGACCTTCGCCCCCGCGACCGCCAGCGCCCGGGCGATGGCCAGCCCGATGCCGCGCGTCCCGCCGGTGATGATGGCGACCTTGTCCGTCAGGTCGAAAGATGGAAGTTGGGACATAGCGTTCTCCGTTGTGTGGGGTGAGGTTATTTCGATGATGCCACCAGATGGTTGAATGTCTTGACGAATTCCTCGGGCGGGTTGATGGTCATGCCCTTCCAGTAGCTCTGGTCGCCATACAGCCCACAAAGCCCCAGGCTGAATGTCCGCTCCTCTCCGCCTTTCAGTCGAAAACGCAGTTCATAGGAAGCCGGGCATCGTTTGGGGGGAATCAGGGGCAGGTCGGCGTTCAGGGGTTGCACCAGCGCCCGGATGGTCTCGGGATCGCTGATCGTCGTCACGGTTTGGGCCTGCGCTTCGCCCACGGCCACGATGGCGATCTCCTTCGTCTCGTCCAGATTCGCAGCCTCCACCATATTCAACACCAGATTCTTGGCCTGGCCCTGGCCGCATTCCCCCCGGAAATAGGCCCAGGCGTCGCACTCCGTCCCGTCATCGAAAATGCAGACGCCATACGCATTCCCCTGATCATCTTTGCGAGTCTCATACTTGAAGCCCTGATCCTGGCAATATTCTGCGGCGGGATTGGCCAGCTTGGCCTGGTCAATGGTGGGGGTGGGAGGCGGACCTCCTGCCGGGCCGAGCTGACCGCACGCGGACAGAACAAGCGCGAGCAGAAGAATCCCTGAGGGGAGAATGATCTTACGCATCATAACGAACTCCGTCATTGGAGGTGAAACAACGATGATCTTCCTTCACTGGCTACCAACGGGTCATTCTAACTCGCAGTGGTTGACTTGACAAAACTCTGCCGGGCGCTTAGTCTGATGCTCTCTCCTCCTAGCCATACTCTCCATCTCAACTGAAAGCAAAATGAAACCAAGGCTTTTGGTTTGCATTGGATCATCGATGAAAGGCGATTCTCTGGCCGCGCTGCCGCCCGCAGGTGAACCTGCGGGCTAAAAACGACGCCCCATAAATGGGGCTACGGCGCAGGTCGCGCGCCGCAGGAAGCCGGGTTCACCCGGCGTCGTTTCGTAGCCCGGCGCTTCAGCTCCGGGTGGCCGAGGCCGAAAACACCTGATTTCAAAATGCGTTTAGTTTCGATGCAAAAAATCATGTCCCCACGCACACTCAGTCCCGACAACTACCCTCTCCCCGACGCCCGCGGCCGCTTTGGCCCCTACGGCGGCCAGTTTGTGCCCGAAACCCTCATGCCCGCGCTGGCCGAGCTGGAGCGGGCCTATGCCGAAGCCAAAGCCGATCCCGCATTTTGGGCCGAACTGGATGACCTCTTCCGCACCTATGTGGGCCGTCCCACGCCTGTCACCTACGCCCGCCGACTGAGCAAGCATCTGGGCGGCGCGCAGATTTACCTCAAGCGGGAGGACCTGGCCCATTCGGGCGCGCACAAGATCAACAACGCGTTGGGCCAGGCCCTGCTGGTGAAGCGCATGGGCAAACAACGCATCGTGGCCGAGACGGGCGCGGGCCAGCATGGGGTGGCCACGGCCACCGCGGCCGCCCTGTTGGGCATCGAATGCGTCGTCTACATGGGCACGGTGGATATGGCCCGGCAGCAGCCCAACGTCTTCCGCATGAAGCTGCTGGGGACCGAGGTGCGCGGGGTGGACAGCGGCAGCAAAACCCTGAAAGACGCCATCAACGAGGCCATCCGCGATTGGGTCACCAACGTGGAGACGACCCACTACCTGCTGGGCTCCGCCCTGGGTCCCCACCCCTACCCCATGATGGTGCGGGATTTCCAGCGCGTCATCGGGCTGGAGGCCCGGGAGCAGATGCTGGCCCAGGCGGGCCGCCTGCCCGACGCCATCGTCGCCTGCGTGGGGGGCGGCTCCAACGCCATCGGCATCTTCCATCCCTTCCTGGATGACGAAGGGGTGCGGCTCATCGGCGTGGAAGCCGGGGGCCTGGGCATCGAAACGGGGATGCACGCGGCTCGCTTCGCGGATCCCGAGCGTTCGCGTTTGGGCGTGTTGCAAGGCGTGAAGTCCTATGTGATGCAGGATGAACACGGCCAGATCGCGCTCACCCACAGCATCAGCGCCGGGCTGGATTACGCGTCGGTGGGGCCGGAACACGCGTGGCTGCGAGACCTGGGTCGGGCCGAGTACACTTACTGCACCGACGATCAGGCTCTGGAGGGCTTCAAGCTCCTGGCCCAACTGGAGGGCATCATCCCGGCGCTGGAGAGCGCGCACGCGGTGGGCCATGTGCTGGACCTGGCCCCCACCATGCCCAAAGACAGCATCATCCTGGTCAACCTCTCGGGCAGGGGCGACAAGGACCTGGACACGGTGATGAAGGCGCTGGCGCGGTGATTACCCATAAGTCCATTGAACCGTTTATCTGATTGACTGACAAAAGTCCGCTATGCGTCCTCCGCCAGCCAAAACCGCCGACTGGAAGTCGGGGCTAAGGGCCTTTGGCCGCACGTCGGCCTGCGCCGACGTTTCCGCTCCTGCTTTTTATCGAGGTTTTTCCGTCCCCGCAGGGGGACGGGCGGCGGAACGCCCATAGCCCTGAATTCATTCGGCCGGAATGACCGCGAAACGAGATTTGTCAGTCAACTAAACTGAAAGCAAAATGAAACCAAGGCTTTTGGTTTGCATTGGATCATCGATGAAAGGCGATTCTCTGGCCGCGCTGCCGCCCGCAGGTGAACCTGCGGGCTAAAAACGACGCCCCATGAATGGGGCTACGGTGCATGTCGCGCGCCGCAGGAAGCCGGGTTCACCCGGTGTCGTTTCGTAGCCCGGAGCTTCAGCTCCGGGTGGTCGAGGCCGAAAACACCTGATTTCAAAATGCGTTTAGCTTAGCCGTTTATTTTGCCAGCAGCGATCCGGTGTTTTCAGACTTTGGAGGCTGGTTGACTGACAAAAGTCTATGGTCTTTTCCTTCGGTCGCATGGCCCCCCTCCAACCTCCCCCCAAGCTGCGCTCAGGGGGAGGTCATCCGGTTCTGCAAAACCTTCCCCAAGAGACCATGGGCTCCCTCCCCTGAAAACGAGCGGAGCGAGTTTCGGGGGAGGGCCGGGGAGGGGGCAAAAAGGACACGGCAAACGCATATGCAACGTTTTGTCAGTCAGCCTCGGAGGTCTCCGCAGACCTCCGAGGTCTCATGCCGGGCGCCGACGAGGCCGCCTCACTCAGTGCGCCGTATTTGAAATTGCTGGCGCTTTCTGGCGGGAAATGACGGGATGGGTTAAGATAAAATGTCGAGAAAATGTAACTGCTAACGTACCCCGGTTAATAAACCACAAAGGGCACTAAGGCACTAAGAACACGAAGAAAAAATGTATAAATTTCCCTTTGTGCCTTCGTGTTCTTGGTGGTTTTCGGGGGACGACCTTAGTAGTTACAAGAAAATGCTCGTTCTTCGAGCTGCAAATCCATTGATTCGTTGAAACATTATGGCGCACAAAGAAAATGTCATCTACGTCATCGGGCATCGCAATCCCGATACGGATTCCATTGCATCGGCCATGGGCTACGCCTGGTTTCTGGAGGAAACCGTCGAGGGAGCGGATTTCATCGCCGCCCGGGCGGGCCAGCTTAATCCCCAGACCACCTGGGTGCTCAATCGGCTGAAGCTCGATCCGCCCCTGCTGCTCACCGACGCCTCCCCCCGCTTCGACGCCATCGCCCATCGCTTCAACACGACCACGCCCGACGAGCCTTTGCGCGAGGCGTGGGGCATCGCCACCCGCACGGGCGGCGTGGCTCCGGTGATCAACCCCGACGGCACGCCCTACGGGCTGGTCACCGGCCTGAGTCTGTTCAACTGGCTGGGCGAGCTCATCGGGCCGCACGCCCGCAAGGCGGAGATGCGCATCTCCGAACTTTTAGAGCAGCCCGTGCAGGAAGCGTGCGACACGGACGTGCCCAAATTCCAGGCCAGCACCCGCATCAAGGACGTGCTGCCCCGCATTTTGCGGGAGGAGCGCACCGAGTTCTGGGTGGTGGATAAGCATGGCAGCTATGTGGGCGTCTGTCGGCAGCGCGAAGCGCTGCACCCGCCCCGCATCAAGGTGATTCTGGTGGATCACAACGAGCCCGACCAGGCGTTGGGGTCCCTGGATGAGGCCGATCTGGTGGAGATTCTCGACCATCATCGTCTGGGCAACGCGGCCACCCGCGTGCCCATCAAATTCACCGTAGACCCGGTGGGGAGCACCAGCACCCTGGTTTCGGAGCGGATCGACGACGCCGGGTTGAGCGCGCCGCCCGATCTGGCGGGCCTGCTGCTGGCCGGACTCATCTCCGACACCCTGGCCCTGACATCCCCCACCACCACCGACCGCGACCGGCGGGCGGCCAAGCGTCTGAGCCGCTGGGCCTTCATCGGCGGCTCGCCCCTGGCGGGCGAGGATTTCGACTCCTATGCCCAGGAGATTCTCCACGCGGGCGCGGGCCTCTCCTCCCGCACGCCCGATGAGATCGTCAACGCGGATTATAAGCAATACGAGGCCGCGGGCAAGCGATTCGGCATCTCCCAGGTGGAGGTGACCAGCTTCCAGCAGTTGGAGAAGTATCTCGACGATCTGAAGGAGGCGATGATCAAACTGCGGGACAGCAAGAATCTGGATTTCGCGTTGCTCATGGTCACCAACGTGGTGTCCGGCTCCAGCCGCCTCATCCTCACCAACGACGCGCCGGCGCTGGAACTGTTGCCCTTCAATCGGGCTGCGGATGGCACGCTGGCAGCCGAAGGCGTGGTGTCCCGCAAGAAACAATTGCTGCCCCTGGTGCTGGGCGCATTGGAGGCGTAAACGACCATGACGACGAAGCTCGCCAAATATGCGGATGCGGTGATGGAGAGCGGCTGGCTGCTGGCGCTGGTGCTGGCCCCGCTCTTCTTCAATGTTTATTCTCAGCGCGTCTTTGAGCCCGACAAGATCAGCCTGGTGCGCACGGTGGCGCTGTTCGCGCTGGCCGCGCTGGTTGCCAAACTGTTCGAGACCTGGCGTTCGGGCGGGGGGGAGGAAAGCGGCGGGGAGAAAACTGCCTGGTGGCGTTTGCCGCTGGTGTTGCCCGTGCTGGCCCTGGCCGCCATCTATCTCCTGGCGACCCTGCTCTCGGTGACGCCGCGACAGAGTTTTTGGGGCTCCTATCAGCGTTTGCAGGGCGCGCTGAGCATGTTCAGCTATATCATCCTCTTCTTCGTGACGCTGAACGCGCTGCGGCGGGAGGAGCAATGGCGGCGGTTGCAATACACCATCATCCTGGTGAGCCTGCCCATCGCCCTCTACGGCATCATCCAGCACTATCAGCTCGACCCATTGCCCTGGGGCGGCGATACGGTCAAGCGCGTGGCCGGGAACATGGGCAATTCCATCTTCCTGGCCGCGTACCTGATCATGGCCATCCCCCTGACCATCGAGCGGCTGGTGACGGCCACCCGCAAGATGCTGTTGGATGAGCATGGCTCGACTGCGGATGCGTTGGTGGCGGGCGCGTTGCTGTTCGTGCTGGTCATTCAGTTCATCGCCATCCTCTTCACCCAGAGCCGCGGGCCGTGGATCGGTCTGGCCATGGGGTTGTATGTGTTCGGGTTGTTGGCGTTGACCAGCCTGCGGCAGCAGGCGGGCGGCGATCGCACCCTGGGCGGGCGTGAACTGGCCATGGGCGTGGGCATGGGGCTGATCGGGATCCTCGTCATGGGATCAGGGTTGTTCGCGTGGGGCAAGCTTTCGGGTTGGATGGGGGGCGTCATCCTGCTGATGGCGTTGGCCGTGGCTATGGCGCTCTACCTGGTTCCACTGTTCCGGCGGCGGGGATGGCGCTGGTTGTGGCTGAGCTTCATCACCCAATCGGCCATCGTCGCCATCCTGGTGGTGATGCTGAACCTCTCGCCCGCTTTTCTCCCCGGCTTCCGCAATGTTCCGTATGTCGGTCGTCTGGCTCAGTTGATGAATTTCGAGACGGGCACGGGCCGGGTGCGCGTACTCATCTGGCAGGGCGTGGTGGACATGATGCTGCGCCCGCACGATCCCCTGACTTTTCCAGACGGTCACACGGACAGGCTCAACGCCATCCGTCCCCTCATCGGTTATGGACCGGAGTCCATGTGGGTGGCCTACAATCGCTTCTACCGGCCCGAACTGGGCGAACTGGAGCGCCGCAACGCCTCGCCCGATCGCTCCCACAACGAGACTTTCGACAGCCTGGTGAATACGGGCATGTTGGGCTTTCTGGCTTATTTCGCCCTGTTCTTCAGCATTTTTTACTATGCGCTCAAATGGCTGGGCCTCATTTCGGACAGGCTCAGCCGCTATCTTTTCTTCATTTTAGGCGTTTCGGGCGCGGCCATTGGGGTCATCATCCCCTGGGGCCTGGGCGTCCCCGAATTTTTGGGCGTGGGGCTGCCTCTGGGCTTTATCGTGGGCGTGTTGATTTACATCACGTATGCGGCTTTTCGCGGTTCGGCGGAGATCGCCACGCTGGAACGCCGCCATCTGATCATCATCGCCCTCTTTGCCACCATCGTGGCCCATTTCATGGAAATTCACTTCGGGATTTCCATCGTCTCCACCCGCACCTATTTCTTCATCCTGGCAGCGGCCCTGGCGGCCTTGGGCGCGGAACGCTTGCAATTCCAGCCCCAGGCCGAAGCTGCGCCCGCGCCTCAACCTTCGCCGCGGAAAGGGAGCAGGGGTAAAGGACGCCGCGATCGGCGCTCCACCCCGGCCCGTCCCAGCCGATCGGGCGCGCTGGCTTACTGGCGGGTGCTCCTCCCCTTCGCCATGATTATCGCCATCATCCTGTTGGTGCTGGATTGGGACTATGTCTCAGGGCAGATCGAAAGCGCCAGCGCCTTGACCATCTTCGTCAAATCGTGGTTGGTGCATCTCAGCCGCGGGCGGGTGGTGAACGGCCCGGGCGTGGCCACGCTGATCCTCTTCACTGTCGTGGTCGGGGTCGTGCTGGCGGTGGGGGAGACCTGGCGGCCGCAGTTATCCGGAAGCAAGTTGTTCAGGGGCATTGGCGCGTTTCTGGGGCTGTCGCTGGGCGTGTGGATCGTGGCGGGGTTGATCTTCGCCGCGCAGGTGACGAAGCCCACCAATGCCATGCCTGTGATGCAGCAAGCCAGCCGGGTCGCCAATACGATTGTCTGGTTCTATGTGCTGATGCTGCTTTCGGGCGCAGGGCTGGCCGCCGTTCTGGCCTGGAATGATCGCCGTCGGGCCGCGAGGTGGGCGGCGAGACCCCTGCTGTCCGGCCTGAGCGCCGCGGCTTTGCTGGGGCTGGCTTTCTTCATCATGATCCGCGTGAACATCAATCTGGTGCGCGCCGATATCTATTTCAAAATCGCCCAGGGAGCCGACGCCCGCCAGGATTGGCAGACGGCTCAGACCTTCTATGAACAGGCGCTCAAGCTGACCCCCAACGAGGATTATTACATGCTCTTCCTGGGACGGGCGCTGCTGGAGCGGGCGCGGCAGGCCCAGGCCGCGGCTCAGCGAGAAGCGTTCTTCAAGCGGGCGGAGGACGTGCTGAAGCAGGCCCAGGCCACCAATCCACTGAATACGGATCACACCGCCAACCTCGCCCGCTTCTACGGCACCATGGCCGGTTACCTTTCCGACCCGGCGGAGCGGCGCATCGCCCTGAACAAGGCCGTGGAGAATTACCTCATCGCCACGAAGCTCAGCCCCAACGCGGCGCATCTTCACAACGAGCTTGGCAGTGTGTATGCGCAGTTGGGTGAGTATGACAAGGCTCGGGCGCAGTTCCAGCGCTCGCTGGAGCTGGATCCAGGCTATGTGGATACCTATTTGCGCCTGGCCCAGTTGGAGTTGGATACCGAAAACTGGGAATCGGCCTATGAAACCTATCGCAAAGCGGCGGAGCTGGCTCCCAAGGACCCGCGCACATACAGCGGCATGGCCTTCGCCCTGGCCAAGATGGGCCGCACGGAAGAAGCCATCGCTATGAACAAGAAGGTGCTAGAGCTGCGCCCCAACGATCTCAGCGCCTTGCAGAATCTGGCTTTGCTTTACGACAAGTTGGGCGATGATGATCAGGCCCTGCGCTACGCGCGGATGGCGCTGAAAGTCGCTCCCGAGAGCCAAAAGCCCTCGATCCAGGCATTGATCCAGGCCATCGAACAAAAGCAAAAGCAGTCGCCATGATTACGCAAGTCATGCTGATTTTTACCGCGGCGCTGGCCCTGGCTCTGGCGGCGACGCCCGCAGCCCGCAAACTGGCTGTGCGCACCAACATGGTCGATCATCCCGCTCAACGCAAGGCGCATCTGACGCCGACGCCTTTGTTGGGCGGCCTGGCCATCTACGCCGCGGTGCTGCTGGCGCTGATCCTCTTCGGCGACAAGTTCTATGTGCATCAGGTCGCGGGCATCATCATCGGGGCCACGCTTATCTCCTTTCTGGGCTTGTGGGATGATCGGATGCCTCTGCCCGCCTGGGGGAAGCTGCTGGGCCAGGTCATTCCCGCTTTGGTTTTGGTTCTGACCGGGGTCAAAGTAAGCATCTTCCCCTGGGAGATGGTGAACGTGCTGGTGACCATCGTCTGGGTGCTGTTCATCACCAACGCCGTCAATTTCCTGGACAACATGGATGGGCTGTCCGCGGGCGTGGCGGGCATGGCCAGCGCCTATTTTCTGCTGTTGGCCGCGCTTTCGGGCCAATATCTGGTGGGCGCTCTGGCCGCAGCCATGCTGGGAGCGTGTATTGGCTTTTTGGTGTATAATTTCAATCCCGCGAGCATTTTCATGGGCGACACGGGCAGCCTCTTCCTGGGCTTTGTGCTGGCCGCCATCGGCATCAAGCTGCGCTTTCCCACGAACATCCCCGCGGTGACCTGGATGGTGCCCGTGCTCGTCCTGGGCGTGCCCATCCTGGATACGAGCATGGTCATCATCTCCCGCTTGCGCCGGGGCAAAAACCCTTTCACCACGCCCGGGAAGGATCATCTCTCCCATCGCCTGGTGAAAATGGGCTATACGCGACGCGAAGCCGTGCTCATGCTTTATCTTTTGGGCAGCATCTTTGGTATGATAGCTGTCTTCGTCACCCAGGCGTCGTTGATCGAAGCGATCATCGTTGGGGTGACCATCGTGATCGTCGATCTGGCGATCATCATTTACATGGAAAAAATCAACCCATCTCACCCTTTGGAGTAACCTTTTGAATCGCAAAATCCTTCTGTATCTGACTCTCCTTGTATTGGGCGTCGCCCTTCTGGCTGGCTGCGCCCAGCCTCCCGTCGATGAGGCCGCGCCGGCCCCTTCGCCCCAGGCCACCGAGGCCGCACAGCCTGACGAAACAGCCACGCCTGCCCCGACAGAGGAGGCCGCGGCCGACTTCAAAACCTGGCCCGAACCTCCCGAGATGACCATCGATCCCGACAAAATCTACGTGGCCACCATCAAGACCGAGCACGGCGACATCGTCGTCGAGCTGGACGCCAAAAACGCACCCATCACCACGAACAACTTCGTCTTCCTGGCCAACCAGGGCTTCTACGACGGCCTCACCTTCCATCGCGTCATCCCCGATTTCATGGCCCAGGGCGGCGACCCCACGGGCACGGGCACGGGCGGCCCCGGCTACACCATCCCCGATGAGATCACGCCCGACATGAAGTTCGACCGCCCCGGCCTCATCTCCATGGCCAAATCGGGGCCCGACACCGCGGGCAGCCAGTTCTTCATCACCTACGCGCCCGCGCCCTGGCTGGATGGCAACTTCACCATCTTCGGCGAGGTCGTCGAGGGCATGGACGTGTTGAAGCAGATCACCCCGCGCGATCCGCAGACCGCGACCGCTCCGGGCGACAAGATCATCTCCGTGACCATCAGCGAGGCGGACGTCTCGCGGCGTCCCACGCCCACCCCAACCCCCACGCCCTTCGCACCCGACGCCAAGAATGATGATCATTTCATGGCCGACATGCCCTTGGAAGATCGTCTCGACTATTGGAATACGCCTCCCGAAAACGCATTGGAGCCGGGAGTGATCTATGTCGCCAATATCGAGACCGAGGAAGGGACGATTCAGGTGGAACTGATGCCCGACCTGGCTCCCAACAACGTCAACAACTTCATCGCCCTGGCCAACAATGGCTACTACGACGGCACCCGCTTCTTCCAGGTCATCGAGAACACCGATGATCCCAACGGCGGGCTCATCGTGGCCCTGGGCGGCGATCCCTCGGGCACAGGCTCGGGCGCGCCCGGCTATGTGCTGGAGGACGAGATTTCGAAGAGTGAAGACGTGTTCAATGACGCGGGCTGGTTGGGCAGCGCCCAGCCGGGCCCAAATTCCAACGGCGGCGCTTTCTTCCTCACCCTCAGTCCTGCTCCCTGGCTGGCGCAGCATTTCACGCCCCTGGGCCGGGTCATCAACGGCCAGGACGTGCTGGAGAAATTCCAGCCGTTGAACCCGCAGGAGAATCCCGATGATCAGGGCATTCTTATCCGACGCATCACCATCACCAAGGCGGAGAAGTCATTGCTGCCTACGCCCACGCCCACACCCACGCCCTTCCCCCCCGCGCCGCCCCAAGGCGATGAACGCCCCCTCAGTCAGATGACGCCCGAAGCGCGCAACAACTACTTCAACACCCCGCCCGAGATGGTTATCGACCCGAACAAGGATTATCAGGCCGTCATCCGCACGGAAAAGGGCGATGTCACCATCGATCTCTTCGAGAAACAGGCTCCCCAGACCGTCAATAACTTCGTCGTGCTGGCCCGGAACGGCTTTTACGATGACACCATCTTTTACAATGTCGTTCCTGATCAGGTGATTCAGGCGGGAGACCCTCTGGGCACGGGCCTGGGAGGGCCGGGATATGAGATTCCGCTTGAGATCGTGGATGAGCTGACATTCGATCAGGGCGGTCGGGTTGCCATGTTGAACAGCGCGACCGGGTCCAATGGCAGCCAGTTCTTCATCACGCTCAGCGAAGCCCCGCGCCTGAACGGCCAATACGCGATCTTCGGCGAAGTCACCGACGGCATGGACGTGCTGAACGCGCTGGAGGAATATCATCCCCAGGGCGCATCGACCTCACCCGTGAAAATCATCCGCATCGACATCGTGGAGAAATAACCATGGCGCGATACACCGCTCCTCCTCCCATGCAGATCGACCCGGCGAAGACCTACTTCGCCACCATCAAGACCAACAAGGGCGACATGCGGCTGAAGCTCCACGCCGACAAAGTCCCCATGACGGTCAACAATTTCGTCTTCCTGGCCCGCGAGGGTTTCTACGATGGCGTCACTTTCCATCGCGTCATCAAGGACTTCATGATCCAGGCGGGCGATCCCACCGGCACGGGCCGCGGCGGCCCCGGCTACCGCTTCCCCGACGAGTTCCATCCCGACCTGCGTCACGATGGCCCGGGCGTGCTCAGCATGGCCAACGCCGGACCCAACACCAACGGCAGCCAGTTCTTCATCACCCACGTCGCCACCCCCTGGCTGGATGGCAAGCACGCCGTCTTCGGGCAATTGGTGGATGGTTTCGACACCCTCTACGCCATCGAGCAAGGCGATATCATCGAGACCATCGAGATCGAAGAAACCGATTAATGAGCCGTGAAAAGGCCCCAGCTTAGCCCAAAGCAACAAGCCATCCTGCGTTTCGCACTGGCCGTCATCATCACGGTCGGAGCAATGTTGGGATTATGGCTTGTCAAGCAGTATGACATCATCGGAAAGGTGGGCTATGCTGGGGTCTTTGTGTTGGGGTTTCTCGCCAACGCCACCATTATTCTGCCCGCGCCCAGTTGGGCCGTGACCATCTTCGCCAGCGCCACCCTGAATCCGTTTTTCGTGGCCCTGGCCGCGGGCATGGGCGAGGCGCTGGGCGAGATCACCGGCTATCTGGCGGGATCGTCGGGCAGTATCGTGCTGGAAGAAAGGGAAAATTATCAGAAATCGGCCCGGTTGATGAAGCGGTGGGGGGTGTGGTTCATCATGTTCCTGGCCTTCATCCCCAATCCCGCCTTCGACATCGTGGGCATCATCGCCGGGGCGTTGCGGATGCCTGTGGCGAAGTTTCTGTGGGGAACGTTTCTGGGCAAGTTCGTGCGGGCGCTGCTGCTGGCCTATGGCGGCTATGGGGTCTTCAATCACTTTTGGGGCGGCTGAACAACTGCTCGTTCATCCAGGCCACCACATCCCGAATCATGGGCTCGCGAATCTCGGGCAGTTCGTTATGGACTTCGTGGTACGCGCCCGGATAGGTGCGGAAGGTGACATTCGGCCCCGCCGCGGCCACGGCCTCCCGAATCAACCTGGTATCCACCGTCACATCCTCTTCGCCCATGACCACCAGGATGGGAATGGTGAGACGGGCCAGCAGGTCTTTGGCCTCCCGCGCGGCTTTCAGATATTCGTTGGCCCAGCGGGGGGTGGCGTAGGGATGCACCAGGGGGTCCGCGTCCCAGGCCGCGGCCTGCGCGGGATCGTGGCTGAGCCGGTATTCCTCTGATTCGCCGCGGTCGAAGGCGTGACGGGGCATGAGGAGGGAGAGGATGGGCATGAGCTTCAGCAGAAGTTGATTTTGGTCAGGCCCAGGCCCGAAACCGGGCGCGGAGAGCACGGCCGCGTCGAAGTCGTCGTAATGATACAGGTATTGCACGCCGATAGTTCCCCCCATGCTGTGCGCGAACATGCCAAAATGGAGATCGGGATATTCGTCCCGGGCGACATCCTCGACCATGTCCATGTCCTTCAACACATCCTCGAAGCGCTCCCAGTGGCCTCTGGCTCCGCCCGACTTGCCGAAACCCCGATGATCATGTCCGTAGATGACGTATCCCTCGCGTAAAAACGCCTCGACCACGTGCTGATACCGGCCCGCGTGCTCGGCCAGACCGTGGACGATCATGAGGACGGCGCGCGGCTCCGCGTCCTCGGGCGCCCACGTGCGCAGGAAGATGGGCGTGCCATCAAAGGAGGTGAGGGTGCGTTCGTGATAACTCATCGTTCGGATTCCTACATGGCGTGATTTTGGAATGACGTTTGTTTGTTTCAACCCCCTGCATTACAATGGGAATATCTTGATCCATTGAAGAGGAGATATGCCGCTACCTATTGACATGGCTGCTGCAAGGAGGAAGTTGGCCCAATTGACAGGCAAAGTCAAGTATGGCAAACAAATCTTGATTCTGCAACGTCGCGGTCGACCGACGGCAGCCAAAGCACAAAGCAGAGATGCATCTCCCTTGCCCGCACGTTTACTGAAGCGTCAACGGGCGTTGGTCACACGCGCTCAGCGATTGCGTGAGCAGAAGGGCGATCCTGTCGACCGGCTCGCCACCCTGCTGGCCGATTTACCGCCTGACGAGGATGATTTTTGGATGGAAGTGGAGGAAGTGCGCTGATGGCCCTGTTTGTTCTGGCCGATCCCGACTCACCCCGACCAAGTACACGTCCAGAAATGAGTTCCCGTTTTTTGTGCTCACCGACTCAAGTCAGGCGCTTCAGGCCTGCGGCCAGTGGACGGCCTTCGCCGTCCAAAACGACGACAAACAAAGGGGTCGCCGAAGGGCGACCACCGGCGCGAAGCGCCTAAAGAGCACGAGTTCACTCGTCCAGTGTTGCTGCGAAAAAGGGAAGTTGTTTTTAGACGCTCACCAAGCGTTGATAGCGAACACGCCTTCCACGCCAGAATTGCGTTATACTTACGCCATGCGCCGCTTCCTCATCCCCGCCGCGGTTTTTCTGACCAGCCTGATCCTCTATCTGGCCACCCTGGCCCCGACGGTCGTCACCATCTTCGACGACTCGTTGGAGCTGCAACTGGCCGTTCCCACCCTGGCCATCATCCATCCCACCGGCTATCCTCTCTACGAGCTGCTGGCCTGGCTGACGACGCGCCTCGTCCCCTTGGGGGACGCGGCCTATCGCGTGAACCTGTTCTCGGCCCTGGCCGCGGCCGCCGCGGTGACGCTGTTTTACCTCACGGCCCGCCGCCTGGCCGCGGGCCAAATCCCCGCCCTGGCCGCGGCCTTCCTCCTGGCCGCAAGCCCGGTGTGGTGGTCTCAGGCCACCATCGCCGAGGTCTATGCGTTTCAGGGCGCCATCACCCTCTTCATCCTCTATGCGTTTCTGCGCTGGGGAGAAGAGAATGATCTCACGCAAAGGCGCAAAGGCGCAGAGAGCCATGAAGAAACATGGCTGACCCTGGGCGCGCTGGGCGTCGGCATGGGTCTGGCGCACCACCGATTGACCTTGTTGCTGCTGCCGGGGCTGTTGGTCTATGCGCTGTGGATAGACAAAAGCCTGTTCATCACGCCGCGGCGATGGGGGAAGCCGCTGCTGGCGATGGCGTTGCCCCTGGCGACCTACGCTTTGCTGCCGCTGCGGGCGCATGTGGGCTCGCTGGATGGCAGTTATCAGGAGATCGGTTTTTGGGGATGGATCGCGGGCGGGGGTTACGGCGCGGCCTTCATCTTCGACAATCCCTTCGGCATCGATCGCTCCCTGTCCGACCTGCTGACCATCGCCCGGGATCAGTTCGGCTGGCTGGGCGTTGCCGTGATGCTGCTTTCCCTGCCCTGGTGGTTCCGGCATTCCCGCCGGGCGACGCTGCTGGCCCTCATCGCCCTGGCCGACCTCGCCTTCGCCAGTGTGTATAAAGTGCAGGATATCCAGGTTTTTCTCATTCCCTTGTTCCTGGTGATGGCCCTCTGGATAGCGTTGGGATTGGATGCGGTCTGGCGGGCCGCGAGGGGATGGTGGCAGGCGACGGGTCGCAGATGGTCGATGGCCGCGGCCGCGGTCCTGGCCGGACTCATGTGGGTCTGGCCCGCGGGGCTGGCTTACGCCCGCTGGGAGGCGATGGATCGCAGTCAGCCGCCCATTCGGGCGTGGGGCGTCCATGATTATGGCCTGGACATGCTGGCCAGCGCCGCGCCCGATGGCCGGGCGGTGGGCCTGTTGGGGGAGATGACCCTCATCCGCTACTTCCAGTTCGATCGGGACATGGGGCCCGGCGTGGAGACGGTTCCCGCGGATGACGAGGGTCAGCGCCTGGAAGCCATCGCGCAGAGCGTGGCCGAGGGCCGGGCGACGTACGCGACCCGCCCGCTGACCGGGCTGCCCGAACGCTTTTCTCTGAGCGCGTGGGGCGCGCTGATCCGCGTCTGGCCCGCGGGCCAATCCCAACCGCCTGCGCCCGCTCATCCTTTGGATGAAGAGCCTATGCTGGGGGTGAAGCTGGTGGGCTGGGACGCCATGTTGCGCGAACCGCGCAGCGGGCCCTCTCTGCGGGCGCTGCTCTGGTGGCGGGTCGACGCGGTCCCGGTCGATTTCAAGGTCTCCGCCCGCCTGATCCGCCCTGACGGCTCCCTGATTGCCCAACAAGACGCCATTCCCGTGTATAATGCGTATCCGAGCCCTCTGTGGCGTCCGGGCGAGACCGTTCTGGACGCCTACAACTTCGCCCTGGCCGCGCCGCCCGATCCCCAAACCACGCTGCTGGTCATCCTCTACAATCCGCTGGATGGCTCGGAATACGGGCGCTGGCAGACGTCCCTCGCGCCTGCGCTTTCTCCCTGACTCTCCTGACGAGGTGTCCCATGCCCATTTACGAATATCGATGCCAGGACTGCGGGCATGTTTTCTCCAAACTGTGGCGCACGCTGAGCGCGGCGCAGGAGGCCGCGCCGCCTCCCTGTCCCCAATGCGGCAGCGAAAACACCACGCGCATCGTCTCCAATGTGGCCGTGCTGGATGGCATGGGGGGATTGACGCCCTCCGAGCAGGCCGCGGTGAACCGGCAGGCGGAGAAGGAGGCCAGCATTCTGCCCAAGAGCAAGATCGAGGAATTTCGGGCGGCAAAGAAGAAGGGGAAGTGATCCATGTTCAGTAATCAGTGTTCAGTCATCAGTCGTCATCCGTGGGGCGAAAGGGGCTTGTCGCGTGGTGAGGAGGATGTGGGATGAGGGGGCGGGAGCGCCTCGGCTTTGTGGCTGTATTGCTGCTGGCGTTTGGGCTGCGGGTTTATCGCCTGGGCGCGGACAGTCTGTGGTATGACGAGACGGTGAGCGCGTTGCTGGCCCGCAAGCCCCTGGCCGCCATGTGGGCCCACACGGCCCGCGATATCCATCCGCCGCTTTACTATGCGCTGCTGCACTTCTGGCGGCTGGCCGCGGGCGGCAGTGAATACAGTCTGGCCTTTTTCTCGGTGGGGTTTGGCCTGTTGGGGGTGGCGATGGTCGGTTATTTGGGGAGGCGCATGTTCGGGGCCCGAACGGGCCTGCTGGCCGCGTTGCTCATGGCCATCAACCCCTTCAGCATCTGGTACGCCCAAGAGGTGCGCATGTACACCCTGGGCGTGTTCCTGTTGCTGCTGGCCCTGAAGTTCACGCTGGATGTCTGGAAGCGGGGGGGATGGCTTCCCCTGCTGGGATATGCGTTGACCGCGGCGGCTCTGCTGTGGACGCTCTATTACAGCGCGTTCGCGCTCATCGCCTTGAACCTGGCCGCGATCCCCTGGCTGGCGGTCAAGGCCCGACGCCGTCTCCTCCCCTGGCTGGCTGCACAAGCCTTGGCCATCCTCCTCTACCTGCCCTGGCTGCCCCACGCGCTGCGTCAGGCCCTGAACCCGCCCGTGCCTCCCTGGCGCGAGCCGCTGCCCCTGGCCGCGTTGCTGGCGAAGCTGGGCATGGAGGGCGCTACGGCATTGGCTTTGGGCCAATCGGTCGAACCGGCGACCTGGTGGCTGTTGGGCGCGGTGGCGCTGGCGGTGGGGCTGCTGGCTTTCCTCGCGCCCACGCATCCCCGCTGCAAGCTGCGCAACCCCTGGGCCGCGGGCCTGTTGTGGGTCACGCTGGCGGGCCCGGTCGTGCTCATCATCCTCTTCTCCCAACTGCTGACGCCCCTCTACCATGTGCGCTACCTCCAGCTCTACAGCGGCGCGTTTCCCATTCTGCTGGCTGCGGGCTTGATGTGGCTGGCGCGCGGGAATGAAGGCGAGAGGGCGAAGGGGCGAGAGGGCGAGAGGGTGAGAGGGCGAGGGGGCGAGGGGGCGTGGCGTTTCTTTCTGGGAGGGCTGGTCTTCTTTTTGCTCGTGGCGGGGTCGTTTATCAGCCTGAAACATTATCACACCCGCCGGTTCGAGTACGAGGCCTCGGATGATTTGCGGGGCGCGGTCCTGGCCATCTACGAACGGTTAGGCCCGCGCGACGCCATTCTCATCGACGCCGGCTATCTCTACCCCGCCTTCCTCAACTATTGGCCCGGCCCCATTGGCTGGATGGGGCGACTGAGCGAGTATCCGCCCCCCGCGGAGGCTGTGGGCGAGGGGCCCGTGGTGGCGCTGGCGGGTTTTGTGGATGGCGATCCCGATATCGGCTGGGGCGATCCCGAGAGTGATTTCTACGCCATCAGCCGGGAGAAGACCGAGGCCCGGCTGATGGCTCTGTTCGAGGATGCGAACGCGGTGTGGGCGCTGCGCGGCTACGATACGGTGAACGATCCCGAGGGCGTCATCCGGGCCTGGCTGAATGACCACGGTCAATTGCTCTACGACCAGGTCTTTCCGGGCCTGACCTATGTGCGGGCGCAGGGCTGGCGCACCGCGCCCGTGCGCGGCGGTCTCCCCCTCCAGCCGCCCCAGCATCCCCTGACTGCGGATTTCCAGGATGGCATCCGTCTGCTCGGTTACGACCTATCGCCTGATCTCGGCGAAATCGCCTCTTCGCCCATGCGCCTCACCCTCTACTGGCGGGCCGACGCCGCGCCCTCCCGCGCCTACAAAGCCTTCGTGCATCTGCTGGATGCGGACTGGAATCTGCTGGCCCAGGATGACGAAATCCCCGGCTATGGCGCATTGCCCACCGACGGCTGGCAGCCGGGCCAGATCGTGGAGAGCAACTTCGTCCTCACCCCGCCCGAGGTCATCCCGCCCGGCAGTTTCCTCATCACCGGCTTCTACGATCCCGCCACAGGCCAACGCCTGCCCCTGGTCTCGGGCGAAGAGCAGGTGGTGTTGATGCAGAACCGGAGTCCATAAACCCGGTAAACCGGGAAACCAGGAAAACCAGGAAACCGGGCCACTTTCCCGGTCTACAGGTGTACAGGTGTACCGGTCTACCGGTTTCCCAGTTTACCATTCAAAACAACAACGCGTCATCGTATTGTTGCATTCGCCCGATCGACGATGGCCGGCCCCAGGATATCCGCCAGCATCTGCGACCCGGCCGGGGTGAGGTGCACGGGCGTGTCGGTGAATTCGTCCGGAGGGATGGCGTCCCACAGGTCGAGGTAGTCCCAGCCCTGTTCGGCGGCGGTGCGGGCCAGCAGCGCCCGATACTGGTCGTAGGCCCAGCGGGGATAGAAGCTGTTGTAGCGCAGGTCGCTGTTCTCGCCCGAGCTGATGAACATGGGTTCGTTGACGAGGATGACGGGGATGCCGCCCGCGCGGGCCATGCCCGCGACCAATACGTCGAAGACCAGAATCTGCTCGTCCAGGGTCGCGGGCTCCTTCAGGTCCTTCCAACTCAGGTCGGGCTCGAAGTCGGATTTGCGCAGGGGAATGTCCTCGGGGATGAACTGATCGACGCCCGTGGCGGCCCAGGTCAGCCCCAGGCTCTGCAAACGCATGAGGTCGGCCAGGGCGCGGCGCTGGCCCACGAGGGTGCGGCCCCAGAAATCGGGCTCCACGAAGCGGGGATCGTTGGGATCGAGATCGAGGTCGTAGCGGGCGATGAGCGCCCGCACCCGGTCGGGATTGTGTTGCAGCAAGGGATGATCGAGCTGCCGGGTGCGGGCGAAGGATTCCAGGGTGACGGGCCAGAGGATGAGGTCGGGCTTGTAGCGCATGGCCTCGTCCAGGAGCATCAGGTCCTTGGTCAGAGACATGACCGGGTAGCCCAGGTTATGGAAAACCAGCCGCCGCCCGTCTTCCGTTCTATATCCGGCCGCGTTCAACCGTCCCGCCAGCGTATCCTGGTTCTGCAGAAACCAGCCCCACGTGGCGGAATCGCCGATGATCAACACGCGGAATGCATCATCGGCCTTGGGCTGCGTCACCGCGTGGCTGTGGAACATGGCCGGGACGTTGAAGAGGCTGAGGTTGTAGGATTTGGCCGGGTCTTCGCCGTAAGGCAGGCGCAGGCGCCCGGGCCAGACGCGGTTGTAGAGGGAGACCCGGCCCAGGGCTTCCATCGGATAGGCCCAGGCGAAAAGCAGATTCAGCGCCGCGAAGATGACCGCGGCTTTGAGCAGCACGCGGGCCACGATCTTCCAGTTGGCGCTGCGAAAGAAATCAGCGAGCATGACAAAGCTTCACGCCGGGTCGGAATATAAAAACACGGGTAACTGCTAAGGTATCGCCACCACTTTTTGCCACGAAGACACGAAGAAAAGCCAAGGCGCGACGTATTTCCCTTGATTTTTCCTTCGTGTCTTCGAAAAACTTCGAGCCTTCGTGGCTTTTGGCGGTCGAAAGTCGAATAGGTTAGCAGTTACAAACACGGATAGGAAAAAACACGGATGAACTGATGACTGATGACTGTTCACTTCCTCCCCCGCGTCCGTCGGATCTCCTCCACCCGCCCGTTGGGATAGATGCGATAGTGGCGGATGTAGCGGCGGGGGATCTCGAAGGCGAATTGGGAGGGATGGCGGAAGAAGCCGTCTTCCCGGTCGTTGGTGGAGAAGAGGTAGACGGCCTTCTGCGCGCGGGTGAGGCCCACGTAGAACACGCGGCGCTCCTCGGCCAGCTTGCGGGGGTCGTTCAGGCTGCGCCAGATGGGCAGGTTTTCCTGCTCCACGCCGATGATGATGACCACGGGGAATTCCGCGCCCTTGGCGTTGTGCAGGGTCATCAGGGTGATGGCGTCGGGACGGGCTTCGTGGGCGAACGCGTCGGCGTTGTTGAGCAGGGCCTGATAATCGAGGAACGCGCGCAGGGTGTGATCGTCGCCGTATTTCTCGAACGCGGCCACGTGGTCCAGGAACAGGCGGCGCAGCTCCTCCCACTCGTGATCCTCCTCATCCCGCCGGGGTGGACGCTCCTCCAGCGCGGTCAGCGCGGCCGCGGCCTGCAACGCCTGATCGGGCGGCAGCGCGTCCATCCCGCGGTCGAGGGTCTTGTCTCCCCTCGCGGCCCGCGCGGCGGCATCCAGCAGCATTTGCCGATATTCCCCGCCCGCGTCCTTCCCTTCGACCAGCAGACTGATCCCCACCAGGGGCAGGTATTCGGCCAGGGCCTCCTGCTCTTTCTCCACCAGCAGGTAATCGGCCAACAGGTAGAAGAGGTCTGCGTTCACCTGCAAATCTTCCAGCGCCCGATGGGCGATGGGCCCCTGGTGCAGGCCCAGGGCCTGGCTGAGATGCTCCAGGGAGAAGTGTTGCATGTCGGGCAGCAGGCGGCGGGCCAGGCGCAGGGTGTCGATGAAGAGGGGATAGAAGCCCCGGCCCTCCAACTCGCCCCGGACTTTGTCGATGAAGCGGTTGTCGAAGCGGGCGATGTTGTGACCCACGAGGGTTTCATCCCCGATGTAATCGAGAAAGCGGGGCAGCGCGTCGGCGATGTCGGGCGCGTCGGCCACGTCTTCGTAGCGGATGCCGTGGACTTTCGTGGCCGCGGGAGGGATGTAACCCCGCTGCGGGCGGATGAGGGAGCGGAAGGGCTCGCCCGCGGGCTCGCCATGTTCGTAGGCCCAGGCCGCGATCTCCACCAGCTCATCCCGGCGCACGCTGGTCCCCGTGGTCTCCACGTCGTAGAAGACGAAGCGGCCCTCGGCCAGGCGCTCGTAGCTGAGCAAGAGTTGTTGGGCCAGCCGCCAGGCCCACGCGGTGCGGGGCAGGCGGGGCTGTTCGGGCGGGATGATGAGGTCGGGGCGGGCGGGGGCGCGGGCCGGGTCGCTAAAGTCGACGGCGGGGC
>JALXCB010000007.1 GCA_026991225.1 Anaerolineae bacterium | reverse complement strand
GCGTGGGGGAGGGTGTGGGCGTGAAGGTGAGCGTGGACGGAATGTCGGTGACGGGCGGGATCAAATTCTCGTCACCTTCCAGCTGCACGAGCTGCCTGAAAACCCACCCCTTTCGACCATGGAAATCGATCTGGAGCCAGTCGCCCGGCGGGAACTGCCCCGTAATCAGATAACGTTCATTCTCACGGGCAACACCGATGACATCGTAGATCAATCCGGGCCCCACCCGCACGTTCACCACCTTCTGGGCGATGACGGCCATGGGCGGCGCGGGCGTGGGTGAGATAGGCGTCGGGGTGGGATTGGGACCGCCGCCAGGCGGCTGCGTGGGGCGAGGCGTCGGGGTGTTCGTGGCCGCCTGGGTGGGCGTCAGCGAAGGCGTGAGGGAGGGCCGGGCGGTGGGCGGCAGAAACTGCGGTTCTGCGCCAATCGAGGAGGGCGCGCCCCATCCGGCAAAGGTCATCCCCGTCGCCAAAAACAACTGGCCGACGATCAGGGCAAGGATCACGAAGAAGAAAAGGGGGCGACGCATGACAATCATGGTATGGAGGTAGGAACGGCAGGGGGATTCAGCAAGCGGGCTGTGTAACGGCTCGCCGACACAAATGAAAGTGGCGGGCTACGTAGCCCCGTAAACCGGTAAACCAGAAAACCAGGGAAACCGGGCCAACTCGCTAACCCACCCGGTCTACGGGTCTACCGGTTTCCCGGTCTACCAAATCTATTTTCGGAACAGGCGACACGAGCAAAGGCTCGCCGATACGGATGAAAATGAGAACGCTGATAACGCGGATGCGACGCTGATTTTCGCAGATGATTTTCACAGATTTTTTCTTTTTATCTGCGCTCATCCATTTCAATCTGCGTCATCTGCGTTCCCTAATCCTATTTTCGGAACAGTGTACGAAAAGGCGTGGGTAAGCGCAAGTCCGCGATCAGCGAAAGCGGGTGAGAAGCCAGGGGATGCCGACGACGACCGGATAAAAGAGGACGGCGGCGTGGGCAACCAGGCCGTAAGCCAATCCCTGATCGGGGGGGATGCCTCCAATGGAGAGGGCGAGAATGGCGAGCCATTCGAAGACGCCGATGCCCGCGGGCGCGACAGGCGCGCTGAGCCCGCCCTGCACGATGACATTGGCGAGAATGGCCAGGGGCAGGGACGCGGGCAGGGAGAGCGATCGCAACAGGAGCCAGGTGGCTCCCACGCTCCCCGCCCACGCGAACGCAGTCCACGCCAGCACGCCCCCCAGACGTCGGCGATGCCGCAACGCAGAGAAGCCGTCCATCAGACGCAAAACCAGCCTGATGGGCCAGGCGAATGCAGGCCGGCGGTCCGCCATCCCTTTCAACAATCCCTGCGAAAAGGGCAACGCCACGATGATGGCAATCCAGATGCTCAAGGCGGCCAGGCTGACCGCCCAGATGGAGGATTTGCCCGATTCGAGCCAGTCGGGCAGGACGAAATGGGGGATGACCAGGGCGAACAGCCCCCCCAGGATCACCATGTCGAGCAATTTCTCTGCGCCGATGGCGCCCGCCGTCGCCGCGGAACTGCCACCGCGGTAGCGGCCCATGAAATAGATGCGCGAGATATCGCCGCTGCGGAAGGGGAAGACGAAATTCAGCAACTGGCCCGCCATCAGTGAACCAAACGCGTCTCTGCGCGGCGGCAATGCCTGATCGACGGGAAAGAGCAACCGCCACCGGGAGGCTTTGGCAACGTTGTTGATCAGCAGAGCCGCCAGGGCCAGGCCCAGCCACCGCCATTCCACCTGCCGGATATATTGCAAAGCCGACCGCCAATCCACCGTGCGCGCCAGCATGTAGAGCGCGAAACCGGTGATCAGCAGCCCGACCGTCAACCCCACGCCGCGGCGGGCGTTGGTTTGTGAAAGCACAGCAGATCTCATAGATTGGCGGGATCTCTCGCGGCGTCAGCGGTAAAAAATCGGCAGAAAGAGGTCAATGTGAGGATCGGGCGTGGCCGTCGGCGTGGGCGTGGGCGTGTCCATTGGCTGGGAGAGATCCTCGAAGAATTGGTAATCTTCGTCGATCATCACGCGGATTTTGCCATTAACCCAGCCATCGTGATCACCCTGCCCGCCGTCGGTCACGGTGTATTCGGAGACGATATCCAGGTCCTGGTCGTCGTGGGGGTGAGAGCGCACGCGCACCACCCTCATGCTGCCGCCCTTTTTCGAGACAGGCAAATCCAGCGGTTGCGGCGGCGGGAAGTCAGGATGGCCTGAATACATCCAGATGACCTGCTTCGTGCGCCCGCGATCGTTGAATACATATCCTTCGAACCGGCTGGGAAGGTCATCGCGTGGACGCACAAAGGTCGCCTCTTTCAGCTCTTGCACCAGCGTCTTGTAGGCAAAATAAGTGGGTTTGGGTGCGCCGTCCAGCTTGAGCAACCCATAACGACGTCCATCATAATCAATGGAAAACTGCAAATCGGCGCCGGTAAACCAAAGAATGGGATAGACGTTGACCATACGCGCATGCATGAACGTCTCGAACAACGTCCACATCTGACGATGATAGTCGGGAATGCCATCCTTGTTGTGGGATGTTTCTCCGACTTCTGTGATCATGATGGGCATCCTCTTGCCGGTGGCGTTGTAAACCTCGGTGGTGATCCATCGGGCCTTGAACGCAAGATGGCGTTCATATCGGTTCGCTCCTTCAGGCTCCCAATGGATATCCGCGGACCAGGGATAGTAATGGAAATTGAGCACATCGAAATAATCCCCACCGCCTGCATCCAAGACATCAGTCAGGAAATAGGGATCGAACAGCCCGCCGCCGGGATCGGTCGTAAAATAATCGTAGGCCAGACCACCGATGGCCACATAGGCGTCGGGATTGGCCGCTTTCACCGCGGGATACACATACTTGAGCATGTTGGCGTAAGCTGCGCCGCCCGCGCCTGGAGCAGCGTTGGGATTGTAGTCAAAACCCCAACACCCCCCCAGGATGCCGCCATAATTCACGGCGTCGCTGTTGTCGGGCTCATTGTAGAACGCCCAATAGCGAACGGTGAAAGGAGGATAGCTATATCGACCTACCGCTTTGCGGATAAATGTGGCGAAATCATCCAGGCGATCTTCGCGAATGGGGCCGCAGCCCGTTTCCGCCGCCCAGGAGGGGTTGCCGGTCACGGTGACGATCACCTGATAGCCCATCTCTGCGGCCTGACGCAAAGGCTCATCCCACGCGGCCCAATTGTATTGGCCGGGCGAGGGTTCCACATTGCGCCAGTGCAGGAACAGCGTGATCCACAGGGCGTCCGCCTCGCGCAACTTGTCGGCGTGTTTCAGATCGGGATTAAAGTAAGCGCCGTAAGGATTGGCGGGCATCTCAGGGGGCGGAGGCGTGGGATCGACCAGATTGACGCCAACCCCATCCGCAAATGCTCCAGATACGGAAATCATTCCCACAGCCAATAGCAAGGCTAGAGCCGAAAACAATATAAGTGGAACGTGTTTTTTTGACATGGTTATTCTCCTGTCAGCGTTATTTGCAAGCCCGGCGCATCCAGGGGAGAATGTTGGCGACCAAACCCGAGCTAGAGCCAAAAGAAAGGATACAGGATAAAGCCCAGAATGTAAAAATTGAAGATCAGCAGAAGGATGACCTCCATCGGAAGGATCAGATGTCGCCGCGAGGCCGGGACGATTCGCTGGAGGCCCAGAAACATGGGGATAAGCATCGCGGGCAGCACGGGATAAAGATAGCGAATCTGAGGCACGGAACCGCCCTTCCAGTCGCCATATACCACATCCTTGCCCAACGTCAACGCCAACTGCATCGACAACGCCAGCAACAGAAGAACGAGCCCCGCCCGTTGCCACCCCGCCAGCCGTTTGCTGAAGATGCCAAGATATCCCAGCGCCAGCAAACCCAACATCGCCAGTGCGATTGCCGCTCCCAAGAGATAAACGGCGTCGGGCAGAGGGACGCGCAGCCACCCGAACCATCCCCAAAATGTGCGATAAAGAGTCAGCACAAACTTGCCCAGAGGCGCCTCTTGAAAAGCCTGCAACAAAGCGCCCGTGCGCAAACTCGCCAGCAAGGATTCGGGAATCCAGTATTTGCCCGTGGCCTGCACGATGTAGAACAGAACAGGAATGGCCAATATTCCGGCGATGAGCACGCCCCACCCCATCATCTTCGCCCGCCGCGAACGACGCTGGAACGCCTGCAAGAGGCCCCAAAGCGGCATCGCTCCCAGAAACGCCAGGATGCTGAACGCCGTGCGTTTGGTATAGATGGCGAGAATGGCGAGGACGAAGAACCAGGTCAGGGTTTTGAAGCTGGGCCCGCGGCGGAGCAGTCGGATGGCGAAAAAGGCCGTCCAGATGACCAGCGCCTCGGCCATGGGGTCGTTGTTCACCGCCGCATTGGCGGCGAGATGCGAGGGCCAAAGCGCGGCGAAGGCCAGCGCGCCCAGAGCGATCTGCGGATGCCCGGGGAACATCTCCCGCCCGATGCTGTAAATCCCCCCCAGGCTCAACGCCAGCCAGAACACGCCGAACAAACGCAGCAGGATCACCGACTGCGAAAGCGTGACGCTATCGCCCCAGGCGTAGAGCAACAGCCCGGCCAGGTCATAATAAAGGGGAAGCTGAAAAAACGCCCGGGAATAGCGCGGCTCCCAGATCTCGGTGAACGATTTGGGCAGGTTGTTGGGGTCCCAGCCGATGACGGAGTAGCCGTACCACCAGAAACTCTGGGCTTCCATGTCCGCGATGAGTTCCTGCTCCCAGGCGGGCACCAGGTCCTTGGTGGCGGCGCCGGGGCGTCCCAGCCGGGCGTCGTGCATGGCGACCTCGTAATGGCGGGGCTCATCGGGCTGCATCCAAGGGCGGATGGTGACCGCGTACATGCTTCCCATCAGCACGCCCAGCAGAATCAGGCCGGTGGCCACCCCGCGCGTCCCCGTCAACTGTCGCCGCAACAGCGCGTTGAAATCCGCATCCAACCCCCGACGCCGGCGGCTCGCCAGCCAGGCCATCAGGGCGAAGGCCAGCGCCAAGGCCAGCCATCCCAGCGATGGCCATACGCTACCGCCCGGGCGGAGTCCGAATCCCAGGGTCATCAGCATCATCCCCACCGCCAGGGTCAGAGTCATCTCGGGCGAGGCCAATTGCTGCGTCCACGATCTGCCATCCAACTTGCGGGCGTAAAGACTCCAACTCATTCCGGCCAACACAATGGCCATGCCCGTGACCCACAGCCCATTGACGAAAACGCCATACCAGTTGATCATGCCGCATCCCTCGCTGAAAGCGCTGCGCCATCCTCGCGAATCCCCACCGCCATCATGGCGCCAAACAAGCCCCACAGCACGATGGCGGAGAGAGGCGAGTACAGGGGCACGTCCACAAAACCATGCACCAGATACGCGACCAGGGATCCAATCAAGCCCACTGCCAGCATCCGCAGCGATCTTTCCCGGGCGCGACGATATCGACGGATGAGCGCCGCCATCAGAACAAGATAAAACGCCAGAAATGCGATCAGGCCCGGATACCCCATCTCGGCCAACGCCCAAAGGAAAATGTTGTGGGGATGAGGAATCACGACCGAGGACGTTGCATGAACGAAGATGGGATAGAGGGTTGTTTCCACCGTTTGGAACATGCCCAGGCCCACGCCCGAGAAGGGAAAATCACGGCCCATCGAAAGGGCTCGGCTCCATATCTCCGAACGCCCCAACAGGGAATTCTTGCCAAAAACGTCACTGGCCCCCAAAAACAGGTTCACGATGGCCCCGCCTTTCACGGCCAACACCGCCGCGACCGCCAACCCGGCGGCCCACCACACCCATCGTAATGGTTTGTACAGGATGCCGGTAACCACGGGGACGGCCACGGCCAATCCCAGCAGTGCGCCCCGGGATTGGGTGATCAGAACAGCCAGGGACAACGTCGCCAGGGTGACCAACGCCAACGCCCGCTGCCAGCCATTCTGCGGCTTGAGAGACAATGCCAATGCAATGGGCAGAAAAGGCGCCAGGACGCCCGCGGTCATGTTGGGATTGAAGCCATTTTTGTCGCCGGGCAAACGCAGGCCAGAAGGCAGAAGCTGATATAGGTCGCGGTCGATCAATGGCAATTTCGAAGACACAAACCGCGTGCCCGGAATGGTGGCCGCAGTCAGGATCAACCCGGCCGCCAGCAAGCCCCAACCTATCCACCGAAAATAGCGACTCCGGGATTGGGCAGCGATGGCGTAGAACAGGGCGATATTCGCCACGAAAGCGAATGTGCGCAACAACGTCTCATCTCGTTCGGGCGACGCCCACAGGCCCAGGGGCAGGATGAGGAGCATCCCCAGCAAGATCAGGTCCGCGGGCGTGTGACTGAGCCAGCGGCGGGTGTGGATGCTGTAAATCACAAAAAGCGCCGCCAACCAAATCAACGCCAGCCAGGACGCCCAGGCGGGGAAATGCTCGCTGAACAGCAATATGGGGATGGGCGGCAGGGCCAGCAGGCCGAGGAGCCAGGGGGAGGTCATAAGGGGGCCGTGTTCAGTAATCAGTGATCAGTGATCAGTGCGCCCAGGACGTTGGGCTCATTTCCCCAACAATGCAGGGAGGAGTTTGCGGACGGCGTCGAGCCAGCGATAGGGATAGGCCGCGGGCCAGGGGATCGATGGATAACGGCTTCGCATGTAGGCGCGAGAGGGAAAGAGCATGTGCGCGCTCTGGCGAATGCGTTGCCGCCAGGGGAGCCCGCGCAGGATGTGCAACGCTGTCAGGGATGTGCTGCGGGCGGGGGAGGTCATCTGGCGCATGGTATTATACCCGCGCAGCGATTCGACGGGTAGTTGCAGCCAGTCGCGAATAGCGGGCGGCGCGGGCGTGGTGAAGTAGTGTTGGGCGAGGAGGATGGCCTCGTGCAGGGCCGCTTCCCAGGCCAATGCCCGCGCCCGAGCGAGGGTCTCGTCCCAATCCATTTCATCACCCCACTTGCGGATGAGCTGATCGATATCGTAGAACCAGACGCCCAGCGCCCCCTCGGGCCCTCCATGCTCCAGCACGGCGTGGGAGGCGAGATGCAGCAATTGGGCCTCGGGCGAGAGGGTGAGAAACGGCTTGCCCGCGAATTCATGGGGCTGCGTTTGGGTGAGGAACCATCCCAGCGCGTCGGCATCCGATGGCAGCAGGGGCAACGTATGATGCAATTCGAATCGCACGCCCGTCATCGCATCGGTGAAGATGAAATGATGGAGATAGCCCACCTCATCACCATCACTCAGACTGCGTTCTTCGTAACCGGCGCCTCGCATTCGCTCCACCACGGACAACAGATGGTCTGGCGCGATCAGCAGATCGATATCGTTCATGGGGCGGACGGCGGGGTCATCGTACAGCGTCAGGGCCAGGGCCGCGCCCTTGAGTAGAATGATAGGTTGGGCGGGCTCCTGGTTTACCAGAGTGAGAAAACGCTGCAGCGCAATTTTGCGCATGAGCCATCCCGCCCGGGCCGCGTCGTAGGCCGCGTCGAGATGGGCGCGGGCGTCGTCGGGCAGGGGGGCGTCGGCCAGGACGCGGGCGGCGGCGGGCGCGAGGCGATGGGCGTCGAGCCAGGCGAGCCAGTCGGCAGTCGCGCGGTCGCGTGGTCGTGCAGTCGTGCGGTCGTCTGGTCGCCGAGTTAGGGGCGGGCGGAAGGCGGGAGGAAGCATGGGAGCATTGTCAATGGTCAATGGCGAATTGTCAATGGCCAACTCTGCCAATGGGCAAAAAAAGACCCCGCGTAGCGGGGAACGTTGGGAGTCAATGATCAATAACCGGCATCAAATTATCGTCCGAACTAGACTAAACGCATTTTGAAATCAGGTGTTTTCGGCCTCGGCCACCCGGAGCTGAAGCTCCGGGCTACGAAACGACGCCGGGTGAACCCGGCTTCCCGCGGCGCGCGACATGCGCCATAGCCCCATTCATGGGGCGTCGTTTTTAGCCCGCAGGTGAACCTGCGGGCGGCAGCGCGGCCAGAGAATCGCCCTTCATGGATGATCCAATGCAAATCAAAAGCCTTGGTTGCTTTCAGTTTAACTATGGGTGGTAAACATCCCCACGGGGGCCGATATGATCTACATAGATGATATTTTCGTCTTCATCATACCAAAAAATCACCTGAAAATCTCCAACGCGAATCCTCCGATAACCAGACCAATCTCCTGCCATTGCGATGACGCCGGGATAATTGGCCATGTCTTCTGATAGTCGCTGCAATGCAGATCGAATACGCTCCCGATCTGGACGCGACATTCGTTCCAGATAACGCTTTGCACGCTTATGTACAACAACGCGGATCATCGTATATCATTCAAATCCACATAGGCATCTTGATTGCCAGTTTTGCGATCTCGTTGGGCCTGATACAAATCACGAATAGCATCTTCATCCAAGTCCCATCCAAGTATCTCACTGATTTGTTGAAATTGTTCCCAAGGGATGATGACCTCTTGAGGACGACCTTGTTCGTCAACAATGTATTTCTTCTGAACGGTAAGCATGTATGGCATGTCCTTTTGTGGCTATACAACTCTTGATGACTCTTGATGCCTTCTCTTCTGCCGCGAAGGTCCGCAGATTTTCTGATTCAATTGAATTTCAGAAGGCAATGAGCCTATCTGGCTGTTATTTTGTAACTGCTAACGTACCCCGTTTAACAAACCACAAAGGGCACTAAGGCACGAAGAACACGAAGAAAAAATGTAACAATCCCCTTTATGCCTTTGTGTCTTAGTGTTCTTCGTGGTTTTCGGGTGATGACCTTAGTAGTTACGTTATTTTACCACATCTGATACGGAATGAGGTCAGTACCAGCGAGCGTTGAGGGGAATGGGGAACTGAAGATCGGCGTCGGAAGCGAGAATGTCTTCCGACGTGCGGGGATGAATGCCCGATGGCGGATGATATTCGGGGACCAGATTTGCAATGAGAGACAACGCTTCCTTCAGCTTACCCAGCCGAGCAAGATCATAAAGCAAATCAACCGCCTGTAATAACTCGTCCGGAGGAACGGTGGTGGTGGTGACCCGCAGAATTTTCTCGTGCTCTGTGGCGAGATGGTTCTCGTGGCCTTGATAGAGCTCCTCAAATAGCTTCTCGCCCGGCCGCAAGCCCGTGAAGATGATTTTGATATCCTCATCGGGTCTCAATCCAGACAGACGAATGAGGTCTTTTGCCAGGTCGACGATCCTCACCGGTTCGCCCATCTCCAGCATAAAGAGATCGCCGCTTTCGCCCATGGTCGCGGCCTGCAAAACCAGTTGCACCGCCTCGGGAATGGTCATGAAGTAGCGGGTGACCTCGGGATGGGTGACGGTGACCGGGCCGCCCGCCTCGATCTGCTTTTTGAAGAAGGGCACCACGCTGCCACGGCTGCCCAACACATTGCCAAAGCGCACAGAGACATAAGGCTTGCCGCTGCGATGGGCCGCCTCCTGCACCAGCAACTCCGCCATGCGTTTGGTCACGCCCATGATATTGGCGGGGTTCACGGCTTTGTCGGTGGAGATGAGGACGAACCGCTTGACATCATGCGCCAGGCACGCCTCCAGTAGAGCGTGGGTCCCTAAAATGTTGTTGGTGATGGCGTCAATGGGGTTGGCCTCCATGAGGGGCACATGCTTGTGAGCCGCGGCGTGAAAGACGACGGCGGGCTTGTGCTCAGCAAACGTCTGTTGCAAACGAGGCCCGTCGCGCACATCGGCGATGACAGGCGTGATGTGATCGAGACGGGTGCGGCCCGCCTTGAATTCGTCGCGGAGTTCGTTGTAGATTTCGAAGATGCTGTTTTCGCCATGCCCGAGGAGGATGAGCTGTTCGGGCTCGGCCTTGGCGATCTGCCGACAGAGCTCGGAGCCGATGGACCCGCCCGCCCCCGTCACCAGCACGGTCTTGCCGCGCACCAGATCATAGACGGCGGCGAGGTCGGTTTCGATGGGGTCGCGCCGCAAGAGGTCGTTGATATCCACCGGCCGCAGATGGCGCAAGCCCACCTCCTCGGTGAGGACTTCGGAGAGCGGGGGCAAGATGCGGGCCTTGATCTCCACGTCTTTGCATATCTCGACGATCTCCCTCACCGCCTTCCCGGAGGCGCTGGGCATGGCGATGATCACTTCCTCGATGCCCGTGCTTTCCACCAGTTCGGGGATTTTTTCCCGCCCGCCGAAGATGGGAAGCCCCCGCACGTTCAGATTTTGTTTGTCGGGATCATCGTCCACAAAACCGACCACCTGGAGGCCCTTTTCGGGATGCTGACGGATATCGCGAGCCAGCATCTGGCCCGCTTCCCCGGCGCCCGCAATGAGCACGCGTTTGGTTCTGAAGTCGGCTCGCGTCAGAGGCTGCCGCGAGGAAATGCGCACCAACAAACGCGTCCCCGCCGTGAACGCCAGGGCAATCCCCAGGAAGATGATGGGGATGGAGCGAGGAACGGTCTGGACGGGCAGCAGAGCTGTGACGAGAATGCTGCCCCCCCCCACCAACAACGAAGCCACCGTCACCGCGCCCGTCAGCAACAGCAATTCTTCAATGGAAGCGAAACGCCAATAACGCGAATAGACGCCCACAAACCGGAAGACAACAGGCGCCACAAGGATGGCCGTAGCGGCGAAAATCAAATAGGCGACCCAATAATTGGTCAGATCGAATCGTTCCAGCCGCAGCACGAAGGCCAGATACGCTGCGATGGGCAACAGCAGAAGATCCAGGAAAAAAAGATGGCGATTCCGAAAATAGGCGATACGCGCAAAAGGCCAAATCATGGATGACGCCCCTGTTTTCGTCTCCAAATCGCTCTGAAAGTCTCAGAGCATTCGTAACTGCTAACGTACTCGACTTCTGGCCACAAGAAGCCACGAAGGGGAAGCACGAAGGGGAAGAATAAAGAAAAATACGTCGTGCCATCGTTTTCTTCGTGTTTTCGTGGCAAAAAGCGGCGGTGCGACCTTAGCAGTTACGAGCATTCGGACACAGTCAATAGATTTTTCATTATCCCACAGAATGAATGATTGAGACAACCCGATCGATATCAGAGGAGAGCATAGCTGTGCCGGAGGGCAGGCAGAGGCCCTTCTCGAACAATTCCTCGGCCACCTGACCTCCGATTGCCTCGCACTCGGCAAAGACCGGCTGCAGGTGCATGGGCTTCCACAAGGGGCGGGATTCGATATTTTCGGCTTCCAGGGCCAGGCGAATATCTTCGCGCGTGGCGCCAAAGCGATTGGGATCGACGGTGATGACGGTGAGCCAGCGGGTGTGTAGTCCCCAGGGCGCTTCGGGCATGAAGTCGATGCCGGGGAGATCGCCTAACGCCCGGCGATAGCTCTCGAAAATCTCCCGCTTGCGCCGCACCCGGTCATCCAGCGCCTGCAACTGACCGCGGCCAATGCCCGCCAGCACGTTGCTCATACGGTAGTTGTAACCGATCTCGGAATGCTGGTAGTGGGGGGCGGGGTCGCGGGCCTGGGTGGCCAGTTTGCGGGCGTGGGCGATGAGTTCGGCATCGTCCGAGACCAGCATACCGCCTGAGTCAGGCGCTTTCGCCAGCCAGCTGCAACGCTTCCAGATAAACGTCGTCTCGCAATCGAAAACCCGTCTCGCGCAACTGATCGAGCAATGGCCGTACGAGGGGAATCAGGTTAGCACGCTTACTTTTCACCAAAATGCCTATCACACCAATCACTTTCAGTCCCAGCGCCTCTGCCAAAAGCCGTGCCAGACGATCATCAAGACCTGCCAGACAATGACCATGAAGCAGTGCATAAGCAATCACGGAGCGTTCTCCAGGGCCCAGGCGGTTGGGTGGCAGGTTGGCTATCTCTTCTCCAGACACTTCAATCAACGTGGCCCAGGTGAGCTGTCGAGGATCCACAGTATCCGCCCGCAGCAGCCGTCCCATGTCAAGCTCCAGCGCGACTTGATTGGGCACAAACACTGCCTCGAATAGAGCTGGTAGAAGGTGCATCTGCCCGATCCGGCCCAAATAGAGCAAAATCGACGTGTCACAACACAATGAGCGCTTACGCACTGGCCAACTCACGCTGTAATTCTGCCGGCGTTATCTGTGAAACAGGAATGCCGTACTCCGCACATAAATCCAAAAACATGACTCGCGGCACACCTGCCATTTCCGCGGCCGCGCCTGAAGATAATTTACCCAAGTGGAATAGCATCAGCGCCGCATATAGACGCACGTCGCGCTCCATTTCTTCAGGAGTGCGGTTGAGCATTTGTTGCACTGTAGCAGGTATCGTGATAGTCAAAGTCTCTTCCATAGTCTGGATTCTCCATATCAAGGCTATCATCAAAATGATACATCCTTTTCTTCACAAACACAAGCATTGTTTGATTTAGTTCTTATCTGTGTGCGAAACCTGTGTTCATCTGGGTCCTGATCACCTCTACCACCCGCGTCTGGTCCGCTTCGGTCATGGCCGTGCCGGAGGGGAGGCAGAGGCCGCGAGCGCGTTGTTCATACGGTAGTTGTAGCCGACCTCAGAATGCTGCTGGTAGTGGGGCGCGGGGGCGGCGCGATGGCTAAAGGTCTTCGGGACGGAGACCGGTCCTTTTGGCGATACGCGCCAACATGCGCGGGCCTATTTCTTCCTGATCGTGGAAGGCAAAGACAAAATCTTCCCAACCTGGTCGCGACAGTATGAGGTGTGAGCCGCGTTGCCGCTTGATGCTCCAACCAATACGAAGCAGTGCAGCCAACACTCTTTTAGCTTTGGTGGCGGGCCAATGGCTCATACGTTTACGCTTGCAAAGTCGATGCGGTTCAATGGCCCAGGTTGTTCACCACTTTCTATTCTATCCGCCAACACACGTAAGGCCAGGGCTTTGGCTTTGGCAACAGCGGCCTCAGGCGTTTCACCATAGACCATGACGCCGGGAATGTCGATGATCTCGGCTATCCATCGTCCATCTGTTTCCTGTTCGATCTCGACAGTGAATTTCATTTTGGACTCCTCGTGATCCGAATGTTTGCATTGTAGCAAATTTGGGGAGGCGAGGCAACTGTTAGATTGCAACCATGAATTGCACAAATCGAACCACAGATTGCACAGATTACACAGATTCTTTCCTCTTGTTCTTATCTGTGTGCGAAGCCTGTGTTCATCTGTGTCCTGATCACTCTTACCACCCGCATTTGGTCTGCTTCGCTCATGGCCGTGCCCGAGGGGAGGCAGAGCCCGCGGGCGAAGAGATCCTCGGCCACGCCACGGCCAATGTACTCACAGTCACGAAATACAGGTTGCAGGTGCATGGGCTTCCACAAGGGGCGGGATTCGATATTTTCGGCTTCCAAGGCCAGGCGGATATCTTCGCGCGTGGCGCCAAAGCGATTGGGATCGACGGTGATGACGGTGAGCCAGCGGGTGTGTAGTCCCCAGGGCGCTTCGGGCATGAAGTCGATGCCGGGGAGATCGCCTAACGCCCGGCGATAGCTCTCGAAAATCTCCCGCTTGCGCCGCACCCGGTCATCCAGCGCCTGCAACTGACCGCGGCCAATGCCCGCCAGCACGTTGCTCATACGGTAGTTGTAACCGATCTCGGAATGCTGGTAGTGGGGGGCGGGGTCGCGGGCCTGGGTGGCCAGTTTGCGGGCGTGGGCGATGAGTTCGGCGTCGTCGGAGACCAACATGCCGCCGCCCGAGGTGGTGATGATCTTGTTGCCGTTGAAGGAGAAAATGCCCGCCCTTCCCAAAATGCCCGGAGAGCGCCCCTTGTAGCGAGCGCCCAGCGCTTCGGCTGCGTCCTCGATGAGGGGAATATCGTACTCGTTGCAGATGGCGAGAATGCGGTCGATGTCCGCGGTCTGGCCGTAGAGATGGACAAGGATGACGGCCTTGGGCAGGTTGCCCTGCCGGGCCTTGCGGGCCACGGTTTCGGCCAGCAGGTCGGGATCCATGTTCCAGGAGGTGCGTTCGCTGTCGATGAAGACGGGTTTGGCGCCCTGATAGACGACGGGGTTGGCGCTGGCTGCGAAGGTGAGGGTGGAGACGATGACCTCGTCGCCCGGCCCCACGCCCAGATGGATGAGGGCCAGATGGATGGCCGCGGTGCCGGAACTGAGCGCGAGCGCGTGCTTCGCACCCACTTTGGCGGCAAACGCTTCTTCGAAGGCAGTCACGTTCGGGCCCAGGGGTGCGATCCAGTTGCTGTCGAACGCTTCCTGAACGTACTGCATTTCCCGCCCGGACATGTGGGGCGGGGAGAGGTAGAGGCGAGGAGGGGTCAATGGAGATCAGTCCTCTAGCGTAACTGCTAACGTACCCCGGTTAACAAACCACAAAGGGCACAAAGGCACTAAGAACACGAAGAAAAAAATGTATAAATTCCCCTTTGTGCCTTTGTGTCTTCGTGTTCTTAGTGGTTTTCGGGTGACGACCTTAGTAGTTACGGAAATTGAGAAGAACGACCTCCCTCCCCCGCAGGCCGCCTACGCGCCTCTGCGGGAGAGGGCCGGGGAGAGGGCAAAACCGGGCGTCAGAACCCTCTCCCGCCTTTTTACGTCGAACTTCCCATGATTTTCAGCGAATCGCCCGTGAAAGGTGAGACTTCTGCACGTTATCTCGTAATAAAACCCACCATTTCCCGAGTCTTCGTAGCGTTTTCCGGTAACCTATCCTTGTGAGAAAGGCAGAGGCGGGGGAATCATGGATGGCGGTAGGAGGGGAAGTAAGATGAATCGGAAATGGATTCGTTATGCTTGCGAACCCATTGCTCCCTTTTACGCACGAGCTGTTCGTAAACCTGGGGTTGAACAATCCATTTCCAGATAAAAAACCGGCGTCGCAATGGTGAAAAGCCAGCCTTGAATCGAAAAAGGGCGTCTTCCTGGGAGCCAACGCCGCCGCCAAGATGCAGCCAGCGCGCTCCGGACACCTTTCCCCATTGCCGGACCTCATCAATGATGAGCTTCGACGGCGCCCATTTCAAACAATCATCTGAACTGGCGGAGAGGTGGTATTCGATGATGTTTTGAGTCTTGACGAAGAGCGACGCCGCACAGAAGTTTCCATTCATCGTTGCGACATACAATCGCAATCGATTTCCAAGCGCTGTGCGTAAGTCATCGAAATAAGTACGGTTGAAAAAATAGTGAGGTGCGGCGTGCACGCGCTGCATCGTCCGATGGTACAGGTCAATAAATGCCTCGTAGTTTTTCCACTCCGCATCGTGGTGCACCTTCATTCCTTCCCGTCGGGCGCGCCGCACCTCGTAGCGGTGACTTTTTCGGTACTGGGCGGTTTGCTCTTCTTCCGTCAGACCAAGATCGATGATAATGGTGTCGCCGAGGCCGATGATTTCTCCGTGGTGGGTCAGGAGTTGATGGTTTTTCAGCAACGGGTTCAGTCGGGAGAAAACGCTCACCCATCCCTGAGAAAGGGCGTAACGGTTCAGCTGCTGATGAAACCGGGCGATGAACGACTGATCGCGCCGGGCCGCGGCATTGCAGATGGGCCCTGGGTAACCATAAACCGATGTAGCATCCCGGTAATCCGTGAAGGTCTCCAGTCCCGGAATCTGGCTGATCTCCCGTATCATTAGAGGTAAGGCGATAAACTTGTTATCCTCCTCATACACCAACAGCGTTCCCGTACCATCCCCCTGCCTTTCGTGCAATGTGTGATAGCCGGGAAGATGATAAAAATCGTAGCTGTCAGCATTCTTTATCGTTTGCTCCCATTCACAGTTTTGGCTTGCAAAAATTATTGATAGCTCTGACATTGGCGCACTTTGGAAAAGTCTAATCCAGTTGCCCGAATTCCTGGTTAAATTTTACCCAGGCTGTCATAATTTTATCGCTATCGGGCTCGTTATGAAGATCGTATTTCTGAATTTCGAAACGGTCTGGAGGTGAAGATGATAACGACACAGAAGCTCCCTGACGGTTTATCATCCGCAATGCATTCTTGATGGCTTCACCAGGTGAATTGCAGAGTTCCTCATAAGTCAGGGATAGGACATTTTCTTTCGGGATGCGCCTCAATTGTTCCCGATAACGTCTTTCAAGGAAATAAACCTGCCCGGCAACCTGCTCCCAATAAGGTTTATCTACCAGCCATTGATATTCTTTCGGCTTAAGTGATCCCCATTTTTCAACAGAACCAAGGAATTGGTTACGAAATCTCAACAAAGAGAGACTATTTTGAATTGGATCTCTGCGAATGTGGAGCCAGCATGTCTTGGGTAATGTCTGCTGCATTTGGGGAATGTGCCAAGCCAAAAGTAAAGATTTAAAAACGATTGGACCGCCGTATGCCCGTGTCATATTCGTAAAAATCAAGCGCACGCGCTCCCAATCGATATTCTTTTCTCCTTCCGGCTCGCGCATTTCCTGATAATCCAATAATTCCGACCAGAAATAGCCAAACTCGTGAGGTTCCTGAATGCCCTTTGTTCTGCCGAATTCGGATTGGTAGGAAGAACCGATGTTTCGGGGTAAGACCTGGGCGGAGAGTCGAATGCCGTACACCGGCGCTTTCCAGAATGCGGCTATCAGATTGTTGATGTAGCCGATGTTGGTATGTGCAGCCAGCACCTGGGTGAGCAATGTGGTGCCCGAACGCGGCACACCGATGACGTGCACGGTCGGGAAGCATTCGGGTAGATTCTCAATATAGTCTTCCTCTTGGTGTGGCGCGAGGATTTGATTCAACCGGGCCAGAAAGTTTTCCTGATCGGGGTCTTTGCGAAATCTATCTGTAACTTCAGGTTCGATGCGCTTGATCATGAATCATTGTTTGTGGATGCGTCGTTTGAGGGTTGGGCCAGATCATCGACTTCGTGGGGGTTCCGATCCATGACAATACCTTCTCGCAGCAGAACAACTTTGATGGTTTTCAGCAATATCTTCATGTCCAGCCATAGGGAATAATGCTTAATGTACCACACATCATACTCGATGCGCTGGGACCACTTAAGTGTGTTTCTGCCATTGACCTGGGCCAGTCCGGTTACACCCGGCTTCATCAGCAGGCGTTGTTTTTGATAGTCGGTGTATCGAAGGTAGTGGGTGGGCAACACCGGGCGCGGCCCGATCACTGACATTTCTCCCTTGAAAATGTTGATCAATTGAGGCAGCTCATCAAGGCTGAACGCCCTCAAGAATTTACCAACGCGCGTAATGCGATTTTTCTTCGTCACTCGGCCCTGTTCATCCAGAAATTGATCGGCGTTGACGATCATTGTGCGGAATTTATAGATTTTGAAGATCGAGCCATCTTGGCCTAATCGGTACTGGGTAAAAAATACCGGCCCGCCATCATCCAATTTGATGGCGAGCATAATCGCCAACCATAATGGCGAAAGAATAAGGATCAGAAACAGGGCGAATACCCTGTCCAGAATGTACTTGACTGCGATTTGATTACGATGCTGCATACGCTTGTACGGTTGGATGTGTCCTTTTTCGGTTGAGGAGTCTCACCGCAGTACTCGCCGACTGAAGTCGGACTCTTCTGGCCTACGGCCGGTGGACGGCCTCCGCCGTCCAGTTTTCCGGTCGACGAAGGTCGACCATCGGCGCCATCGAATCCTCCTTCCTTATTTCCTCCCCCGCCCGTCTCGAAGCGGGGGAGGAAGCAAAGGAGGGGGCTTGCGCCTAAAGAGCCCGAGTTCACTCGGCCAGCGCGTCCGGCTAACGCCAACTCATTTAGGACGCACCCTGTACGGTTTGTTCCAGCACTGCCGCCAGTTTTGCGACCTGTTTTTGTTTGTTGAATCGCTCTTGAACGGCCGTCAGTCCGCGTTCGCCCATTTCTTCACGTTTTTCAGCGGGCATTTCGTAAAGAGCCAGTGCTGCATCAACTAAGGCGGAGGCATCCTGAGGCGGACAAACAATCCCGGCTCCGATTTCCTCAATCACATCCGCTGCATCTCCCCGCACCGCGGCCAGCACCGGCTTGGCGCTGGCGAGATAGGCAAATATCTTGTGCGGAATGGTGATCTCGAAGAGCGGATCGTCTTTCAGGTGCACTAGCAGGACATCGGCCAGGGCGTAGAGACTGGCCATTTCTGTCGCTGGATAACGCCCCAGGAATTTGACATTGGATAATCCTTTTTCCTCTGCCTGACGCTGCAATGTCGGCAATGTCACGCCATTGCCAACCAAAACAAACTGGATAACGGGATGATCGCGCAGGATGTCAGCGGCTTCCAGGACCACATCCAAAGCCTGGGCGGCGCCGATGTTTCCGCCATACAAAATGTTGAATTTCCCGGCAAGCCCGAGTTTTTCTGCCAGCTCGGGGTCAGGCTGCGCCGGATAGTACACATCCGTATCCACCCAGTTGGAAATGACGTGGATTTTTTCTTCCGGGACACCTTTTTGAATGAGGTTTCTTTTGAAACCGGGAGAGATCACGCAAATTGCATGAGCTCTGTTGTAGATCTTTTTAGCAAATCGACCAATCCAATCAAGCATTTTTTCATTATGCAGCATCCCGGTCGCCCGCAAGGTTTCGGGCCACATATCCTGCACCTGATACACAAAGGGCACTCCCCACAATTTGCTCAGAATGATGCCGGGAAATCCGATGGTCAAGGGGGGGTGGTAAACAAAAATGACGTCAGGTTTTTCAACCAGCCATTTGCCAAGAAGCGCGCTGCTAATCGCAAAGGAGATATAGTTCAGGGCGCGCTTCAGGCCGGATCGGCTGTGATCAGGATAGAGAAAAGCGCGTCCCACCGGAATCTCATCCAGTGTTTCTTTCATCCAGGGGCGCAGCTTGTAGCCCGGAGCCAGTTCTCCCGTAGGATAGTTGGGAAATCCCGTCAGCACTTCGACATCGTAACCCAGTGCATGCAGTGTCGTAATGAATTCCTCCGGAGTGTGTGCAGGTTCCGGAGGATACCATTGGCTTAGAAGCAGAATACGCATAGGTGATTTATTTTCGCCAGACCACGTGGTTGACGTAGTCGGTATAGCTGAGGATGATGCGGACGACTTTTTCGGAGACGTTGGGCACGTCATAATCGCGCACGACGCGCAGCAGACGGCGTTTGCCCCGGGGCTGCGATTCCAGCACGTTCAGGCCCTCGGACACGCGCTGCCACGAAAGCCCGACCATCATCACCGCGCCTTCTTCCATGCCCTCGGGCCGCTCGTGGGCCTCGCGAATGTTCAGGGCCGGGAAGTTGAGGATGGAGCTTTCCTCGGTGATGGTACCGCTGTCGGAGAGTACGGCTTTGGCGTGCATCTGCAAGTGGACGTAATCGCTGAAGCCGAAGGGCTTGTGTAACTCCACCCGCTCGGGCAGGGTCACGCCCTCGGCCCGGAAGCGCTTGCGGGTGCGGGGATGGGTGGTCATGATCACCCGCCGCCCGGTCTCGGCCAGCTTCGTCAGCACCTCCACTAAATTGGCGAACTGCCGGGGCGAGTCCACGTTCTCTTCGCGATGGGCGCTGACCACGTAGTAGCTTTCGGGCTCCAGGCCCAACCTCGTCAGCACGTCGGACGCCCGGATTTTGGGCATGTAATGGTGCAGCACCTCGTACATGGGGCTGCCGGTGACGATAACCCGATCCGGGGGCAGCCCCTCGCGTAGCAGGTATTCCCGGGCGATGTGGGAATACGGCAGGTTGATATCGGCGATGTGGTCGATGATCTTGCGGTTGATTTCCTCGGGCACGCGCTGGTCAAAGCAGCGATTGCCCGCTTCCATGTGGAAGATGGGGATTTTCAGCCGTTTGGCGGAGATGGCGGCCAGGCAACTGTTGGTGTCGCCCAGGACGAGAACCGCGTCAGGCTGAATCTCCCGCAGGCCCGCGTCCGCGCGAGCGATGACGAGGCCGATGGTCTCGGCCGCGGTGGCGCCGGCCGCTTCCAGAAAATAATCGGGCTTGCGCAGCTCCAGGTCCTCGAAGAAGATCTGGTTGAGCTCGTAATCGTAATTCTGGCCGGTGTGGATGATGACCTGGTCGGCGTAGCGATCCAGTGCGGCCATGACGCGGGAAAGACGGATGATTTCGGGCCGCGTGCCGATGATGGTGGCGATTTTCATCAGAACTTCAGAACCTCAGAAGTCAGAACCTCAGTGGTTGGGCGTGGAATGAATCTAACGCCTGGGAATGAGAAAGGAGGCAGGATTGCGAAGCATTGAACCGAGCATTTTGCCTACCTCATTGCATAATGAGACCAGTTCGGCATGTTGATCGGGAGTGATATAGCCGCAGTCAAGCGCGAAATCCAGGGCGGAATCTGTCTCGCTGTTTTCACCATCACAGTCGGTAAGTTTGCTGATGAAATGGGCTTCGTAACGACGCTTGGCCCAGGCCTCTCGCAGATTGAGACAGACGGATCGAGATGAACGTCGGATCTGGCTGGTCAGTGCATAGCGCTCTTCTGGAGGAAAGGACTTGCTGACCTCATAGATCATCATCGCAAGTTGATACGCCTTCTGATAAACAAGCAAATCCTTCGCCGATCTAATTTGCTTACGCTTTTCCACTAGGCTTGTCCTCCCTCTGTAGCTCTGACTTCTGACCTCTGTGGTTCTGGCCTCTGGCCTCTGGCCTCTGTCGCTCTGGCCTCAGACCTCTTCGTAATACGTATCCGGCGCTTCCGGATCGAAAATCTCGCTGGCCCAGAAAAGCGTAATCACGTCGGTGTCGCCTACGTTCTCGATGTTGTGCGTGTATCCGGGCGGGATATCCAACACCCGAAAGTCCTTCCCCGACACCCGATACTCGATCACCTCGGGCTCGCCGCCCCTCTGGTCTTCTGCCCCTCTGGCATTCTGTCCCTCTGACCTCTGCCCTCTGGCATTCTGTATTTTCCTGAACCGAATCACCGCCTCGCCCTCCAGCACCAAAAACTTCTCCGCCTTGGTGTGATGGAAGTGATTGCCGCGGGTGACGCCCGGTTTCGTGCGGGACACGAAAATCTGCCCGAAGTGGGGGGATTTCATGAATTCGGCCAGGCAGCCCCGCTCATCGCAGCGTTGGGTCAGATCATAGGCGAAATCATCTTCATCCAGATAGGTGAGATACATGCCGTAGAGCTTTTTGACGAAGGGATCGCTGAAATCGGGCGTGAGCAGGGTTTGGCGCATGGCCCGGAAGGAGCGAATCAGCTCCGCCAGCCGCCCCAACGTCACCGGATACTCCGGCTCCACCCGCCGCCACAAAACCCGCCCCTCTGGTCCACTGCCTTTCTGGCCTTCTGGCCCTCTGGCCTTCTGGAGTTCTGAAACAAACGCCCGCACCACGTCATCGATGTGAATCAGCCGCACCACCCGATTGGGATCGGAGATGGTGATGGGCAGGTCGTGAGCGATATTGTAGCAGAAGGTGGCGACCACGGTGTTGTAATTGGGCCGGCTCCATTTGCCGAACACGTTGGTGAGGCGGTAGATGATGGCCCGGGCCCCGGTCTCCCGGGCGTAGTCCGTGACCGCTTCTTCGGCCAGTCGCTTACTGCGCCCGTAAGGATTGTCCAGCTCCGCCTGGATGGAGGAGGAGAGCAGAATGGGCGGTGGATCGGCGCGTCGGGCCAGTCGCTGACAAATGGCCCGGGTGAAGTCCGTATTGCCCTCGAAGAACTCCTCCTCCCGATGAGGCCGGTTCACGCCCGCCAGATGATAAACGAAATCGGCCTGGGCCAGCCAGGCGTCCAGTTGCTCGGGCGTGTTGGCGAGGTCGTAGCCGAAGATGTCGATATCGTCGCGGCGTTGGAGATGCGCGATCAGATTGCGCCCGATGAAGCCCTGGGAGCCGGTGACGAGCACTCTCATATCAATTCCTTCTCCTCCGAGCCATTGGCCAGCGCCCGCTGGATATAATCCAGCTTCAGCAGCATCTCCACCATCTCATTCAGGGTGAGGCGGTGAGTGTTGTTGGAATTATAATCCTCGGGTACGATATCGGGCGGCGCGCCCTGGAAGTAATAGAGGTCGTAGTTGAGGTCCCGGTTGTCTGCGGGCACGCGATAATAGCCGCCCAGGTCTTGCGCCCGCATCATCTCCTCGCGGGTGAGCAAGGTTTCATACTGCTTTTCGCCGTGTCGGACGCCGATGATCTCGATGGGAACGTCGCTGTCGAAGATCTTCTTCAGGGCCAGGGCCAGGGTCTCGATGGTGGCGGCGGGGGCCTTCTGCACAAAGAGATCGCCCGGTTCACCATGTTCGAACGCATACAGCACCAGGTCCACAGCCTCGTCGATGCTCATCATGAAGCGGGTCATGGAGGGGTCGGTGACGGTGAGGGGGCGTCCGGCCTTGATCTGCTCCACGAAGAGGGGGATGACCGAGCCACGGGAGGCCATGACATTGCCATAGCGGGTGATGGTGATGATGGTGGAATCCCGCTCCGCGGCCACGCGCGACTTGGCCACGGCCAGCTTCTCCATGATGGCCTTGGTCATGCCCATGGCGTTGATGGGATAGGCGGCCTTGTCCGTGCTGAGCACCACCAGCCGCTCCACGCCTGCGGCTATGGCTGCATTCATCACATTTTCTGCGCCCACCGCGTTGGTCATCAGCGCTTCCATGGGATAGAACTCGCAGGAGGGCACCTGCTTGAGCGCGGCCGCGTGGAAGACGTAATCCACGCCCACCATGGCGTCCAGCAGGCTCTCGGGCCGGCGCACGTCGCCGATGTAGAATTTCAGCTTTTTGTTGCGATAAGCGAGACGCATATCGCTTTGCTTTTTCTCATCCCGGCTGAAGATGCGGATTTCGCGGATGTCGGTTTGCAAAAAGCGACGCAGCACCGCGTTGCCAAAGCTGCCCGTGCCGCCGGTGATGAGAAGAGTTTTGTCTTTGAACATGGTCACGTCATTCGTTTTTGGGCCAATGCGGTGTAAAAGAGTTGTCTGTTCGCTTCGAGAATGGCTGGATCGTTGATAAATTCGCGAGCGACCAGCCGGGCGCCTTGCGCCCATTTCTGCCAGGTCGGCTGATCCATATCGATGATTTGTTGGATGGCCCGGACAAAAGCATCGGGGCGTTCCAGAGGCAAGTCCCATCCCGCCTGTTTGGATTCCAGTCCGCGCCACGGGGTTCGGTCGCTGGTGATGACTGGGCAGCCTGCGGAAAGGGATTCCAGGATCACATGCCCGAAATTTTCGCCTAATGTAGGGAACAGGAAAGCATGGTAAGATGCGAACACCGTTGACGCCTGGTCTGGTTCGACCGGGCCCAGATAGGACACTGTGACATTCTCGGGGAGGCTGGCGATGTGTTGCTGGCAGGTGCGCCAGTACGCCTCATCCTCTTTTGGACCGTAAATATCGAAGGAGACTTCTCCCTGCACCCGTGCAAGTTGTTGCAGCGCGAAGGCGAGGTTCTTCATCCTGGCAATGCGGGAGAGGAAGACTAGCCGGGCTGACCCTCTGGGTTTGGGCGGACGTACAGTGGGCGGAGCATCCCTCATCTCAGGCGGCAGGTTGGGGGCCACCAGAATGGTGGGGTTTGAGTCAAGATGGAATCGGGTGATCAGTTTTCGGATATCTGCGGCCTCGAATTCACTGGACGCCTGCCAGATCAGGTTGCGGTACAGCCCTGAAATCCCGGCAAAGATTAAGAAAAGACGTTTCTTCGGCCATTTGATTCGAAGCGCTCCCGGTGAAAATTCGCCGCGAGGGGCGATGATCCAGGGGCGGGCGGGAAGCAATCCCAGACGCCGGTAGGTCACGGCGTGCACAGTGAGTTGCGAGAAAAAACTGTTTAGATAGAGGAGATCGTAGGATTCCTGCGTCAGGTGATGGCGGAAGGTCAGAAACTTGCGCTGGTCCGGAGAGAGATAGCAAACCCATTCGTGCGTTCGTCGCATCCAGACATTGGGCTGAATATCCGGATAGGGCTGGACATCATCCAAATCGCGATCGGCAGTCAGGATGCGAAAATCAAATTCGTCGCCGAGACGGGCAATGAGATTGGTGAGGGTGCGGATTGGCCCCCCCGCCTTGAACCCGGGCAAATACGATGCGATGGTCGTCAGGATGATGGGGTTCTTCATATCCCCACGGCGCCCGCGGTCTTGTCGGCTGGTGTCATCGTCTTAGATGGTTTTGCGGACCATAAGAGAAACATTAATGTTATCAACACTACCCACACAAGGATGGATGAACGATTGATAGTAAGCACCGGCGCTCCAAAACCAGCGAAAATAACCAGCGCCACCAGCAATAGCGCCATTTTCGCTTCTATTAAACCGCTGGCCAGCCTACGGAAAAATGACAATCCAAGAATAGTAAGAATGCCAAGGTAAATCGTGAGAGCGATGAGGCCGCCCTGATAGAAGAATTCTAGGTAAGCATTGTCAAGAGCAAAGTTCACACCAAACCCGAATCCAACCAAAGGAGATACTTCCCAGACCAATCGGAATAAATGTCCAACAAATGAACTCTGGTTTCCCAGACGTCCTCCGGAATAAAGTGAAAGGGCACCAACTTTCGAGACTCGTTTATAATCAAATAACTGTAAGAGGTATTGTGCTCCAACCCATCGTCGAAAGCTGGTAAGCAGACCCGTAACGATGACAAAGAGAATAAAGGCGCCTCCCAATCGTTTCGCTCTATGAGTATCGAGTCCCCAGACTGCAAAAAGAATTGCTGCTGGGATACCACCTAAAAGAAATACTTTTGAAATAGATAAGAGTCCGCCCGCAATTAATAAAATACCGACATTCGATAACAAAAAGGAACCAGCCTTTTGCTTCAATAGCAGATAAGCCCACAATAGTAGCCCGACTGAATATGCAAGTCCTGCTTCGAATGGTTGATTGAAAATACCCAAGTAGCGCCCGTTTGTAAGAGATCGCCCCCAGACAGTTTCTAGAAAGTTATCACCCCTCAAAAACCAGCGAACAATTGACCAGGTATCAATAAAAATAGTAGCAATCGAAAGAATGGCGTTCAATGCCAACAGAATGATAATTATCCAGGCCGCCACCTTCAGGAACTTTAGCTGTTCATTGAAAGATAATCCCTTGAGCAACTCCCCTAAAATAAACATCAATGCCAGCGGTTGAATTACATTCTCCATTTCAGGTATGATAAAGAATGAAAAGGTGTCTTTTGTAAAATAAGTTATCAAGATCAGCCAGAAAATCAGCAACGCCCATAAGGTTAAAATAATGTGGTAAATGCGAGGCGTGGCCTTTTTGGGATGAAAAAAATAACGAATCAGAAGAATGGCGGCGAGAGGATAAATAATAAGATGTTCTAACCTTACGCCGCTATTTCGAAAAATATAAGGGCCAAACGCTGAAATAAGAATAAGGGAAAGTATGATATACACGCCTTTACTTTTTGATCGTTCCCCCCTTTTTAAATAGGCGTATGGTTGGCTAACAATCTGCTTGTTTATATCTGCTGTATGCATAGCGACTTTCAACAATAAGTTGCATGATTAGTTGATTAAGCTGAAATAAATTTCACTTAGCTTTAATCCCTGAACGCTGGCATCAAAATGTCGTTCAACGTGATTACGGCCTTGTTGGGCCAATTGTGCCCACTCACCAGGATGTTCAATCAGCCAAATAAGTCGGTTGGCCAAAGCATCAACATCATGTTCAGCAACAAGCCAGTCCTTCTTCCCATATTCAACGACTTCGGGGATATCGCAATGCATGGTGCTGACAATGGGCATACCGGTAGCCATCATTTCGATCAATACGACTGGCGCGCCTCCTTCTGAGTCGCCATCACTGGCCGTCACACTAGGAGAAAGAAATATGTGATGTCGAAATGCTTCTGCCAGGATCACTTTGTAAGGCTGATAACCTAACAATCGCACCTTGGAAGTTAATCCCAAGGATTCAATAAGGGTAAAAATACGACGCTTTTCATTTTGACTCGAATTCTCTTTGCTAGCATCACCAATAATGGTAATTTCCAAATCCACTTGGTCCTTTATTTTTCCTAAAGCAAGCAAAGCATCTGGAATGCCTTTCTTCTCACGAAAACTGGCAACAATTAGCACACGGAGTGTTTCTCCTTGGCGCCATTTCCGTGGTTGGAAGGATAAGTTCTCTATCGGGATGCCTAAATGATGGACCCTGATTTTATTTGTGGGACAGCCCTGTGCAGCTAATGAACGCGCCATATAGGGGCCTTCACATAGAAACAGATCGGCTTCTTCAAAGAGCTGGGTATATCGTTTACGCCAAATCGGATGTTGTTGTGGCACTTTACTCACATCCAAACCATAAAATGTAACGACGTGTTTCAACTGATTCCTCTTGGCTGCAATCAGATTGTACCAACCCGTGGTGCCAAAATGAGAATGAAGCACTGCGGCTCCTTCTTGCTTGGTAATATTGGAAATAGGGCCAATTCTATATTGGATTCCTAGCTTTCGGAGTGTGCGACTAAAAAAAAAGTGTAAACCGAGAGGTGAGTTGCTGGCGTAAATTCGAGGCAGTGCGAACTGATCAAGATTCTGCACTTGTTCGCAGGAAATAACAGACTTGATCGTATTTGGCAGGTATTTAACCTGATTATACATCCAGGTTTGGGTCTGAGGTAGCCAGATTGGATAACTATGAATTACAGAAAGTTGACCTGTCATTTCGGAAATTGTTCTCGATTTGTTCAAAATAGAAGTTTTGCCTTCACCGTCAAATCTATCAATTGTTGCCGGTTTATCATATAGTTGCTTACCAAATAAGCTGTAACGCCGAGTGTAACAGCAAGGGTTAGATTGATAACTTCAGAGAAGTGTGATGAGAGGAAGATTAAATATGTGTAAATTATTAAACCCATTGCCAAGGTGTTTAGTAAATGCAGTTTTAGTACTTCCACCAAATCTAAGAACTTGAGTTCTATTAAACGAAAGGGTATTGCGAAGCCAGGATAGGTGAGAAGCATTATTGCTACTGAATACGCCAAAGCAACGCCAATGAGTCCATAGCGAATGCCGACAAGGAAAGCAACAATAACTATAGAAACGGAAAAAATGCCCCAGCGGAGTAGCCAATCCGTTCTACCTTTGGCTTGATATATCAGACCAACGGTTGCTGCGATGGACTGAATGGCGCCAACGGGAGCAAGTATCTGGATTAAAAAGGCGGATTGCGCCCATTTTTCACCAAAGATCACGGAAACCAAAGGATGAGCTAGCAGAAAGGCCCCCATCATTAAGGGAAAGGTAAAAAATGCAATCGTAGAAGCTACATCGAGATAAACACGGGAAAAATAGGCGTTGTCGGTTTGGATTTTGGAATAAACAGGAAACATTACTTTACTGACAACGGCGGAAATATTCTGAACAGGGAATAGTAGTATTTGATAGGCCAATGTGTAGTATCCTAATGCTGTAGCTCCCAAGTACCGGCCGATTAGTAGATAATCTATGTTTCGGGATAAGAAGTTAAGGATATTAAATCCAGTAAGGTTTAAGCTGTACGAAAGTATGGTTTTTAATTCAAGCCAATCAAACTTAAGTTTTGGACGCCAGTTCGATTGTAGCCACAAAAAGACTGTTGTCAAAAAGACTGTACTTATAGTCTGGATAACCAGACTCCAAACGCCTGCCCCCATAGCAGCGAGGGTAATTCCTAACGTTGATCCAAAAATAATGGCGGTTAATTCGATTTTTGCCAACTTATTGAATGCCAGAGAGCGTTGCAACAAGGCATTTTGCACTATTCCCAATCCCGAAAGGATGAATGTAGTTGCAAAGACTTGCATCACAGAAGTCAATCTTGGCTCATGATAAAACGAGGCGATGAGCGGAGCGCCGGCAAATAGGATTATCGTAGCAACTGCCCCAAATCCTACATTCAGCCAAAAGATGCTCGAAATTAACGGGTCTTCAATTTTCTTTCTCTGAATAATTGCAGCGGAAGTTCCCAAATCCTTGAAGATATTTAGAAATCCTAAAACAACAAGCGCCATTCCCACCAACCCAAAATCATCGGGCGATAGGAGACGGGCAAGGATGGCGGTTGTTAGGAATTGCGCTCCCAGACGCCCTGCCCGGGAAATGGCTGTCCATTTGACTCCTTTAGCTGCCTGGTGTCTCAATGTTGTCATGGCTTTTTTGCTACCACCATGTACATCCAAGTCCACTGCTCAGTTTTATCGATTTTATTTATTAAATAGACAAATCCCTGAATCGACAATCCAACAATATCAATGATATGTAACCACCGCAATGGGCCTTTATTAAACCTATAAATGTAGTAGACAAATAACTGCCCAAAAGTCACCCAAAACCCTGATAATGGTTTGATTTCAATGATTTCAAAGCCTGTCTTGTTAAATAAATACTCGATTCCAAATTTACTATATCTAAAAAAATCTCGCGGCGCCTCGTGGATATGCCAAATGAAGGGTATGCTGTAGATTGCATAGCCTCCGGGTTTGAGAACGCGATAGCATTCTCGCAACGCTAATTCTGGTTCTTCTAAATGCTCTAAAACTGCAGTGCTTATTGCTGAATCGAATGATTCATCTTCAACCGGAATTTCATAAGCAGAGCCAAAAATATCGACATTGCTTTTATCGTGAAAAGAATCTTGGTGATCAACGCCAACGTGTTCAGTAACTAATGACGAGAGAAGCTCCTCATACGGCTTCTTCCCACAGCCAATATCTATCAGTCGTCCAGATATGTATTGAGATGCAAAAACGCGAAGTTGTCTGTCGTGTATTGAATTGACTAAAATGTTTTTTATTTCTCTTGCCATTTGTTTAGTAGTTCACGAAGTCATTGGGAGCGTCTTAATCGGACGGGCGGGAACGCCGCCTACAACAGTATAGGGAGGCACATCGTGTATGACTACAGCCCCAGCAGCACAAACCGAGCATTCGCCAATTGTCACTCCTTGCAACACTGTTACATTAGCAAATAAGACCGCTCCCCGTTTAATCTTGATTGGAGAATGAGAGGGTTTATAGGCCTCCAACTCACTCAATGGAGATCGAAAGATATTTTGGTGAGTCAGCAACGTGGCTCCAATACTTATAATCGCTTGATCTTCGATAATAATCTCATCGGTCAAATCCAAAACAACATCTCTCAGTATCCTGACACTTTTCCCTACCTTCAAATTTGAAAAATCACGATACGCCGCGTGAATAGTAATCCCAGGATAAATCATTGTGTCAGTGCCGATTTGAGCTCCCCATCTTTTCAAAATATCTTTAGGATGACGTTGCCACTTTAATTTATGCGCTACGCCGTCAATGCCATACAAAAGATGTATCCATCTAAAATAAGCGCATATGAGAAAGCGCTCGATTGCTTTCAGCAGTTTTTTCATTTGCCTCATTATTATGTGAGAATTGATTGTACAGCTTCAATGACATCATCGACATCAGCGTTCGTTAGTTTGGCAGATAGAGGGAGGGAAACTGTCCGATCGGATATCCATTCGGCATTTGGAAAATCACCTCGTTTATGTCCGAGCGTTTGCTGATAGTAGGGGTGCAGATGAAGCGCTATGTAATGGACGCCAACGCCTATTTTCCGTTTGGTCATTTCATCGAGAAATTGATCGCGTGTGATGGAAAGACGATCAATATCTAGAAGCAATGTATATAAATGGTATGCATGTTTTGTATCTGGTGCAACTGGCGCCGGAGTAAATACAGGCAAATCTTTGAACGCATCATTGTAAGTATTCCAAATTTCCTGCCTGCGTAACCAATAGCTATCAACCCGCGGCAATTGGTGGATTCCAAGTGCCGCCTGAATATCCATCATATTGTATTTGAATCCAGGATAAACGACCTGATAGTGTTTATAGCCCTCGTCGCTGAATCTCTTCCAGGCGTCCTTGCTCATACCATGAAGTCCCATAACTTTTATTTTGTCAGCGTATTCCTGGTTGTTTGTGATTGCCATTCCTCCCTCCCCCGTCACAATATTTTTTGTAACGTAAAAACTAAAACAACCAATATCTCCAAACGTACCGGCTTTTTCTCCGTGATACTCGGTTTCAATAGCGTGGGCGCAATCTTCGATAATTTTGAGATCATGTTTTTTGGCAATATCCAAAATAGCATCCATATCACATGCGCGCCCGGCAAAATGGACGGGGATGATTGCCTTGGTTTTGGGGGTTATTTTTCTTTCGATATCTGCCGGATCAATGTTCATTGAATCTCGCAAGGAGTCAACAAAGACCGGTTTGCCGCCAGCATGAATGACAACGTTGGCGGTGGCTGCAAAGGTCATTGTGGGGACTATCACCTCATCGCCAGGCTGCAGATTGATGGAGAGCATGGATAGGTGGAGACAGGCTGTGCAAGAGTTTAGAGCCATTGCGTATTTAACGCCTTTGTAATCCCGAAACATTTTCTCAAATTGATGCACTTTCGGCCCAGTCCCTATCCATCCTGATTTAAGTGAATCTACAACTTCATCAATTTCCTCTTGTTCAATAAGGGGAGAACCAAAAACCAGAAATTCGTCGCGCATAGTTGTTATGTCCTTGCTGATAATAATTGCAATTATTCTTGGCTTTCCTGAAAAAAGGCCACGAAGGTGCGAAGGAAAAAATGGCGGGCGGCAGGAAGCAAGTAGCTGGTGAAAAAACGCAAGCAGGGGGACTTGCGACTTGCGAACTTGCAAACCTACATTGCCTTCCCCCTGAACGTAGCTCGGAGAGCCGGAGGGGCCGAGCCTTCGTGGCAAGGCATTTTCGAGGTCGAATCAGGCTCCTTGGCAGTTACCTAATTCTCATATTGCTCCACCCACGGCGACAAGTACACCATCGCCCGCGCCAGCGCTTCGGGCGGAATGTCTTTCTCCCAGCGCCCGATATGCGCCAGGTCGGGGTCGATTAGCGCCAGCTCGTCCTCGCGGAAGCAGTAGTCGGGCAGGTTGATGAAGGCGATCATCCGGGCCAACTGCTCCTGGGGCGAGCGGGCCAGGTCCTCGAAAGCCACTTCCAGATAGGAAGATGGGGGCA
>JALXCB010000006.1 GCA_026991225.1 Anaerolineae bacterium | reverse complement strand
AAAATGAGAACGCAGATGACGCAGATGCAACGCTGATTTCCGCAGATAATCTTTAGTCTTCAGTCTTTTTTCTTCGTGCCTTCGCTTTCCTTCGCGCCTTCGTGGCTCTATTTTCAAAGCAGTCCGACGGCGGGCGCGCCCGCGCCGATACGGATGAAAACGCCTCGCGGCCAGGTTGGCGCGGGAAGCCAAGCACGTAATGCGTAATGCGTGATGCGTAACGATCTCACGTTTCACGTTTTCACGTTTCACGCCCGTTGCTGTCTCGCCCAACGTCGGCCTGGCGATCTCAATCCAAATCCTGATCCGAATCCTATTTTCAAAGCAGTGAACACGACTCGACTTGCCGCCGCGTTTTTCGATCATTTCCAGGATCAGCCCGCGGCCATCGTGCGCGCGCCAGGACGGGTCAATCTCATTGGCGAGCACACCGACTACAACGACGGCTTCGTACTGCCCATGGCCATCGACCGGGCCGTGTGGATCGCGCTGCGCCCGCGCCCCGACCGCCAGGTGCATCTCCACTCACTGGACTTCGACCAGTCCCTCACCTTCTCGCTGGACGATCTGAGCCAGCGGACAGGCTGGGCGGGGTATGTGCAGGGCGTGGCCTGGGCTTTGGGGGATGCCGGGTTCGCTCTGCGCGGCTGGGAGGGCGTCATGGCCGGGAATGTGCCCATCGGCGCGGGATTGTCCTCCTCCGCGGCTACGGAGCTGGCCGTGGCCCGGGCCTTCGCCTTCGTCTCCGACCTGCCGTGGCATCCGAAACGGATGGCGTTGCTGGCCCAAAAGGCGGAGAACCAGTGGGTGGGCGTCAATTGCGGCATCATGGATCAGCTCATCTCGGCCGCGGGCGTGGCGGGTCACGCCTTGTTCATCGACACTCGCGACCTGACCACCGATCCCGCGCCCCTGCCCGAGCAGGCCCGCATCGTCGTGTTTTACAGCGACGCGCCCCGATCCCTGGCCTCCTCAGCCTACAACCAGCGTCGGGCCGAGTGCGAGGAGGCCGTGCGGCGGCTGCAATCGGCCCTGCCGGGCGTCACGGCCCTGCGCGACATCTCGGCCGAACAGCTCGAAGCCCATCGCGACCTGCTGCCTCCGGTCATCTATCGCCGCGCCCGCCATGTGGTCACCGAGAACGCGCGGGGGCTGGCCAGCGTTCGGGCCATGCGCGCGGGCGACCTGGCCCGGTTCGGCGAGCTCATGCTGGCCTCCCACGCCAGCCTGCGAGATGATTACGAAGTCAGCAGCCAGGAGTTGGACCTGCTGGTGGATTTGGCGGTGAACGCGGGCGCGTTGGGCGCGCGCCTCACCGGCGCGGGTTTCGGCGGCTGCGCCATCGCCCTGTGCCGGGCGGAGGACGCGGCAGGCCTGGGGCAGGACGTGATCGGGGAGTACAACGGACGCACGGGCCGGGCGGGCTACGCCTTCGTCACGGTCGCGACGGAGGGCGCGGGCGTGATTACATCATCTGTTTCGTAGATGGAACGCAGATGACGCAGAAGAAACTGATCAACGCAGATAAATCAGAATAATCTGCGAGAATCTGCGGTGCATAGGATGTGTCTGCGTTCTATCCTCATTCGTTTCAGAAAGTTTTGTTGATAATCATGCCGACTTATGGACTCGTGGGGGTCGGTGTTGGGATAAAAGTCGAAGCCCAGCCTCGAACATCATCCGCATACTCCAAAGTTTCCAATCTCCCCTTATAAAACCGAAGCGGATGTTCGAGTAAATCTTCCTGAATCCATAACAAAGGCAAGAAGATTGGTTTCTCTTGTAGCTGATTTAACATGACACCATCTTTGCGACAAGTGACGGACGTAATAAAAGGGGAGGAATAGGCGTAGAAAATCCCTTTCTCCGGGACGATCTCGTCCTGATAGGTCACGCTAAATCGATCTGAACCGGTTGCACCTCCAATGCTGTCATGGTAATAAAACCGAATTGTGATTGTAGAGTCGGGGATGTGGCATATTTGAGTGGGTTTATTGGGTATTTTCCTGGAAACAAAGAGGGCCAACAACATCATCAACACAGCAACAACAGCCCCTAATGAAAATTGCCTGTGATAGAACCGCACAATGAGAAATCCTACTGATAAGCCAATAAGTAGTACTCCTGCAGCCAATATCGCAAGGTCAACCAAACAGTCCATTCGAGGCAACCAGCCTGAACTGCTTATCGAGTCAATAACCCAGACAACTGCCCAACATGAAGCAAGCCCTATCAACCAACGCTCGAATGTTTCCAATTTGCCGAAAGGATTATTTATCATAACGATTTCTCCAGATAGGCATTGACGGTCTGTCACGTCATCTGTTCGGTGAGGCGAGGTTTGACGGCGTAAAGTAGCAGACTCAGGCCCGAGATGGCTCCGCCCAGCAATAGCGGCCAGCTCGGCGTCTGCCACCACAACAATCCGCCCAGGAAGGGCGCGGGGATGGTGATCATGCCTCGGATGAGGTAGTAGAGGCCCACAACGCGCCCGCGATGCGCCTCCGCCAACGAAGCCCATGAAAAACCGATTGGGTTATCTGGTATAGAAATAGAATGATCGTCGGTTGCGAAAAGTTCGCAAAGCCAAAGTTGGGCGAATCTACCACAGACGTAATGTGTGTAATCCGTAATCCGTGAGGTCATTACGCATTACGGGATTAGCTTTCCGCGCCAACATGGCTGCGAGGCATTTTCACTGGTATCGGCGGGTCTTTGTCCAGATCGCCTGTTTCGCATCATACTCCCAACCGCCCCATCTGTCCAGCGTCAGCGCCCGTCAGGACTGCCAGGCCAACAAATGTAGCGTCATCAGGTAGATGAGCCATCCTCCCAGAGCGAGATAAGGCCCGTAGGCGAAGGCGTCCTTGCGTCCGGCGCGGCCGGTCAAGAGTAATCCCCCCGCCGCCATCCCAGCCAGGACCATCCCCAACGAAAGCCCATAGAGAATGGCGGGAAATCCAAGCAGCGCCCCCAACGCCGCGGCGAATTTCACATCGCCCCATCCCAAACCGCCGCGGCCGAGCCAGGCCAACAGGGAAAATCCTCCGCCTCCGATGATCAGGCCCGCCAGGGCTTCTCCCAGGTGAAGGCGTCCGGGCCAGAGAAGCTGCACGCCCGCCCAAATCAGCAGCGTTGCGGTGCATGTGTCGGGAATGCGCCATGTGCGCCAATCGATCCACGCAATGACCGCCAGCAACAGCGTGGTTATCAGCGCAACAACGCTCAACCCGAGATCGAATCCGTTTCCCATGGTAGACGCCCGCGGGCCAGCAACTCCCGCACTTCCTCGGGCGTCAGCCCCTCCCAGCCGAACCGCCCGAAGTCCGTATATCCCCGTTCATCGAACTCAATCCCTTCCTCCTCCAGCAAGGCCTGCTGGTCGTCCGGGGTGAGACCGGCGTGACGGATGGAGCAACGCCCGGCCTTGTTGATGACCCGCTGCCAGGGGATGCGTTGCGACTGCTCGGGCGTGAGCGCGTTCAGGGCCCAGCCCACTGTGCGGGCGGCGCGGGGCGCGTCCAGCATCTCGGCGATGGCCCCATACCACGTCACTCGCCCCCGTGGGATCTGCAGGGTGACAAGCCAGACTTTTTCGAAGAAATTGCGTTCGGGCATGAAACTGAACACTGAATGCGTACAACAGATCGCCGATACCAGGTAACTGCTAACGTAGCCCTGTTCACTCGACACGGATACGAGGAAACACGGATAAAATCTTCTTTTTGAATGACTTCGCGCCTTCGTTTCCTTCGTGTCTTCGTGGCAAGAGGGACGATTGGGGCCAACTACCTTAGCAGTTACGATACCAGCAAAAATGCCTCGCGGCCAAGTTGGCGCGGGCAGCCAATCCCGTAATGCATAATTCGTGATGCGTAACGACCTCACGGATTACGCATTACGCATCACGTCAGTTGTAGACTCGATCAACGTGGGCTTCGAGTTACTTTTGCAAGCCAACGTAACGCTATCTTCGGAACAGCTTCCGCGCTCGGGCCAGGTCCTCGGGCGTGTTCACGTTGATCAACGCCCGCAGGTCGGGGGAGACCTGGCGCAGCGACGCTTCGGGCACGCGGCGCACCCGCATCGCGGGATGGAAGGCGATGAGGCGGCGCTGGCCGCGGGCGATGGCGTCGGTGATGGGGGGCAGGCAGGTGGCCCGGCGATAGACCGCACAGAGGGGGTGCAGCCTGCCCCCGGCCTCGGGAATGACCACGTCGTAGCCGGGGGCGAGGGCGAGCAGGAAGCGCAGGAAGTCGGGCGCGAGGAAGGGCATATCCACCGCCGCCACCACTGCCAGCTCACCCGACGCGGCCTTCAGGCCCGAATAGAGCCCCATGAGCGGACCGTAGCCTGGCTGGATGTCGGGAATGACGGGGAGGCCGAGAAAGCGGTAGGGATCCGCGTCGTTGGCGACGATGAGGCGCTCATCCGCGATGGGTGCGAGCGCGGCCGCCACGCGGGCCACCAGCGGCTTCCCCTCCCACGCGATGAGCGCTTTGTTGCGCCCCATCCGACTGCTGGCCCCGCCCGCCAGGATGAGACCGGTGACAGTGGCTTGTTGCATGGCTCTCCCAAACCAAAACACCGAGCGGAATCCTCCGGCTCGGTGTTCGGCGATGCGATGCGGGCGTTGATTATTCCGCGCCTTGCTCCTTGAGCAGCGCCACGGCTTCGCCCACCGTCTGAATTTTCATGGCATCTTCGTCGGAGATCTCGCCGCCAAACTCCTCCTCGAACGCCATCATCAGCTCCACCAGATCCAGACTGTCGGCTTCCAGATCCTCGCGAAAGCGGGAATCCATGGTGACTTCGTCCGGCTCCACGCCAAGCTGATCCACGATGATGTCAATCACGCGTTGTTCGATGCTGCCTTCTGCGTATTCAGTCATGGAATAATCCTCCAAAAAGATTGAGAAAGTGTTATCGAAATAATTGCTTCGCCAAAGCGGACGCATTTTAGCACGTCCGGCCTTCCTTGCAAAAATCGCGCGCGTCTCGCACGGGCATCTTTGGAAATGCTCATCTAAGGATAACCCGCTCAGGGGAAATCCGTCGCGCTTTTGAGGAAAGAAATTCGCAAAATGATCCATTTGGGCCATAGCCAGGGCCAGACCAGGGGATTATACTGAGATGGCATTTTTCAAAGCGACTCGGGCGCGGCAAATCATTGACGTGAAAACGTTCACGTCTCACGCATCACCTCTTTCCGTCTCGTCCCACGTTGACCTGACAACCTTTTTGCTTGTTCACATTTACAGGAGACTGAACTTATGGCCACCCCCAAAGATGTCATGAAACTGGTCAAGGAAAACGACCTCAAGATCGTCGATGTCAAGTTCACCGATTTGTTCGGGCAATGGCAGCACTTCTCCATGCCCATCGAAGCCTTCAGTCCCGAACTGGCCTTCGAGGAGGGCATGGGTTTCGACGGTTCCTCCATACGCGGGTTCCAGAGCATCGAGAACAGCGATATGATCTTGCTGGCCGACCCCAACACGGCCATCGTGGACCCTATCGCGGAGATGCCCACCCTCAGCCTCACCTGCGACGTGTATGACCCCATCACTCGCGAGCCGTACAGCCGCGATCCGCGCTATGTGGCCCGCAAGGCCGTGGACTACATGCGCTCCACCGGCATCGCGGACACGGCCTACTTCGGGCCCGAGGCCGAGTTCTTCATCTTCGACCAGGTCATGTATTCCGCGGGCGAATACTCCTCCGCCTACCAGATCGACAGCGTGGAAGGCCCGTGGAACAACGACATCTTCGGCTTCGGCCACTCCATTCCCCACAAACGGGGCTACTTCCCTGTGCCCCCGCTGGACACCCTGCAAGACCTCCGTTCGCAGATGGTGCGCACCCTCATCGCCGCGGGCGTCGACGTGGAAGTGCATCATCACGAGGTGGGCACCGCGGGCCAGTGCGAGATCGACATGCGCTTCGACGAGCTGGTGACCATGGCCGACAACGTCCAGCTCTACAAGTACATCGTCAAGAACGTGGCCCGCAAAGCGGGCAAGACCGTCACCTTCATGCCCAAGCCCATCTACGCGGACAACGGCTCGGGCATGCACACCCATCAGAGCCTGTGGAAGGATGGGAAGCCCTTGTTCGCTGGCGACGGTTACGCGGGCCTGAGCCAGATGGCGCTGTGGTACATCGGCGGCATCCTCAAGCACATCAACGCACTGCTGGCCCTGGTTGCGCCCACCACGAACTCCTACCGCCGCCTCGTGCCCGGCTACGAAGCGCCCGTGGTCATCGCCTACTCCGCCCGCAACCGCTCCGCGGCCTGCCGCATCCCCATGTACAGCCAGTCGCCCAAGGCCAAGCGCATCGAATTCCGCAGCCCCGACCCCACGGCCAACCCCTATCTCGCGTTCGCAGCCATGCTCATGGCGGGCCTGGACGGCATCGAGAACCAGATCGATCCTGGCGAGCCCGCGGAAACCGACCTCTTCGAGCAGGAGAACATCGACCAGGTGGAGATGACCGTGGCCAAGCTCAACGAGGCGCTGGAAGCCCTGGAGGAGGATCATGACTTCCTCACCAAGGGCGGCGTCTTCACCGAAGACCTGCTGGAAGCCTACATGGAATACAAATACGAGGAGGAAGTCGGCCCGGTCAGCCTGCGCCCCCATCCTTACGAGTTCTTGCTTTACTACAACGCCTGATCTCTCGTGGAACACAGAGACCACAGAGCATGCACAGAGGACTCGGAGAGAAAATGAGCTTTTGGAAGACGCCCGGCCCGCCCGCCGGGCGTCTTTGCCATGGCCCGTCGGGATTAGGAGCAGGATCAGGATCGGGATAAAATGAATCAGACGCTCCCCCTGAACACTGATTACTCTCCTCCCCCATGTCCCTTTCTGCCCTGCAACAACTGAACCAAATCCTGCGGACCCTCCACCGCCTGGGGGAAGACCGCAGCCTGAGCCCGGACGCGGTGCAAGACCAGATGGCCGCGGCCATCGCCGGCCTGCTGCCCGCGGGCGCGCGGGCGCGCATCATGCCCGCGGGCGAAACCCCGCCCGACGCCATCCCCTTCCCCCTCGCGGACGACCTCGTCCTGGCCGTGACCCCGCCCGATGACGAGGCGCTCACGCCCGACCAGCGGGACCTGCTCGACAACGCGGCCCTGCACGCGGCCGCGGCGCTGGCCCGGGCCCAGGACGCCGCCCGGATGGCGCAGAGCCTTCAGCGCAAGGAGGAGGAACTCGCCCGCCTGCGCCGGGCCGACATGCTCATCTCCTCCCGCCTGGGATTGCAGGAAACCTTGGAGAGCATCCTGGAGATGGCCCTGGAGGTGACCGGCGCCCGGTATGGCATCTTCCGCCTGGTGGATGAATCCCGCCAGAGCCTGGTCACCCGCGCCTTCGCCGGCGACGATCTGGGTCGCCCCGCCACCGAGGCCCTGCCCCTGGACGCATCCAGCATCACCGGCCTGGCCGCGGCGCAACGCAAGACCCTGTGCATCGCGGACGTGCAGGCCCCGCCCTGGGCCGACCTCTACTACCCCCTGGCCTACGACTCCCCCATGCGGTCGGAGTTAGTGACGCCCCTCATCGCCGCGGGCGGACGGCTGGAGGGCGTCATCAACCTGGAAAGCCCGGCCGTCGGCGCCTTCTCCGACGCAGATGCGCTGCTGCTGCAATCCTTCGCCATCCAGGCCGTCATCGCCATTCAGGAGGCCCGGCTGCTGGATGCGCTGCAAGACCTCTCCGCCCGGCTGCTGGCCGACCCGCCCGAGGTGATTTACCAACGCGTGGCGAGCCTGGCCCGGGAGCTGCTGGGCGCGCCCGCCGCAGGGCTGTGGCTCCGAACCGGCGATGGCTTCATCCTGCGGGCGCAGCAGCCCGAGGACATGGCTCCGCCCGACGCCCTCATTCGAGCCATCGCCCGCCCGCCCAGCGCGACCGCGCCCCGTCATCTCACCCTCGACGAGACCGACGCCCTGGTCGCGCCCCTGGTCAGCAGCGAGGGGGGCCGTCCCGCGGGCGCTCTGGCTGTGTTCAGCCCTGACGCCCCCCTGCCCGCGTCCGATTGGGACAAGAAGGTGCTGGCCCTGCTGGCCCGCCACGCAGCCCTGGCCGCGGACAATGCCCGCCGTCAGGAGGCTTTGCGCCTGGCCCGGGAGCAGCGGGCCGCGGCCGAAACCTTCGCGGCCATGGGCGACATCGCCGCCAACCTGATGCACCGGCTCAACAACAAACTGGGCGTCATTCCCGTGCGCATCGAAGGGATCGAAGACAAACGCGCGGCGGCGCTGGCCGCCGACCCCTACCTGGCCCGCAACCTGGCGGCCATCCGCACCAGCGCGGTCGAGGCTCTGGATATCGTGCGGGAGAGCCTCACCCACCTGCGGCCCATCACCCTCACCGCCGCCTCCATCCCCGAAGCCGTCAATCACGCTCTGGCCGAGATCGACCTGCCCGAGGGCGTCGTCATCCACCGCCAGGGCCTGGACGCGCTGCCGCCGGTGGTGGCAGGCCGCCGCCGCCTGGCCCTGGTCTTCCACAACCTCATCGAAAACGCCCTCGCTGCCATGCCCGCGGGGGGTGAGATCGTCATCGCGGGGGAGCAGACAGGCGACTGGGTGCAGGTGACCGTGCGGGACAGCGGCCCTGGCATCCCGCCCGCCCTGCACAACGCCATCTTCCAGTTCAACTATTCGGGCCGCCGGGCCGCGGGCAAACTGGGCTTCGGCCTGTGGTGGGTCAAAACCATCATGGCCCGTTTCGGCGGCTCCGTGCAGGTGCAAAGCGACGGCGTCTCCGGCACCGCCTTCATCCTCCGTTTCCCCATCGCCTTTTCGGAGGAACACAAAGAGGCCAGGGAACTCGCTGAGAACCCAGAGAATTGATGATTTCAAGTCACGAAGTCCTCCCCTTGTTTTCTTTTTCCTCTGCGCCCTCTGTGCATCCTCCGTGATCTCTGTGTTGCTTTTCCTTCAAAAGCCATGACGCATCGCGCGCTTATCGTCGAAGACAGCGACGCCTGGCGGCAGATTCTGACCGAACTGCTGGAAGACGCCGGGTTGGTCGTGGATATCGCGACCGATCTGGAAGGCGCTCGCGCCCTGATGCGCGCCCATCCCCACCGCATCGCCGTCATCGATCTCTCCCTGGCCGGACGGGATCACCGCAATCGGGATGGGTTGGAGGTCCTGGCCGCGTTGCAGCGCCACGCCCCCGACTGCCAGGCCATCATGCTCACAGGCTACGCCACCGTGGACGTGACCGTGGCCGCGTTGCGCGAATATGGCGCGGTCACCCTGCTGGAGAAGAACCGCTTCAGTCGCCGGGAGTTCAAGACCCTGGCGCAGTCGCTGCTGGCCCGGCCCGACGCCCAGGCGCAGGATCAGGCTCAGGCGCGAGACAACGCTCCAACGAACGGCTTCGAGCCGTTGGGGTTGCGGGCCCTGCTGGTGGAGGACGATGCGGGCTGGCGAGACCTGTTGGCCGAGCTGCTAGCGGATGCGGGCCTGGACGCGACGTCTGCGGCCAGCTACGGCCAGGCCCTCATCGCCCTGCGCGACCACGCCTTCGCCCTGGCCGTGGTCGACATTGCCCTGGCCAGCTCCCTGGCTCCCGACGCCAACGAGGACGGGCTGCGTCTGCTGGCCCGCATCCGCGCCCGCGGCGTCCCCGTCATCCTTGTCAGCGGCGTGGCTACGCCCCAACGCCTGGACGCCATCCTGACCGACCACGCGCCCGCGGCCTTTTTCGAGAAACAGGCCTTCGACCGCCGGGCGTTCCGCCAGGCCGCCGCGGCCCTGGCCCAACCGCCTGCCCCCTCCCCCCTGGACGCGCTTTCGCCCCGGGAGCGGGAGGTGCTGGCGCTGCTGGTGCAGGGGATGAGCAACAAGGCCATCGCCGAGGCTCTGGTCATCTCGCCCAACACGGTGAAACGCCATCTGCGGGCGATTTTCGAGAAGCTGGGGGTCAGCAATCGGGCCGGGGCTGTGGCCCTGGCGTTGAAATACGGGCGACAGTGACAAAAGTCCTTGAAAAGACGGGCGTTGGGGTTTACAATAAAAGCGAAACAGTCGGACCGAGCAATAGTTCGCCGATACCAGCGAAAACGCCTCGCGGCCACGCGGGCGCGGGAAGCCAAACACGTAATGCGTGATGCGTAACGACCTCACGGATTACGCATCACGTCGGTTGCTGACTCGCCCAACGCAGGCTTCGAGTTGCTTTTGTAGACGAACGCAGAGCGATTGGAACAGCTTATGAAAACCATCCTCTTCATGCGGCACGCCAAATCGGATTGGGGCGCGCAATACCGCTCCGATTTCGAACGCCCCCTCAACGCCCGCGGCCAGCGCGACGCGCCCATCATGGCGGCATTCCTGGCCCGACACAATCTCATGCCCGACCGCATCGTCAGCTCTCCCGCCACGCGCGCCCGTCTCACCGCAGAATTCGTAGCCAAGGAGGAGCGATTCCGGGGAGAGCTGGACTTCGACCGCCGCATCTATCTGGCCTCGCCCAACATGCTCTTGGCCGTCATCCGCGAACTGCCCGAGGACGCAGACCGCGTCATGCTGGTGGGGCACAATCCGGGCATGGAGGATATCATCGAGCTGCTGGGCGGCGGCCATGTGCGCATGCCCACCGCGGCTATCGCCAGCCTGCGCCTCTACGCCGACCGCTGGGCCGACGCGCAGCCGGGCGAGGCCCATCTGCAATGGCTGATCAAGCCCAAAATCCTGCGCTAGGCCATTCGGGCGCCGCGCCGCCGAAGACAATGTTCTTTCGACCATCTTAGCGCGGGAAGCCAATCCCGTAATGCGTAATGCGTGATGCGTAATGACCTCACGGATTACGCATTACGTTTCACGCTGGTTGCCGTTTCGGCCAACTTTAGCCTGGCGAGAGTCTCACAAAAGACGCCAATGCTATTCTCAATACAGGAGGCCCATCATGTTCGACCGCATCCTCATCCCCATCGACGACTCCAGCGAAAGCTGGGTGGCCGCGCATCACGCCATCGCCATCGCGGAAGAAGAAGGAAGCAAGCTCATCGGCCTGTACATCGCGGACGAGAAAATCATCCTGGCGCCTTGCATGACAGCGCCCGATTTCATGGATCCGCTCTCGCCCGGTTGCGATCCGGTGCTGCTGGAACAATCCGAACAACTCCGCAAGCAGTTTCGAGAGCGAGGGGAGAAGGCGCTGAGAGATTTGCGTCAACAGGCTGTCAGCGCGGGCGTGGAGGTCGAAACTTATTTCGAGTCGGGCATTGTTTCTGAGATCATCCTCGAATACGCCAACGACGTGGACCTGGTGGTGATGGGGCGTCGGGGCGTGGGAGGCAGATGGAGCGGGCCGCTGTTCGGCTCCACCTTCGAGGCCGTGGTGCGACACGCGCCCTGCCCGGTTCTGGCCACAGTCAGCGATCCTCGCCCCCTCAACACCCTGCTCGTGGCGTATGACGGCAGCGATCGGGCCAAAGAGGCGCTGGATATCGCCCTGCATCTGGCCCTGAAAAAAGACCGCCGTCTGATTTTGCTGACCGTGGATGACGGCAAGAATGACCGCGCTGCGGCCAGCTTCGAGGCAGCCGCCAAAGCCCGGGAGCAGGGCCTCGCCGCGGAGCGGCGATTGGTGAAGGGGCATGTGGCGGAGCAGATTCTGAAGACCGCGGAGGAGGAAGATGTGGATATGATCCTCATCGGCGCATATGGCCACAGCCGTTTCCTGGCTGCGATCCTGGGCTCCACCGTGGATGACGTCGTCCATCAATCCACCCTACCTGTGATGATCTGTCAACGCAAGCAATGAACCGGGAAAGCTTCCCCTCTCCCCGACTTCCCCGTGAGGTCGCTGCGCTCCAGGATAAGCGCCTGGCGATCATCGGCGCCGGCGTCATCGGTCGCATCCTCATCCAGCGATTGCGGGCCGCGGGCCTGCGCAACAACCAGATCATGGTCTGCGACGCGGACCCCCAACGCGGGGCCCGCGTCCAGCGCGAATTGGGCGTCAAGGTCTGTCCCCTGACCGACGCCTGCTGCCGGGCCGATATCTGGCTGATCAGCACGCCCCCCAAAGCGGTGATTCCCACGCTGGAGACCCTGTCTCCCCGCCTGGGCGAAGGCCAGATCGTCATCTCCTTCGCCGCGGGCGTGTCCATGGCCCGGCTGGAAGAAATCATCCCCGAGCCCGTGGCCGTGGCCCGCATCATGCCCAACGCGCTCTCCCTCATCGGCCGCGGGGTGAATCCCGTGGCCTATGGCCGGGATTGCACGCTGGATGGGCGGGTGCAGGTGCAGGCCCTGTTGAACACGCTGGGAGACAGCATCGTCATCGAGGATGACCAAATGGATTGGGCCGTGGGCTTGACGGGCGCGTCCATGCGCTGGCTGCTGCCCGTGCTGGAGGGCATGACGCAGGCGGGCGTCGATGCGGGACTCTCGCCCACCGACGCCCGCTGGGTGGCGGCGAAGATGATGGCGGGCGTGGCCGCGCTGGCGCTGGAGACCGATATGTCGTTCGAGGAGATGAAGGCGTTGACGTCGGTGAATACGGCGGATGAGAAGGCCATTGCCCGCATTTTCCGCGAGGCCGCGCATCGGGCCAGGGAACTGGCCGCGTCGTTGGGAGAATGATGGGGCGGGGAACGGGGAACGAAGAAACGCCGTTCTCTGAAGACTAAAGACTAAACTAAACGCATTTTGAAATCAGGTGTTTTCGGCCTCGGCCACCCGGAGCTGAAGCTCCGGGCTACGAAACGACGCCGGGTGAACCCGGCTTCCTGCGGCGCGCGACCTGCGCCGTAGCCCCATTTATGGGGCGTCGTTTTTAGCCCGCAGGTTCACCTGCGGGCGGCGGCGCGGCCAGAGAATCGCCATTCATTGATGATCCAATGCGAACCAAAAGCCTTGGTTTCAATTTGCTTTCGTAACTGCTAACGTACTGGACTTTAGGCCGCCAAAAGCCACGAAGGCTCGAAGTTTTTCGAAGACACGAAGGGAAAAATAAAGAAAAATACGTCGTGCCTTCGTTTTCTTCGTGTCTTCGTGGCAAAAAGCGGCGGCGCGACCTTAGTAGTTACTTGCTTTCGGTTTAAGTGAGCGTCAAAAAATAACTTCCCTTTTTCGCCGCAACACTGGCCGAGTGATGGAGTTTTACAAATTAAACGGGCCATAGGCCTCTTTCTATTACCGGATTGTTTTGTAAACGTTCATAACTCGGGCTCTTTAGGCGCTTCGCGCCGGTGGTCGCCCTTCGGCGCCCCTTTTGTTTGTCGTCGTTTTGGACGGCGGAGGCCGTCCACTGGCCGCAGGCCTGAAGCGCACGACTTGAATCGGTGAGCACAAAAACGGGAACTAATTTCTGGACGCGCACTAAAACTACCCCCGCCTCATCACCCTCGCGCCCGCAGGGCTGGCCACGATGACGCCCGTGGCCATATTCAGAAACAGACCATGCTCCATGACGCCGGGCCAGGCCAGCAGGGTTTGAGAAAGCGCGTCGGGGTCGGGAATGCCGTCGTCGAACCAGCAGCGGGCCAGGTAATGGCCGTTGTCCGTGATCCAGGGATCGCCATCCTCCCGCCGCCACAGTTCGGCCCGACAGCCGGGCAGCCCATTCAGCCAGCGCACGGTCGCGCCCGCTGCAAAGGGGACGATCTCCACCGGCAGAGGAACGTGATCGCCCAGCCGCGCCACCAGCTTGCTCTCATCCACGATGATCCACAAGGCCCGGGCGTGCACTTCCACCAGTTTCTCCCGCAACAATGCCTTGCCCAATCCCTTGATCAGATTCAGTTGGGGGTCCACCTCATCGGCTCCGTCCACCGCCAGATCGAGATAGGGGACATCATCCAGAGAGAGCAAAGGGATGCCCAGGTCGCGGGCGTGTTGCGCCGTGCGTTCGGATGTGGGCACCCCGCGGATATCCTGCAAGCGCCCTTCCTGCAGCGCTTCTCCCAGGTATTGCACGAAAAACGCGGTGGTCGACCCCGTGCCCAGCCCCAGGGTCATGCCATCCTTCACCAGCGCCAGGGCGCGGCGGGCCGCGATCTGCTTCATTTGGGTCTGCAATGTTGGATCCATAAGCGCTTTTTCGGGCGGCAACTGCCGATTATGGGGCGATTTTTAGCTCGCTCTTAGAAAAATCCGCCGTCGCCATCCACTTTGACTACCCTTTCCTCGTAATCTTCGATATACTGGAACAATTCCTTTTTCAATTCCTGCCATCGTCTCGAATTGAGAATGCCCGGCAAGGCCGCAATATCGGGAACATCCAGCACGACCATGATCTGCGGGACATTCCCATAAGCGGTATAATAGACGTCATGCGGCGGCAGCCCCAACTCGACGACGCCCGGCGCCAGCCTGTCGTTGACGAACATCGAGTACTCCTGTTCACGGCCCGGGCGGATATTCCAGGTAAGGATTAAGCGAAGCTTCGACGTCATGAGCAATTTTTCCTTCGGTATTCAATGGCAGTTCTATCAGAATAGCAGAAGCCGCATCTGGATGCAAGGATGGCGCGCTCTTCTGGCGTTTCTGGTTCTAATCCTGATTCTCTCCAGCCATCAAAAAGCCAGCGCCCAGGGCGACTATCCCGGCGGCTATACGCTGATGCCCTTGCAGCCGGGCAAGATCGCGCTTCTCTCCATGACGGTGGATGTCAGCTTTCATGATGACGGCCAGGTCACCATCGCCGAAGTGCAGGTCAACTACCGTTTGCACAATCGCAATAAGGGCGCCAAGGTCGCCACGAAAGTGGCCGTGCCCGGCTATTCCGCGCCCAAGCCCGCCCCCAAAAATATCACCCTGCAACTGAATGGCAGGGAGCTGCCGTTGGAACCGGGCAATCAGCAATGGTGGCTGGCCACGGTCACCCTCAACCCCGACCAGCGGGCCAATCTGGTGATGACCTATTCGGCCAAAGTGGGCGATGGGCCGCTGGCGCACTTCGTCTATCCCATGGACCTGACCGGGCAGCTGTGGCCCGGACGGCTGGAAAGCGCCCGGTTCACCATCGCCTTTCCCGAACCGCCCAATCCCCAATCGTGGATCTCCCTCACGCCTGAAAATTATCAGCTCAGCGCCGAGGCGGTCACCTGGTCCTACGACCTGAAGGACCCCAAGCAGCCCATTGATTTCCTCTTCATCCGCCCCTCTCTATGGGACCAAATCCAACAGGCCCGGCGGCGAGCGGCGCAGGAAAATTCGCCTGAGGCCCACAAAAAGCTGGGGGCCATTTACGCCCGCCTGGCCACAGCCACCCAGAACCCCGCCATCTTCGAACGCTACTATCCCCTGGCCGTGGCCTCCTACGCCCAGGCCCAACAGCTCGCCCCGGACGACACCGACGCCTATCTGGCCCTGGCCCAGCTCTACCAGCTACGCGCTGACCTGGTTCCCGAAGACGCGGCCTCCTACACCTCCCTGGCCATCAACGAATTCACCAAGGCGCTCCAGCATGGCGCGGATGACCCCGCGATTCAGCAGAAGGTGGTGGATGGCGTGGCCTCGCTGGTGGCCCGGGCCCGGGCCCGGGGCGATTTCGACGCGGCCAGCGCCTATCTCCAGCGCCTGGAAGAAGTGGCCCAGCAATACCCGCAACTGGTCAATAGCGACGCCATCCAGGAACAGCGTCGGGCGCTGACCATCGACTGGGCCCGGCATGTGCTGGAGGACCAGGGGCCCGCCCCCGCCCGAACTGTGCTGGCCCAGAGCCTCGGGCCGGAGATCGTGCAGCCGCCCAACGCCGAATTCGCCCGCATCAATTCCCTCTACGTGGATGTACAGACCAGGCCCAACTTGCGCACCATCAACCTCAGCGCGGCCATGCGGGAGAACGACCTGACGTTGATGAACGAGCTGGCGGGTAGCCTGGCCCGCACCAACGCCGCTGATCTGGAGTTAATCGAAGCCGATCCCATCCTGCTCCACATCGCCATCCCCTTTGCGGATGATCAGGACCTGCTGAATCGCCAGCGTATCCTGGCCGACGCCATCCCGCCCCGGCCCGAATGGGCCCTGCTCCAGGCCATCCTCCGGCCCCAACGCCTCATCTGGGAGAAGACCGACGAGCGCTGGCGCACGGTGGAGCAGTATGAGGAACAGATCAGCCTGGTGGCGGTGTCCGCGGATGCGGGTTTGCAAGCTCTGAGCCTGGATCGGGCCGCGAACTCGCTGGATCCCGCCGACCCTTTGAACGCCCTGCTCAAGGATATCTGGACGCGCGAAGCGCAACTCTGGCGCGACCTGACGGAAAACAGCCACACCCGCTTCACCCTGACTCTCTATCCTCATCCTGGCGCGCCCCTGGAACAATCCTGGTCTGCCGCCCCCGGCGATGAACTCCTCATGACCGGCAGCGCCGTCCAATACCACCTGAAAACCGTCATCCTGCTCGGCCTGGGCGCGTACCTCTTCTTCGTACTGGCCACCTGGGCCTTGTTCAAGCTGTTCCGAAAATAGCAATGCGTTCGTTTGAAAAAATAACTCGAAGCCCGCGTTGGGCGAGTCTGCCAAGGACGTGATGCGTAATGCGTAATCCGTGAGGTCATTACGCATCACGCATTACGCATTACGAGTTTGGCTTCCCGCGCCGAACGGACTTTCCATCCCATCTCCGAACACCCCAAAATCATGCTGTTCTCCGGCGATATCGGCGGGACGAAATCGATCCTCGCCCTTTATCCCACCGACGGCGACCCCCGCACGCCCGTCATCCGACGACGCTTCGCCAGCCGGGACTTCCCCAGCATCACCCGTCTGCTGGACGCGTTCCTGACGGAGCATGAGGCGCGGGTGGAGGCGGCTTGCTTCGCGGTGGCCGGGCCGGTGGTCGCGGGCAAGGCCGAGGCCACGAATCTGTCGTGGGTGGTGTCGGAGCAGGGGCTGCGCGCCCGCCTGGGTGACATCCCCGTGCGCCTGGTGAACGACCTCCAGGCCACGGCCTACGCCATCCCCTCCCTCACGCCCGACGACCTGCACACGCTCCATCCGGGCGAGCCCGAGCCCGAGGGAGCGCTGGCGGTCATCGCGCCGGGCACGGGGCTGGGCGAGGCGTATCTCGTGTGGGATGGCGAGAAATATCGGGCCTATGCCTCGGAGGGCGGGCACGCGGACTTCGCGCCGCGCAATGAGCTGGAGATCGCGCTGCTGCGTTTTCTGATGCAACGCATGGATCATGTGAGTTATGAGCGGGTGTGCTCGGGCATGGGCATTCCCAACCTCTACACGTTTCTCAAAGAGAGCGGTTATGCGCCCGAGCCGCCCTGGCTGGCCCAACAGCTTCTCCATGCCGACGATCCCACGCCCGTCATCGTCACCGCGGCGCTGAAGAAGGACCCGCCCTGCGCCCTGTGCGAAGCCACCCTCGACCTGTTCGTCTCGATTTTGGGCGCGGAGGCGGGCAATCTGGCCCTGAAGGTGCTGTCCACGGGCGGGGTGTATGTGGCGGGCGGCATCCCGCCTCGCATCCTCGACGCCCTGAGCCATGGCCAGTTCATGAAAAGTTTCATTCGCAAGGGCCGCTTCGCAGATCGCCTGGTGCGCATGCCCGTCCACGTGGTGCTGAACCCGAACACCGCGCTCATCGGCGCGGCCCGCTATGGATTCGATCTGATCCGCAAATAAGCCACGCAGGCGCGAAGGAAGACAAAGGTGCGACCATCTACGCACTCTCATTCCATCTCCCACGCATTCCTATCATGCCCACCTACCGTCTTTTTATCGCCATCAATCCCCCGCACGACTTGCTGGAGGCGCTGCAAACCGCGCAGCGCCATCTCCAGCGCAAGCTGGCGGGCTATCCCCTGCGCTGGTCCCGGCCCGAAGGCATCCACCTCACCCTCAAATTCCTGGGCGAGACGGATACCGCCCGCATCGACGCCATCACCGAGGCCCTGACCGCGGTGGCAGCCCGGCATACGGCCTTCGAGCTGCCCGTGGGCGGGCTGGGCATGTTCCCCAACGCCCGGCGGCCCAATGTGCTGTGGGTGGGCGTGGCGGATGAGGCCCGGCGCCTGCGGCATCTGGCCGCGGACGTGGACAAGGCCGTGGCCAGGCTGGGCTGGTCGCGAGAGAAACGGCCTTTTAACGGGCATCTCACCCTGGCGCGGGTGAAGAAGCAGGCCGGCAGCCGGGAACGCCGCGAGCTGGGCGAGCAGGTGCTGAGTCTGCGGGGTTATGAGAAGCTGGGCGTCCTACCCGTCCACACAATCCATCTCATGCGCAGCCAGCTCCATCCCGATGGCGCCATCTACACCGAACTTCACGCGGTCGACCTGACAGGTCGTCGCCGCGACTGACGCGAAAATGGAGCTTCCGCCCCTCAACGCACGCGTCGGTGGGCGGAAGCCCCGCGGGGCGACCTGTCAGGTCAGGCGTCAGGCGAAGGCCAGCTCGGGTTCGGCCTTGACCTCTTCGGGCATGGGCGGCAGGGTTTCGTTGTTCGTCCCGGCGATGAAATCTTCCAGCTTCTTCCGGGCCACGTCATCGGTGAATTGAATGGGTGGGGATTTCTTGAAGTAGGCGCTGGGAGCCACCAGCGCGCCCTTTAGGCCGCGATCCAGGCCCAGCTTGGCGCAGCGCACCGCGTCGATGATCACCCCGGCGCTGTTGGGGCTGTCCCACACCTCCAGTTTTAGTTCGATGTTCAGGGGCACGTTGCCGAAAGTGGTCCCTTCGATGCGAATGTGCGCCCATTTGCGGTCTTGTAGCCAGGGCACGTAGTCGCTGGGACCCACGTGGATGTTTTCAGGCGGAAGCTCGTGGGTGGTGAGCTGGCTGGTGACGGCCTGGGTCTTGGAGATCTTCTTGCTTTCCAGGCGGGAGCGCTCCAGCATGTTCAGAAAGTCGGTGTTGCCGCCGAAGTTGAGCTGGTAGGTGCGGTCGATGCGCACGCCCCGGTCTTCGAACAGGCGGGTGAGGATGCGATGGGTGATGGTGGCCCCCACCTGGCTCTTGATGTCGTCACCGATGATGGGCAGGCCCGCGTCGTAGAAGCGCTGCTGCCAGACCGGGTCCGTGGCGATGAACACGGGCATGGCGTTGACCACGGCCACGCCCGCCTCCAGAGCCTGCTCCATGTACCAGCGCACGGCCTCCTCGCTGCCCACGGGCAGATAGTTGACCAGCACGTCCGCACCGGTGTCGCGCAGCACCTGGGCCACGTCCACGGGCGGTTCGGGCGATTCCTCAATGACCTGCTTCAGGTAATAGCCCAGACCGTCCATCGTGGGCCCGCGCATCACCTCCACGCCGATATGAGGCGGCTGGTGGAAGACGTAGGTGTTGTTCTGGCCCGAAAAGATGGCTTCGGACAGGTCTTTGCCCACCTTGTCGGCGTCCACATCGAATGCAGCCACGAATTCGACGTCCCGAATGTGGTAGCCGCCGAGGTTGACGTGCATGAGGCCGGGGATGAAGTCGTCATCCTGGGCGTCCTGATAGTAGTATACGCCCTGGATGAGGGAGGAGGCGCAGTTGCCAACGCCTACGATGGCGACACGAACTTTGTCAGACATGGGAGAGTCTCCTGTGTGAAATGGAAGAGTGGAAATTGGAGTGAGATTGATGGGATGGATGGTGTCGGAAGGAAAGATGGAAAGTGGGCGGCGCCAGGGACGGCTCGCGGATACGGATGAAAATGGGAACGCTGATAACGCGGATGCTTCGCAACGCAGATTTTCGCAGATGATTTTCACAGATTTTTTGTAACTACTAAGGTGTCGCCGCCACTTTTTGCCATGAAGACACGAAGAAAAGCGAAGGCACGACGTATTTTTCTTTATGTTTCCTTCGTATCTTCGAAAAACTTCGAGCCTTCGTGGCTTTTGGCGGTATAAAGCCAAATACGTTAGCAGTTACGATTTTTTTCATTTTATCTGCGTTCATCCGTTTCAATCTGCGTCATCTGCGTTCCCTAATCCTGTTTCATTGCAGGATTGGCGATGAGCGACCGTCAGTCGTGATCCTCCATTCTTTTTACACTCGCCCGGGCGATGAGTTCACCGCGCAGGATGATGTCGGTGACGGGCTTGCCCGCCAGCGCCGCCAGCAGCGAGGCCACGGCCTGGCGGCCCAGCTCCTCGGTGCGCTGTTCCACGGTGGTCAGAGGCGGGATGCTGATGGCGGTCATGGGAATGTTGTCGAAGCCGACGATGGAAAGATCGTCGGGGATGGCGACGCCCTGCTGGTAGGCTTCGGCCAGCAGGCCCAGGGCGGAGAGGTCGTTGTAGCAGAAGATGGCGGTGGGCCGCTTGTCGTCGGGTTGATGCAACCACTCACGCAGGGCTTCGCGCCCGGCCTCGATAGAGCCGTCGCCCGGCATCAGGCAGGCCGGGTCGAAGGGCAACCCCGCTTCCTCCAGCGCCCGGCGATAGCCCGCGGCCCGGGCCGCGTGGGACCGCCCGCGAGCAGGGCCGCCCAGATAGCCGATGCGTACGTGGCCCTGGTCGATGAGATGATGCGTCGCCAGCCAGCCGCCATACTCATTGTCGGTCATCACGTTGTAGACCCGCTCCCCCACGTGCAGGGAATTCACGAAAATGACGGGCATGGACAGCCGGGCCAGCAGGGGGGCGTAGCCCTCGGGCGCCCGCGAGCTGAGGACGATAAGCCCGGCCGCGTTGTGGCCCGACAGCATCTGCACCATGGCCAGCTCCTGCTCCGGATCACCCTGCGAGCTGGCCACCAGCCGCTGATACCCATGCTGATGGCTTGCCTCCTCCAGGCCCTTCATGACCGCGGCGATGTAGGGATCGGCCAGGGAGGGAGCGACGACGCCGATGATAGGGCTGGCGCCCGTGACCAGGGCCCGCGCGGCCAGGCTAGGGGAATAATCCAGCTCGCGGGCGATGCGCTGGATGCGCTCGCGAGTGGCCAGGCTGATGCGAGGGGAATCGGCCAGGGCGCGGCTGACGGTGGAGGGGGAGACGCCGGCAATGCGGGCGATGTCCTTGATGGAGGGTCGCTGGGACATACGTTTGAATGAGGGAAAGCGACGATTTTTGCGAATCCTAATGAGGATGACACCGCAAATTGGATAAAGTTGTGCAAACGTTTGCACATTGAGGGAATTTATATCATGGGCCCGTGCAGCCTGTCAAATTCCATCTTCGGACCGTGGCGGACGGGTGACACGCGCCGCGTTCGCTAGCGCCTTTGCCCGCGCCCGGCACTGAAGCCATACTGTTGGCAAACCCCAAGCAGGCTACATCTCCTCATCTCCTCCCCCGGTCGTCTCGGAGTGAGAGAGGAAGCAAAGGGGGGGCTTGCGCTTAAAGAGCCCGAGTTCACTCGACCAGTATTGCGGCGAAAAAGGGAAATTATTTTTAGACGCTCACTAAGCGGCTGTTTGGGCGGCGATCGGGCATTTTTTAATGAAACTTTAATCGAATGCAAACACTCCACAAACGGAAGCGCGCGTTAAACTAAGAAAGTGCGATGCGTCCGGCGTGGCGTCGGGGGCGTCGTTCCCCTCGAAAAATGTAACTGTTCACATAACGAGGTCAAAAACCACGAAGACACGACGACACGAAGGGTAAAAGTGGCAGGTGGCAAGTGGCAGGTGAGATATTTCGCCACCGGAAGGATGTGCCACTTGCGACCTGCAAACTTGCAAACCTGCATTGTCTTCATCCCCTCCCCCTGAGCGTAGCTCGATGGGAGTCGGAGGGGGGCCGAGCCTTCGTGTCAAGATGTTTTCATGGTCAAATCCGGCTACCTGAGCAGTTACCGAAAAATCCCATTATTGCTGACATGGAGGTTTTGACAATGCGACGTTTCTTCTCTGTTGTCCTGATCCTTTCGTTGATTGTTCTGTTTGGCGTGTTGGCGACGCCTGCTCTGGCTCAAGAAGGAGAAGGTCCGAAACAGCCTTTGTTCATCTACACCAAGTATCCTTCGCAAGTGACGGAGCCCGGGAAGACCGTGAGTTTTCCGCTGACCCTGAAGACGGATACGAAGGCGCAGATCGTGAAGCTGAGCATGAAGGAGCTGCCCGACGGTTGGGAAGCCACCTTCCGCGGCTCCGGGCGCATCATCAAAGCGGCCTACATCACCCCCGACAATGATGTGACCGTGGACTTGAAGCTAGAGCCGAAAGGCGATGTGGCCGCGGGCGATTATCATTTCGTCGTGCTGGCGGAAGGGGATGGCGTCTCGGTGACGCTGCCGCTGGATATCTCGGTGGAAGAGAAGCTGCCTCCCAAGCTGACATTCACCACCGACCTGCCCACGTTGAAGGGCACGCCCACCAGCACCTTCCGTTTCAACACCACCCTGAAGAATGAGGGCGATGAGGATCTGGATGTGAACCTCATCGCGGACGCGCCTCCCGGCTTCAATGTGAATTTCCGGTTGGCTGGCAAGGATATCACCAGTCTGCCGGTGGAGGCGAACAGCTCCAAGCGCATCACTGTGGAGGCCAAGGCCTTTGGCGTCATCCCCGCGGGGTCCTATCCCCTGAAGGTCATCGCCCAGGGCGGGGATGTGCAGGCGGAGATCGATCTGACCATCGAGGTGGCGGGCCAGCCCGACCTGAAGGTGTCCGGGCCCGATGGACGCCTGTCGGGCGAGGCGTACGCGGGCAAGGAATCGCCCATCAAGGTGGTCGTCGTCAACAACGGCACGGCCGAGGCCCACAATGTGGAGCTGAGCGCGTCCACGCCTTCCGGCTGGAAGGTCACCTTTGAGCCCAAGACCATCGACTCGATTCCCGTGGGCGAGCAGGTCGAGGTGACCGCGAATGTCGTGCCGGGCGAGAAAGCCATTGCCGGCGATTACATTGTCACCGTGCGGGCGAAACCAGCCGAAGGCTCCAGCGCTTCCGCGGATTTCCGCATCACCGTACGCACCTCCACCATGTGGGGGATCATCGGCGTCGTGGTCATCGCCATTGCTGTGGGCGTTGTGGCCCTGGCTGTCGCCCGCTTTGGCCGCCGATAGGCGGAAGGAGGGCGTGATGAGCAAAAACGTCATCGAGACCCAAGACCTCACCAAGCGCTACAACGGCGTCACAGCCGTGGACAACCTGAATCTGACCATTCAGGAGGGTGAGATCTTCGGCATGTTGGGGCCCAATGGCTCCGGCAAGACGACCACCATCCTCATGCTGCTGGGCTTGACGGAGCCCACCGCGGGGCAGGTGCGGGTGTTGGGCCTGGACCCTGCCCGCCAGCCCCTGAGCGTGAAGGCCCGGGTGGGCTACATTCCCGATCAGGTGGGGTTCTATGACGACCTCACCGCGGTGGAGAATCTGATGTACACGGCCAAGCTCAACGGCATCCCCCGTAAGGAAGCCCTGGCTCGCATCGACGACGCCCTCGACCGCATGGGCCTGAGCGAGGTGAAGGATCGGGCCGTGAAGACCTATTCCCGCGGCATGAAGCAGCGTCTGGCCGTGGCCGACGTGCTGATCAAGCAGCCGCACATGGTCATCATGGATGAGCCCACGCAAGGTCTGGACCCGGAGGGCGCGCATGAGTTCCTGAAGATCATCCGGGACCTGAAGGATGAGAATATCACCGTGCTGCTGGCCTCGCATCTGCTGCATCAGGTGCAGTCGGTGTGCGACCGGGTGGGCCTGTTCAATCAGGGCCGGATGGCCATCTCCGGTACGGTGGAGGAGCTGGCCCAGAAGTACATGAAGGGCGGTTACCGCATCGAGTTGGAGGCCATAGGCGACCGCGAGGCCATCGAAAAGGCCCTGAAGGAGGTCGAAGGCGTGACCGACGTCGCTTATCTCGGTCGGGACCGGTATGAAGTGCGGGCCAAGGGCGATCTGCGAGCCGAAGCGGCCCGGGCCGTGGTGCTGGCGGGCGGCGGTCTGCTCGGCCTGCACGTCGAAGCCCCCAGTCTGGACGATATCTACGTGCGTTTCTTCCAGGAGGTGAAACATGACAGCCAACGCCAGGCAGCTTGAGGCGGGACGCCGCGGCCGCGAGGGATCGCCCTGGACGGGCCTGTGGGCCGTCGTTTTCAAGGAGATGGCCGATTATCTCACCGGCACGCGCATGCGCATCCTGGAGATTCTGATCCTGCTCACCGCGGTGGGCGCGGTCTATGCGGCCATGACTCAGATCCGGGAGACCATCGGCCGCGACCCCTTCCTCTTCCTCAAACTCTTCACCCTGAGCAAATCGCCCATCCCCTCCTTCGTGGAGTTTCTGGGCATTCTCGTGCCTCTCATCGCCATTTCTCTCACCTTCGACGCCATCAACGGCGAGTTCAGCCGCCGCACCCTCTCGCGGGTGCTGGCCCAGCCCATCTATCGGGACGCGCTGTTGTTCGGCAAGTTCCTGGCCGCGTTCTTCACCCTGGCCCTGGTATTGACGGTCATCTGGCTGTTGATCATCGGCCTGGGGCTCATCGGCCTGGGGGTGCCGCCCAGCGGCCCGGGCATCGCCCGTCTGCTGGTCTTTCTGCTGGCCACCATCTTTTATGGCGGCGTGTGGCTGGCGCTGGCCATGGTCTTCTCCATTGTCTTCCGGCAGCCCGCCACCGCGGCCATGGCCAGCCTGGCCGTGTGGCTCTTCTTCCTCATCTTCTGGAATATCCTGGCCGGGCTGCTGGCGAATGTGATCTCGCCCGTGCGGCTGGGACTGCCTCAGGAGATCATCGCCCAGGCCCGGGTGCAGATCGCACTGGCCCGATTCTCGCCCACCTTCCTCTATGGCGAGATCATGGCCGCCATCCTCAACCCCGCGGTGAAGATGGTGGGCCTGGGCCTGCTGCTGCCCATCCAGCCCCAAGGCTCCATTCCCGGTTCTCCCCTGCCTTTGAGCCAGAGCCTGCTGCTGGTGTGGCCGCAGTTTACGGGCCTCATCGCGGCGACGATTCTCCTTTTCGCCCTGGGCTATGTCCTCTTCCAGCGGCAGGAAATCCGGGCCTAAACTGAAAGCAAATTGAAATCAAGGCTTTTGGTTTGCATTGGATCATCCATGAAAGGCGATTCTCTGGCCGCGCTGCCGCCCGCAGGTGAACCTGCGGGCTAAAAACGACGCCCCATGAATGGGGCTACGGTGCATGTCGCGCGCCGCAGGAAGCCGGGTTCACCCGGCGTCGTTTCGTAGCCCGGAGCTTCAGCTCCGGGTGGCCGAGGCCGAAAACACCTGATTTCAAAATGCGTTTAGTTTAGCCAGCCAAAGTCAGTAGATCACGCTTTCGTCCGCAATCGCACGCCGAATGAATTCAGGTCTAAGGGCGTTCCGCCGCATATCCCCCTTCGGGGACATTTTCCGCTCGTTCGGGTCTGTCTGCGCAGGCGGGGAGGCGGCCCAGGCAATCTGCCTTCCATCTGTCTTTCCCCGCCCGTCTCGGAGCGGGGGAGGAAGCAAAGGTGGGGGACCAGGCTCCTAGCCCTGATTTTAATCGGCGGGTCAGCTGACCAGCGCCTCGCGGCTTTGCCGCGGGGCGTTTTTCTATGAATTTTGTATTTTGTCGTAAATTGGGGTCCAAAAGGGATTGACAAAAGTAAATAAAGTGATTAAACTTACAAAAAGCTGCCTGCTTTTAGCAACGCGTCAGGGGTGTAAATCAGTTGACGCGTTTTTTCGTTTTGGTTCCTGGCCACGCCTGTTGTTCTTGAGAACAGCAGTTTCAACTGGATATTTTCTCGCCGTCCAATTCCTTCACCTTTTCATCTGAGGAGGATATCGCATGACCGGACTTTCGCGCCGCCCAAGGGGCGGTTGACCGGGCGTTCCGGGACGAATCTTTACGCCCGCGGAGCGCAAGCGGCATTTTCCCGACTGAGGCCCCCTTCGTTTCATTATGAGTCATTCCGCTCTCATTTGCTTCATCTCAGGAGGATCCCATGAGCCAGGAACCCAAGAAAATCGAGGTTGGCGCGGTCGAATACGAACGCGTAGGCGAGGAGTATCTCGAGAAACGTTCCCTGGAGCGTAAAGCTGGCTGGGTGTTGTTGTGGGGGCTCGGTGTGGGCGCGGTTATCTCGGGCGATTACTTCGGTTGGAATTTTGGACTTTCGGCGGGCGGTTTTTGGGGGTTGGCCATCGCCACCATCGCTATGGCCATCATGTACATCACCATGATGTTCAGTCTGGCGGAATTATCAACGGCCCTTCCTCATGCGGGCGGGCCGTATTCTTTTGCCCGCCAGACCATGGGCCCGTGGGGCGGATATCTCACCGGCCTGGCCGTCGTCATCGAGTACGTCATCACGCCCGCGGTTATCGTGGTGGGCATCGGCGGCTATCTTCACGCCATCTGGCCCGCAGTGCCCCTGTGGGTCTGGTGGGTGGTGGCCTACGCCATTTTCGTGGGCATCAACATTTGGGGCGTAGAGCTGACGCTGAAGGTCTCGCTGGCGGTGACCATCATCGCCACGCTGGTGCTCTTCATCTTCTACGTGGCTGCGCCTCTGTCCGGAGCCTGGAGCTGGGATAAGCTCTTCAATATCGAGCCTGCGCCCGGCCATTCGGCCACGGGCCTGCCCTTCGGCTGGTTTGGCGTGTTCGCAGCGCTACCCTTCGCCATCTGGTTCTATCTGGCCATCGAGGAGCTGCCTTTGGCCGCGGAGGAGGCGGAGGATGTGAGCCGGGATATGCCCAAGGCCATGTTGCTGGGCATCGGCGCCCTGGTGTTGCTCTCCTTCCTCACCCTGATCTTCAACTCAGGCGTGAATGGCGGGGCCAAGGCCATCGGCGTTTCCGATGCGCCCCTGGCGGAGGGCTTTCAGGCGGTGTTCGGCTTCGGCGCCGCGTCCATTATCCTCACCCTCATTGGTTTGACGGGCCTTATCGCCAGCTTCCACTCCATCATCTACGCTTATGGACGCCAGATCTTCGCTCTCTCCCGCGCGGGCTACTTCCCCCGCTTCTGGTCGCTGACGCTGGAAGGGCGGCACACGCCCTATGTGGCCCTCATCGGCGGCGCTATCTTCGGGCTCATCGTCGCCTTCATCCTGGATAAATGGGGTTCGGGCATTTTGGGCGCTGCGTTGCTGAACATGGCCGTCTTCGGCGCCGTGATTTCTTATGTGCTGATGATGGTCAGCTACATCATCTTCAAACGACGAAAGAATGTGGAGCGCCCCTATGTGAGTCCGGGAGGCACGCTCTTCGCCTGGATATCCCTGATCCTGGCTGCGTTGGCCGCGGTCTCCACCCTGGCCAATCCCGACTATCGCCCGGGCGTCTACGGCGTGGCCGTGTTCTACATCCTCGGCATTATCTACTTCTGGGTGTATGGCCGCCATCAACTGGTGGCAGATGCGCCCGAGGAGGAATTCGCGCTCATCGAGGAAGCGGAAAAAGAGCTTGCCTAGCCAGATTGGGCAAACGTCCCTCGCGCGAGTACAATAGAGAGGCGGTGCGTGGGAGATGGCTTCCGCCTTCCACGCATCCGCCCCTATTGTCACTCAACCGTTTTTCCATTCTTTTTTCCTGGAGATAGTGTTATGGCATCTGTACAAATGATTGCATTGGGCATGGTGGAAACCCGTGGCCTGGTGGGCGCGATCGAAGCCGCCGACGCCATGGTCAAAGCCGCCAACGTCAAACTCATCGGCAAGGAATACATCGGCGCGGGCTATGTCACCGTGATGGTGCGCGGGGACGTGGGCGCGGTGAAAGCCGCCACCGACGCCGGCGCGGCCGCGGCCCAGCGTGTGGGCGAGCTCGTCAGCGTCCATGTCATTCCTCGCCCCCATGGCGACGTGGAAGGCATCCTGCCGCACCTGGAAGAATAGCTTGTTTTGAAAATAGCGTTGCATTCATCTGCAAAAGCAACTCGAAGCCCACGGTGGCCGATGCTGTCACAGGCGTGATGCGTAATGCGTGATTCGTGAGGTCATTACGCATCACGCATTACGCATTACGAACTTGGCTTCCCGCGCCAACCTGGCTCGCAAACATTTTCTGATCGCCGAATACATGCCCGCCACGCCTCGCGACATGATCAGCGTCGGCATCGACGTTGGCACGACGACGACGCAGATCGTCTTCTCGCACCTTACCATCCAGGACGCGGCCCGGGCGGGGCAGGCCCCCCGCATTCGCATCCAGGCCCGCGCCATCCTCTACCAAAGCCCCATTCACTTCACGCCCCTCGTCTCCGAGGATGAGGTGGATGTGGCGGCCTTGTCGGAGCTGGTGCGGGAGGAGTACCGGCGGGCGGGCATCGAGCCCCGTCAGATCGAGACGGGCGCGGTCATCATCACCGGCGAGACGGCCCGGGCCCAGAACGCAGACGCCATCCTCCACGCCCTGGCGGACCTGGCCGGGGATTTCGTGGTGACGGTGGCCGGGCCCAACGTGGAGGCCCAGATCGCGGCCCGCGGGTCGGGCGCCGCCGCCTACTCGGCCGAGCACTACACCCAGGTGGTCAATGTGGATGTGGGCGGCGGCACCGCCAACGCGGCCATCTTCCGCATCGGCGAACATATCAGCTCTTCGGCCATGGCCGTGGGCGGCCGCCAGATCGAGATCGAACGCACCTCGGGCATCGTACGCCGCATCCCGCCGCCAGGCCGGAAGATCATCCGGGCCCTGAACCTGCCCATCCGCGAGGGCGAGCGGGCGTCGCTGGAGGACCTGCGGCGTTTCTGCGATGTCATGGCCGATCTCATCGTGGACCTGGCCACGGGTCAGACCAGCGAGCTGGGGCGTCAGCTTCAGCTCACGCCCCCACTGCAGGAGGCGGAAAACACCCGGGTCTACTTCTTCTCCGGCGGCGTGGCGACCTACTTCTACGATCCCATCCCCATCGAATCCCTGGCCGACGTCACCATCCACGAGGATATCGGGCCGCTGCTGGCCCAGTCCCTGCGCCTGAACAAGCGGCTGCAAGACCTGAATGTGCAGCGCCCGCGCCAGACCCTGCGGGCCACCGTGCTGGGCGCAGCCAGCCAGACGGTTACCCTCAGCGGCAGCACCATCTGGGCGGAACGGATCATCCTGCCCCTGCGCAACCTGCCCGTCATCCGCCCCCGCATCCTCTCGCCCCATCCCACCCCCGCAGCCATCAGCGAAGCCATCGCCTACGCAGTCCAGCGCTGGGACGTCGATCCCCAGCGTCAGGTCATCGCCCTGGCCCTGGACCTGCCCGAACACATGGACTTCGACATGCTGCAAACCCTGGCCCAGGGCGTCGTGCAATGGGCCGCGCGGGCCCTGAGCCCGGCCCGGCCTCTCGTGCTCATCGTCGAGCGCGATTACGCCCAGGCGCTGGGCCAAACCATCAAAGCCTTGCGCCCCGACGCCCCTCTGGTGGTCATCGACCAGGTGGGCCTGGGCGAAGGCGACTTCATCGACATCGGCGAACCCATGCTCGACGGCCGCGTCGTGCCCCTGTCGGTGAAAACCCTGATTTTTTATGAATAAGGAATAAAGACTAAAAGATTAATGAATTTTTGTCAAGCGTTTTATATCCTTAGTTTTTAATCTTTGATCCTTTCTTTCAATTGCGCTCACGAACTGAATCACTGATCACTGATTACTCGATCACCCTCCACCCCATTCCGGGAGGGGCCTATGCTATTACGAACCAAGCTTTTCGGCAAAACCTACGAATTCGGCAGCATCAAAGAACTGCTGGCCAAAGCCAACGAGGAAAAGTCGGGGGATCGGCAGGCGGGGATCGCAGCCAGCAGCGTCACGGAACGCGTGGCCGCCAAATTCGTGCTGGCCGAAGTGCCTCTGTGGGTCATCCGCGAGAATCCGGCCGTGCCCTATGAGGAGGACGAAGTCACGCGGGTGATCCAGGATCAGGTCAACGAGACCATCTACAACGAGATCAAGGACTGGACGGTGGGGGAATTCCGGGAGTGGATTCTGGATGACCACACCACGCCCGAGATGATCCGCCGGGTGAGCAACGGGCTCACCGCGGAGATGGTGGCCGCGGTGACCAAGCTTATGTCCAACATGGACCTGATCTACGGGGCCAGCAAGATTCGCGTCACGGCGCACTGCGCCAACACCATCGGCCTGCCCGGCACCCTGGCCTCCCGCAACCAGCCCAACCACCCCACCGACTCGGTGGAAGGCATCCGCGCCACCATCTACGAAGGTCTGAGCTTCGGCTCGGGCGACAGCGTCATCGGCATCAATCCGGTGGACGACTCCCTGGGCAGCGTCATGCGCCTGCTGGAGATGACCTACGACGTCATCCAGAAGTGGGAGATCCCCACCCAAAACTGCGTGCTGGCCCATGTCACCACCCAGATGGAGGCCATGAAGCGGGGCGCGCCCGTGGGCATGGTCTTCCAGAGCCTGGCCGGGTCCCAGAAGGGCAATGAATCCTTCGGCATCGACGTGGGCATGTTGGACGAGGCCTATGAAATGGCCAGGAAATACGCCTGGACCGCGGGCCCCAACTACATGTACTTCGAGACGGGCCAGGGCTCCGAACTTTCCGCCGACGCCCATCATGGCGCGGACCAGCTCGTCATGGAGGCCCGCTGCTACGGCCTGGCCAAACGCTATCAACCCTTCCAGGTGAACACCGTGGTGGGCTTCATCGGGCCGGAATACCTCTACGACTCGGTGCAGATCACCCGCGCCGGGCTGGAGGACCACTTCATGGGCAAACTCTACGGCATCCCCATGGGCGTGGACGCCTGCTACACCAACCACGCCAAGGCCACCCAGAACGATATCGAAAATCTGGCCGTGCTCCTCACCTCGGCCGGATGCAATTACTTCATGGGCGTGCCGTTGGGGGATGACGTCATGCTCAGCTACCAATGCACCAGCTTTCATGATGCAGCCAGCCTGCGCCAGCTTCTGGGCCTGCGCCCCCTGCCCGAATTCGAGGCCTGGATGGAGTCGTTGGGCCTGATGAAGGACGGCAAGCTCACCGACAAAGCTGGCGACGCATCCTTCTTCTTGCAGAAATAAGGGAGGCGGATCTATGGATCAGAATCAAATCGAAGCCATCGTTCAGGCCGTCTTGAACGAACTGAAGAAAAAGGAATCGTCGGAGCCTCCCGCCGCCCCCGCGTCCGCCCCCGCGCCGGCCAAGACCAACG
>JALXCB010000005.1 GCA_026991225.1 Anaerolineae bacterium | reverse complement strand
CCCTCGCTCCGCTCGGTTTCAGGGGAGGGGGCCGCAGGAGCTGTAGAGGGAGATTGACAGCCGTATGAATCCATGCTATCCTGTACGGCAGGAGGCGGCTATGCAAGACACGACGAAATTGACCGTGCGCGTGCCCCGTGACGCTCTGGAAGGGGCGAAACGGTACGCGCACGAACAAAACACCACGCTCACGCGGCTGGTCTCCAATTATTTGCGCTCCCTGGCCCGCCAAAGCGATCCCCTGTCCGATGCGCCCATCGTCCAGCGGCTGAGCGGCTCCCTCTCCTCCGCAGTCACCGAGGAAGATTATCGACGCTATCTGGAGGAAAAGTATGGGGCAGACCCCCGCCGCCCTGATTGACCTCAATGTCATCCTCGACATGCTGCAACGGCGGCGGCCCTTTTTCGAAACGTCGGCCCGCGTGCTGGCTCTGGCGGAGAAGCGTGCGTTTCGAGGTGTATGGTCGGCGCACAGCATCACGACTTTGTTTTATCTCTATGCCAGGGATCAAACGGCGGACGCCGCCAGGGTAGCCATCACGGATCTCATGCAATTTCTCGCGGTCGCGGCCGTGGACCAACAGGTCATCGAGACCGCGCTGGCATTGCCTTACCGCGATTTCGAGGATGCTGTGCAGATGGCGGCGGCCATGCATGAGTCCGCCGATTATCTGATCACCCGCAATGTCGCTGATTTCAAGTTGGGACCGATTCCTGCGCTGACGCCTGCGGAGTTTTTGGCCTTGTTGGATGCTTGAGCGAAGACGGTAACTGCTAAGGTAGCCAGATTTGGCCATGAAAAGGTCTTGCCACGAAGGCTCGAAGGAACGAAGACACGAAGAGACCCTTATTATTTCCCTTCGTGCCTTCGTGTCGTCGTGTCTTCGTGGTTTTTGTTCTTGCTACGTTAGTCGTCACCGAAGACGACAACGCGACACAAGGTTGGCATGGTTCCTCTGAGCATCGCCGCTGCGGCTCTCATTCTGCTCATCCTGGCTGCAGGGGTCATCTACTGGCTGTTCTTCCTCACCGAGGGCGCGTACCTGGGCGAGCGGGTGGTGGTCTGGCTCTACGACCTCTACGCCCGCCGCTACGACGCCATCAAGGAATGGGATATGCGGGATGAGATCGAGTATCTGGCCGAGCCCTTCGCAGCCGCGGTGGGCGACCGCCGCCCGCCCCGCATCCTGGACGTGGCCGCGGGTACGGGACGGCTGACCCTGGCCGTGCGGCAGAGCGGCCTGCTGCCCGACGCCCGCTGGGTGCTGCTGGATGCCTCGGGGAAGATGCTGAAACGGGCGCGGGAACGGTTGGGGGAGGATGAGCGTCTTCAGTATGTGCAGCACACCGCCCAAGAGCTGCCATTCGACGACGCCTCTTTCGACGTGGTGACCTGTCTGGAGGCGCTGGAATTCATGCCCGATCCCGAAGCCGCGCTGGATGAGCTGATCCGGGTGCTGCGCCCGGGCGGACTGCTGTTCATCACCAATCGCACCGGGCCGGGCGCGCGCTTTCTGCCGGGCCGGATCTGGAGCCGGAATGAGGTGTTCTGGTTGCTAAAGGCCCGGGGCATGACCCAAATCAGCATCCGTCCCTTTCTCGTGGATTACGAGTGGGTGACCGCGGTGAAGAGGTAACGTTGGTTGTGGCAGACGCCATGAGCGGCTGGTAGCCCGGTCTACCAATGGGAACGGTGCAAAAACGGAAGGAGCGTTTTGGCGCCCGGCTTTGCCCCCACCCCGCCCCTCCCCCGCAGGTCGCCTACGCTCCTCTGCGGGGGAGGGAGGCCTTTCCTCCTGGAAAGGATGGCCTCCCCCGAGCTGCGCTCGGGGGGAGGTTGGAGGGGGGCAAGGCCCCCAAAAGCCGCCTTTCTCCCAAGAGATTTCAGCGAATCGCAAGTTGGACCTCGGACGCCGCCATCTGCCGCCTGCCGCGGCATGACAATCGCGCCCCTTTCGTTATAAAATAACTCCGTGCAAAATCTCCTGGCCATTTTCAGCCAATTCAACTGGGTCAGCGCCCTGGACATTCTGCTGGTGACGCTGGTCTTCTACGCGCTGCTGCGGTTTTTCGCCCGCACGCAGGCAGTGCTGTTGCTGCGCGGGCTGCTCATCGTCTTCCTCGTGGTGGCCCTGGCCGGGAGCGTTTCCGAACTGACCGCGTTCAACTGGCTGGTGCGCACCACCAGTCTGGCCATCCTCGTGGCCCTGCCCGTCATCTTCCAGCCCGAACTGCGGCGGGCGCTGGAGCGGGTGGGCCGCACCCGCATGATCTTCAACCGCCAGCGCCGGGACACCGCCCATTCCAAGATCATCAGCGAACTCATCGCCGCGGTCACCCGCATGTCGAAACTGCGCTATGGGGCCATCATCGTGTTGGAGGACGCCGTGAGCCTGGACCCGTATATCGAGACAGGGGTCCCCATCCACGCCGCGGTCAACCGGGAGCTGCTCATCACCATCTTCTATCCGGGCACGCCCCTGCACGACGGCGCGGTCATCATCCGCAGAGATGAGATCGTGGCCGCGGCCTGCGTGCTGCCCCTGACGCAGCGCCCGCTGCCCGACACCTCCCTGGGCACCCGGCATCGGGCCGCCATCGGCATCACCGAAGACACCGACGCGCTGGCCATCGTCGTCAGTGAGGAGACCGGGGCCATCTCCGCCGCGCGCAACGGGCGTCTGGCCCGGCGGCTGGATGAGAAACGCCTGCGTTTTATCCTGGAGCGCTTCTACGAGGCCCGCCGCGACCTGTTCGAAGCGGAGGAGACGATATGAGCGAGTTCGACCTCGACGTCCCCCGCTCCGTGTGGCTGGACCGGCTGGGCTCCTTCATCCTGGCCCTGATCCTGGCCATCATCGTGTGGGTGGTGGCCATGCAGCAGCAGAACCCCATCGTGACGGCGCTGGTGCAGAATGTGCCCGTGAGCGTGCGGGACATGCCCGAGGACCTGGTCTTCGACGAGGACCAGCCCGATCTGCCCGACACGGTGGACCTGCGGGTGCGCGGGCCGCAGGGCCTGATCAACACCCTCACCCCCACCGACTTCAAGGCCTATATCGACCTCAGCGACGCGCAGCCGGGCGAGCAGGAGGTCAAAATCCAGGTGGATTACTCCCTGGTGGGCGTGGACGTGCTCGATATCTACCCCGACACCGTTTTGGTGAAGCTCAACCGCAAGGTGGAGAAGGAAGTGCCCGTCACCGCCAACCTCATCGGCGAGCCGCCCTTCGGCTACCTGGCGGCCACGCCCATCATCACCCCCACCACCGTCATCGTGCGGGGGCCCGAGCCCAAGGTGAAGCGGGTGACGCAGGCGCAGATCACGGCCCGCCTCACCGACGCCCGCGAGGACGTCAAGGTCACCGATTTCGTCACCCTGCGCGACGCCAACGGCATCGTGGTCTCGGGCCTGGAAGCGGACCCGCCCACGGTGACCATGGTCGTGCCCATCGAACAGCGTCAGGGCTTCACCGAAAAAACCGTCCTGCCCAAAGTGCGGGGCCAGCCCGCGGCCAACTACCGCATCACCGGCATCACCGTCGCCCCGGCCACCGTCACCCTGTTCGGCGATCCCGACACCCTGAAGGAGATGCCGCCCTTTGTGGAGACCGCGCCTGTGGATATCGGCGGCGCCACCGAGGATATCGAGGAGCGCGTGCCCCTGGTCCTACCCGAGGCCGTTGCCGTGGTGGGCCAACAGGCCGTGGTCGTCCATGTGAAGATCGAACCCATCGAGGGCAGCCTCACCATGACCCTGCGGCCGCAGGTGCAGGGCCTGGACCCCGCGCTCAAAGTGGATGGCGTCTCCCCTCGCACCATCGACGTCATCCTGCAAGGCCCGCTGCCCAAGCTGCAATCTCTGACCGCGGACGTCAACGTCAAGGCCGTGCTCAATCTCTCGGGCCTGACCGAGGGCGCGCACACCATCATCCCCATCATCGTCGCGCCCGAAGGCATCACCGTGCAGACCGTCCTGCCCGAATCGGTGCAGGTGACCATCGTCATCAAACCCACGCCCACCCCCACGCCCACCGTCACTCCTACACCCTCGGTGACGGTGACGCCCACGCGCACGCCCGCGGCGACCAAGAAGCCGAAAGCCGCAGCCACACCCACGCCGGGGCAGTGAGCAGTGTTCAGTAATCAGTAATCAGTTCAGGACAGGCCGACGTTGGGCGAGTCTGCAACCAGCGTAATGCGTAATGCGTCATCCGTAAGGTCGTTGTTACGCATCACGCATTACGCATTACGGATTCGGCTTCCCTCGCCAACGCCGCCATGAGACATTTCCATCCTAGCAACGAAACTCATCCCATGACCAATCGACATAAACCAAAGCCCATCGTCGCCCTGGTGGGGCGGCCCAATGTGGGCAAATCCACCCTCTTCAACCGACTCATCGGACGCAGGCAGGCCATCGTGGAAGACCTGCCCGGCACGACGCGCGATCGGCTCTATGGCGACGCGGAATGGGCGGGCAAGTCCTTCGTGGTGGTGGACACCGGCGGCATCGAGCCCCTGAAGGAGCGGGGCGGCAAAGTCATCTCCGCCTCCTACGATCCCCTGGCTTCCGCGTCCAAGGGCTTCGTGGCCGAGATCCGCAGCCAGGCGGAGCTGGCCATCGAGGAAGCCGACGTCATCGTCTTTCTGGTGGATACGAAGGAGGGGCTGACCGCGGCCGACGAGGAGGTGGCCGCGATGCTTCGCGGGACCGACAAACCCGTCATCCTGACCGCGAACAAGGCGGACAACGCGGAGCGTCGCATGAATGCGCTGGAATTCTACGCCCTGGGCCTGGGCGATCCCTATCCCATCTCCGCCTATCACGGCACGGGCACGGGCGACCTGCTGGACGTCATCGTCGAGCATCTGCCCGAAACGCCCGAGGAGGATGAGGAGGACGAGGAGGCCCTGCGCATCGCCATCGTCGGCCGCCCCAACGTGGGCAAATCCTCCTTGCTCAACGCGCTGTTGGGCCAGGAGCGGGCCATCGTCAGCGACATTGCCGGTACCACCCGCGACGCGGTGGACACCCATCTCACCTGGGACGGTCAGAAGGTCATCTTGGTGGACTCCGCGGGCATCCGCCGTCGCGGGCGCATCGAGCGGGGCGTGGAGAAATACAGCGTCATGCGGGCGCTGCGGGCCATTGGCCGCTCCGACGTGGTGCTGCTGGTGCTGGACGCGACCGAGGGCGTCACCGCGCAGGACGCGCACATTGGCGGCTACATTCTGGAGGAGGGCCGCAGCCTCATCATCGTGGTCAACAAGTGGGACGCCATCGAGAAAGACACGCACACCATGGCGGAATACAACCGCAAGCTGCGGGAGGAGCTCAAATTCCTGGACTACGTGCCCGTCCTTTACGTCTCCGCGCTCACCCGCCAGCGCGTGAATCAGATCATCCCTGCGGCGCTGCGAGTGAAGGAGCAGCGGGAGATGCGCATCCCCACGGGCGAACTCAACCGCCTGCTGCAAGACGCCATCGCCGCCAACCCGCCCAAAGCCTTCAAGGGGCGTCAGGCCCGGTTTTACTACGTGACGCAGGCCAGCAATGATCCCCCCACCTTCGTCTTCTTCGTCAACGACCCTCGGGCCGTGCATTTCACCTATGAGCGCTATCTGGAAAACCGCCTGCGGGAGCGCTTCCCCTTCGAGGGTACGCCCATTCGTCTGAAATTCAGGGGCAAGGACAGGAAGAAGGGCCGATGACGCGACGCTTGCCGCAATGGACGCAGCTCGCCGCGCTGGCGGTCTTCATCCTGGCGTTGGGTTATCTGGCCTGGCTGGGGTGGGGGCTGCTGCCCGGAAATCAGGAGGCGGAGGACGGGTTCAACGGCGAGCGGGCGTTGAGCTGGGCGCAGGCCCAGTGCGAGCTCGGGCCTCGGCCCGCGGGCTCAGAGGAAGCCGTCATGGCCGGGGACATGATCATCAAGCAGCTGGACGACCTGGGCTGGACGACCCGGGTGCAGAAATTCGACTACGAAGGCGTTCCCCTGCGCAATATCGTGGCCATGACCGGGGAAGATGGCCCGCTGCTGGTCATCGCCACGCACTACGACACCCGCTTCCGCTCCGACCGCGACCCCGATCTGGATGAGCGGGCCGAACCTTCGCCCGGAGCCAACGACGGCGCTTCGGGCGTGGGAGCGCTGCTGGAGCTGGCCCGGGCGCTGGATCGGGATCGGCTTCAGCACCAGGTGTGGCTGGTCTTCCTCGATGGCGAGGCCAACGGCGGACTGCCCGGCTGGGAGACGGGCGTGGGCGCGGCAAAACTCGCCGAAGCCGTCCACCCCGACGCCTTCATCTATCTCAACCTGGTGGGCGGCGAAAACGCCCGCTTTACCAAGCTCCCCAACGCCACCGACCTGCTGCAAGACCAGCTTTGGGCCGTGGCCGAGAAGCTGGAACTGGCCGGAGTCTTCGTGGACGACCTGGGCCCGGCCATCGACGACGCCCACACAATCTTCCTGAAAGCGGGCGTCCCCTCGGCCGCCATCCTCCAGCCCGACTATCCCTACTTCCGCACCACTGAGGACGACTGCAACCGCCTGGACGCGGCCTCCCTGCAAAACGTGGGCGCACTCCTCGAATTCTATCTGGAGGACGGGCGTTTCCTCACCATCGCCCCGGCGTTGAAATAGCCAGCCAGCACTCGTCACCACGACTGAAAGAGAACGCTGATGACGCGGATGCTTCGCATCGCAGATTGTCGCAGATTTTTTCTATCTGCGTTCATCCGCTTCAATCTGCGTCATCTGCGTTCCCTGATCCTTTCTCAAAGCGAACCAAATGACCCGACCCCCTATCCAACTCCAACCTGTCATCGAACGCGGGCTGCTGGTGGGCGTCGCGTTCAAGGGCCAGCCCGCGCTCTTCTCCCTGGAAGACAGCCTGGATGAGCTGGAGCGCTTGGCCGAGACCGCGGGCGTGACCGTGGTCGGACGCATGACGCAAACCCTGGAGCGCCCCAACCCCGCCACCCTCATCGGCAAGGGCAAGCTGGAGGAGCTGGTGCAGCGGGTGAAGGCCGAGGATATCCAGGTGGTCATCTTCGACGAAGAGCTCAGCCCCCGCCAGCAGCGGGAGATCGAGAAGGCCATCGACGACGAAAACGTCAAGGTCCTCGACCGCACCGCGCTCATCCTCGATATCTTCGCCCAACACGCGCATACCAAAGAGGGCGCGTTGCAGGTGGAGCTGGCCCAATACGAATACCGGCTGCCCCGGCTCACCCGCGCCTGGACGCACCTGGCCCGGCAGGCGGGCGGCCGCGCGGGCGGAGCCACCGGCGGCGTGGGCGTGCGCGGGCCGGGCGAGACGCAGATCGAGATCGACCGCCGCGAGATCAGCCGCAAGATCGCACAGCTCAAGCGGGAGCTGGAAGAGGTGCGGGCGCACCGCGAGCGCTATCGGGCCCGACGCCGCCAGTCCCATCTGCCCTTGGCGGCCCTGGTGGGGTATACCAACGCGGGGAAATCCACCCTGATCAACGCCCTCACCCCGGCGCAGGTGCGGGCCGAAGACAAACTCTTCGCCACCCTGGACCCCACCACCCGCAAGATGACCCTGCCCTCGGGCCGGGAAGCCCTCATCACCGATACGGTGGGCTTCATCCAAAAGCTGCCCACCGACCTGGTGGCTGCGTTCCGGGCCACGCTGGAGGAAATCCTGGAGGCCGATCTCATCCTGCACGTGGTGGACGCCTCCCATCCCAACGCGTTGGAGCAGGCCCTGACCGTGGAGGAGGTTCTGGACGACCTGGGCGCAGCCCACATTCCCGTGGTCGTCGCCTTCAACAAGATCGACCTCCTGCCCGACCGCCAGCTTCCCCCCGAACTGCGGGGGGATTATCCCGACGCGGTCGCCATCTCCGCGCTCAAAGGCTGGGGCCTGGACGCGCTCCTGGCCCGCATCGAGGCCGAGCTCATCGCCCGCATGACCCCCGTCGAGGTTTTCATCCCCTACGACAAGGGCGACCTTGTGGACATGTTCCACACCTATGGCGTGGTCGAGGCCATCGAACACCGGGGAGATGGGGTGCGCATTCGCGGGCGTCTGCCCGTCACCCTGGTCGGGCGCTTCGAGCCGTATGAACGCGTTGCGTAAAGGGAACGCATGCCAGTAAGCAGGAACGCAGAGTTCGCAGAGAAAGCACTGATTACTGTTCTTTCGCGCCCATGTCTTTCAAGATGCCGCCCCATTCCGCACCCCACACCTTCCCCTCATCCCCCGACTGGGTGGCCGACGCCATCTTCTACCAGATCTTCCCCGACCGCTTCGCCCGCAGCGACCGGGTTCCCAAACCGCACAACCTGCAACCCTGGGGCAGCTCGCCCACGCGCCACGGCTTTCAGGGCGGCGACCTATCGGGCGTGGTGGAGCATCTCGACCATCTACAAGGGCTTGGGGTCACCGCCATCTACTTGAACCCCATCTTCATGTCGGCCAGCAACCACCGCTGCCACACGTATGATTACTATCGGGGGACCCGTTGCTGGGCGGCAACGAGGCCCTGCGCGAGCCACTGCACGCGGCCCACGCCCGCAACATGCGCGTCATCCCGGCTGGCGTGTTCAACCACGCCAGCCGGGGGTTATGGCCCTTCCATTACGCATCCTGGTAGAGCCTCTCTGCCCTGCCAAAGTTTAACATAAACAACAAAGAAGTTTGGGATTATTTGCTTGGGGTGGGGGAGCAGAGGATGAAATGCTGCTCATCCTCTTCAACGAGGGCCGCCAACCTGTCGCGCCCGTCATTCCCCTGGCCGATCCAGGCGTGGGAGCCCTGCGCAGGGTGGGGGACGCATGGACATTTGACATAAACGGCAAATTTCAACCCGTGAGCTGGCAGGCGGCGGGAGAGATCGAGGCTGCCGCCTTGCACATGCTGCTGGCACTGTGAGGTGCTCGCGTGCTGAAATTGCAACCAGCATGACTGAAAGGCGAGTGTGGGAAATGAGTGTTGCACCTGTGGGGTTATGTCGAATAATTATGCGCCAATTAAGTGATCACTAGATATATTATGTCTTTTATTAACCGTCCCTGAGCCATTTTCTCGACATAAAGGATATGATTGAAGGTAATTGTGTGGGAAAACTGTGGGATAATGTGGGATAATGTGCGAAATTCTGTGAATTTTACTCCACGCGTCCTTACTCCCGGCTTGCCAGGCCCATCCAGCCCTGCTAAAATTTCTCAATCTCTCAATCTCCCACCGATACCAACCTTTTGACATAACTGATTACTGCTACTCCTCTCATCCCTCTCAATCTCGTCCCCTTTATGTCGACCAACCCCTCCCACCCCCACGCCACTCTCG
>JALXCB010000004.1 GCA_026991225.1 Anaerolineae bacterium | reverse complement strand
AAAATGGCTAAAAGTGTGGTAATCTTTGGCATGAGTGGTGTGAATGGTGGAGAGAAACCATTTGGTCGTGATTTCTCTCATTCTATTCACCCACTCGCTTTTTTCCTATTTTTTGGCGAAGGTATTGGAAATAGGGGAGGTTTTGTTGGACTTCTTCCAGGGATTGGAAGCGAGTGCGTTGCCAGAAATTGCGATCCCACAGGTGATTGAAGCTTTCAATTCAGGTGTTGGCTTGCGGGGTGTAGGGAGGGATGAAGATGACCTGCACGCCCAGCAAGGGCCAAAGCCGCACCAGGAAGCTAAAGGTATAAGGCGCAGAGCTGCTGCCACGCCAGACATTGTCATTATCCACCTGCAACACATGTGGGAGGCCGATGGCTTGCCAGGCCGCCACGAAGAAGGCGCTGACCTGGTCTCGCGTTTTAGCCTGCAAGATGGCAAGATAGAGCCAATAGAAGCGTTGACCGCCGGGCAACGTGCGCATCATGAAATCCATGACATGCAGTGTCCCTCTGCCGAGAGGGAAGGCCAAGGATAATCTTTGGGTAATCGCTGACGGTGACGCCGTTTCGGTCTTGGCTCAACCAGTCCATGTCGATGCAAAATTTGGTAAATGATGGCGTGACTGGGGGGCTCCATGCCCGCTCGCCGTAGCTCCGCCGCAATGGCCTCGGCGCCGTAATTGCCATAGCGCAAGACCGGGTCTTTCCCTGAGGCGATGAGTTTCCGTACCCGCACAACTCTACGCCTCGGAAACATTGAAATTGCTTCCGCAAAAACCAGAGCCTATTTTATTCCAACGCATCACTCGCCTTATCGCTCGATTAGGCAGCGTCCATAATCAGCCCCCACGGGCCAGAGCTGCCTGATTGGCGAAGGTATTGTCTTCATGATCCTGTTTTTGAGTTCGATTTCTGGAATGAGTCGGTGAATCTTTCGTCAGCTTACAACCCGATCATCGCCCGCAACTCCTCCTCGGTGATAGTGGGGACGCCCAATTGCTGCGCTTTTTGCAGTTTGGAGCCGGGGTTGTCGCCCACCAGCAGATAGGTGGTGCGGCGGGAGACGGAGTTGGTGACCTTGCCGCCGTAGCGCTGGATGATGGCTTTGGCCTCCTCCCGCGTCCACGAAGGCAGCGTCCCCGTGATCACGAAGGTCATGCCCGCCAGGGGCAGGGCCTCGGGTTCGGGCTTTTCCTTCTCGGGCAGGGCCATCTGCAGGCCGTAGGATTTGAGGCGGGCGATGGTGCGCTGGTTGGCGGGGTGGGAGAACCACGCCCGCACCGATTGGGCGATGCGCGGGCCCACGCCCTCGATGGCGGCCAGATCCTCCTCACTGGCCTGGGCCAGGGCGTCGATGGAGCGGAAGTGGTCCAGCAGGAGTTGGGCGGTGATGGGGCCCACGAAGCGGATGCCCACCGCGGTAAGGACGCGGGTGGCGGGCTGCTGTTTGGAGGCTTCGATGGCGTTGAGGAGGTTGGACACCTTCTTCTCGCCGTAGCCCTCCAGGGCCAGCAGCTCCTCCCGATGATCCTTCAGGGTGTAGATGTCCGCGATCTCCTTGATGAAGCCCTTTTCGCAGAAGAGTTTGGCCTGTTTGGGCCCGAAGCCTTCGATATCCATGGCCGGGCGAGAGGCGAAATACTCCACCCGGCGCACGAGCTGAGCCGGGCAGGCCGTGTTCTCGCAGTAATAGGCCACCTCGCCCGGATAGCGTACCACGGGCTCGCCGCAGGAGGGGCAGGTCTTGGGCATGCGCCAGACCTTCTCCTGGCCCGTGCGCAGTTCTTTGACCGGGCCCAACACCTGGGGGATGACCTCGCCCGCGCGGCGGACGATGACCATGTCGCCGATGCGGATATCTTTCTCGATGATGTAATCTTCGTTGTGCAGGGTGGCGGAGCTGATGGTGGCTCCGGCCAGGAAGACTGGCTCCAGCACCGCGCGCGGGGTGAGCACGCCGGTGCGTCCCACTTCCACCACGATGTCCAGCAGGCGGGTAATGGCCTGCTCCGCCGGGTATTTGTAGGCGATGGCCCAGCGTGGATCGCGTCCTACAAAGCCCAAAACATCGTGCAAAGCCAGCTCGTTGATCTTGATGACCAGCCCGTCCACCTCGAAGGGCAGCCTGTCTTTCTCGTTGACCCAGTTCACGCAATAGTCGGCCAGGGCGTCGAATTCGCTGTCGTCGAAGGTTCGGCACCAGGCCAGGGCCACGGGGAAGCCCAAATCCCGCAGATAGTGCAGCACCTCCCATTGGGTGGCTGGCGGCGACTCTGCGCCTTCGATGACCACGATGTGGTAGAGATAGACGTCCAGCGGGCGGGACGCGGCCACTTTGGGATCGAGATTGCGCAGGGCCCCCGCTGCCGTGTTGCGGGGGCTGGTGAACTTGTGCCCCAGCTTCTCCTGCTCCTTGCGAAAACGCTCGAATTCCGCCTTGCTGATGTAGGCCTCCCCGCGCACGACCAGGCGGGCGGGCGCAGGCGGGCCGTCGGGCGCGAGGGGGATGCGCAGGGGCAGGCTGCGGATGGTGCGCAGGTTGTTGGTGATATCCTCGCCCACGTAGCCGTCGCCGCGGGTCGCGCCCAGGGTGAAGACGCCGTTCTCGTAGTGCAGCACCACGGTGAGGCCGTCGATCTTGGGCTCGACCACGTAGCTCACGTGGGTTCCCTCGGGCAGGAGCTTCATGAAGCGCTCCCGCCAGGCCCACAGCTCCTCCGGGCTGGTCACATTGCCCAGCGACAGCATGGGTTTGGGATGCCGCACCTTGGCGAAGCCCTCTGCCGGGGGCGCGCCCACGCGTTGGGTGGGCGAATCGGGCGTGATCAGTTCGGGATATTGCTCCTCGATCTGTTTCAGCTCCCGAAAGAGAAGGTCATACTCCTCATCTGATATCTCGGGCTGGGCGAGGACGTAGTAGCGGTAGTTGTGGTAGTTGATCAGGCGTCGGAGCTGCTCGACGCGTTTGACAACGTCGGGAGGAGCCATGAGTCAGTGAGCAGTAATCAGTAAACTGATAACTTTATTGCATGGGTTTGAGATAGTTTGCCACGGCCCAGCCTTCGATGCCTTTGGGCGTGCGCACCTTCCACCAGGTGAAGCCGTCATTTTCCTTGGGCCCGGCGAGGATGGTGAGTTTCACGCCGTCCTTGATCAGCTTCACCCGCGCGGATTTCGTGGACGGTTTTTCGCGCAGGGAGAGCCGGTCCTTGCCCGTGCCCGTCACGACGACGGTCATGCCGATCGCGATCTCGTTTCCTCCCGACGCCGGAGGCGGCGGCTGCGTGGCGACAGGCGGCTGGGTGGGTTGCGCCGGAGGCGTCGTCTCCAAAGGACTGGAGGCCAGCACATTGCCCGGAGGCGTGCCCGTGGCCTCGGCCGCAGCGGTGGGCGTGAAGGTGGGCAGGGGAGCGAAGGTCGCCGTGGGCATGGGGGGGGGCGTTGGTTTTTCTTTGCGTCCTGTCAATGCTCGGGCTACCAGCGCCAGGACGACGATCACCAGGGCGGCCAGGACGATGGCGCGCCAGTTCCGTTTGAACCAGTTGTCGTCATCCTCCTCCTCCGGCGGCTCCTCCGTCTCGAATTCCGCATCGGTGATGGGCGGCTCGGGCGGCTCGTAGATGGACGCGTCCAAATCCTCGACTTCATCCTCGTACGGCTCATCCATGGAATCGTCAATTATCATATCATCTTCCCAGTCATCCATTGCGTCGCCAGTGTGATAAACGGCCTCTTCCTCGAACGCTGTCGAATCCTGCCAGTCCTCCTCGGGCATTGGGTCGTTGTGGGGACGATCGTCGCTCATGATAAACTTCCTTGTTAGAGGGGGGAGTGGGGGAATGCACCAATTGATATTATGGAAAACATTATACCATTTTTTCCCGAAACTGTTATAATGCCATCGAGAGGAGGAGGTGTCCCCAATTATTGGCGCGTTGCGTCTGACGCTCCGGAGGTGAACCTCCAGGCTGGAAACGACGCTCCCTCAAGGAAGCTTTCAAGCTGGCACGCGTCAAAAGCCGGGTTCACCCGGCGTTGTTTTGTAGCCCGACGCTTCAGTGCCGGGTGGGGGCCCGCATGACCGAATTCCTGATGACAACGCGATTTGCCAAAATTTTAGGACGCTCCCTCGATAGGAGGATTTTCGCCCAATTGCAACTATTTTTCAGGAACCCGTGAAACCCGTAGACTGGTAAACTGTCAAACCTGGAAACCAGTTCCGGGCTTCCTTGTCCGTCCATGCCATCCATCCCCAAAGGACATTGAATCATGCTAATCACATTGCCTGTTCGAGGATTCCTGTATGAGCTTTCCCAGGGAAGCGCCACGCCCGGAGGCGGCTCGGCCGCGGGCCTGTCGGGCGCGCAGGGCGCGGCCCTGTTGGCCATGGTCTGCAATCTCACCATTGGCCGCAAGAAATACGCCGATGTGGAGGCCGACATGCAGATGGCGCTGGACAAGGCCCTGCGTCTGCGCGACCGGTTGATGGACCTTATCGAGGAGGATGCGCACGCCTTCGACAGCGTCATGGACGCCTATCGGCTGCCCAAGAAGACGCCCGAACAGAAGGCCGCGCGCAGCGCCGCCATTCAAGCCGGGCTGAAGGAGGCCACCCGCACGCCCATGGAGACGCTGCGCAACTGCGTGGCTGTGCTGGAGCTGGCTCCGGAGGTGGTGAGCAAGGGCAACCCCAATGTGGTCAGCGATGGTGGCGCGGGCGTGCTCAGCGCCCATGCAGGCATGATGATCGCAGCCCTGAACGTCCAAATCAACCTGAACGCCATCAGGGATGAAGGCTTCGTGGCCGCGCAGACCGCGGAGATGAAAGCCCTTATCGCCCGCGGGGACGAGGCCAAAGAGAAAGCGTGGGCCATCGTGGTCGAGCGGTTGGGGATGTAGTCGTGCGGTCGCGCAGTCGCGCAGTCGTGCAGTCGTCTGGTCGTGCAGTCGTGCAGTCGTGCAGTCGTGCGGTCGTCTCATTGACCATTGGCCATTGACAATTAGCCATTGACAATTCCATGCGCTCTTCGCCTCCTCGCCCCCTCGCCCTTTCGCGAACGCGCCCTCTCGCCATCCTCAGCGCCTACCTCTTCCTCACCCTGGCGCAGACATGGCCTCTGGCCCGGCATCTGGGGGACGCCATCCCGGGTGACAGCTTTGACGGCTGGCAGAATTTCTGGAACCTGTGGTGGGTGAAGGTGGCGCTCCTGGAACAGCACGCGTCCCCCTACTTTACGAATCTGCTCTATCACCCCACCGGCGTCAGCCTGTGGTTCCAGACCCTCAACATCTTCAACGGCCTGACCTTTCTGCCCGTGCAGCTCGCGGGCGGGCTGTTTTGGGCCTATAACGGAGTCGTGCTGTTCAGCTTTACCGCGGCGGGATTCGGGGCCTATCTGCTGGGGTTGGATGCGCTGCGACGGGCGGGGGCGCGGCCCGGCCTGGGCCTGCAACTGGCCGCTTTCCTGGCGGGCGCGGTCTACACCTTCTCCCCCTTCCACTTCGCCCACCTGCTGGGCCACATGCAGGTCTTCAGCCTGGAGTTCATCCCCTTCTTCGTCCTCTATCTGCTGCGGGCGCTGGAAGGGGCCTCACGCCAAGACACCAAGACGCAAAGGGGAAAAAGGGGAATCGTCCGCTGGCGCGAGGCGTTGTTGGCGGCGCTGTTTCTGGTTTTGGCGGCGCTGTGCGACTGGTATTTCGCCCTCTATCTAGGCTTGTTTACGCTGGTCACTCTGGTCTGGTTGCTCATCCTGCGACGGTTGGGGTGGCGGCAACTGTTGACCACAGCGCTCATCTTCGGGTTGACGCTGCTGATCACCCTGCCCCTGCTCATGCCCATGGTGGTCGAGAGCCTGCGCTACGACTTCATGAAGCCGCCGCCGGGCCAGATCGTCGAACTCAGCGGCGACCCCCTGGGCTTTCTCCTGCCATCGGGCCAACACAGCCTGTGGGGAGATTGGGCCGCACGGCTGCGGCGGCCCCTGACGGCCAGCTCCTCGGAAAACACGCTCTATGTAGGGCTTGTCGCCGGACTGCTGGCGCTGGCCGGGCTGTGGCGATGGCGGGGAAGGCTGGGATTCTGGGCCCTGGCCGCGGGCGTGTTCGCCCTCTTCGCCCTGGGCCCGGTCCTCCATCTCTATGGTCGGATCACCGGCGTCCCCCTGCCCTATGCGCTGGTTCTCAAGCTGCCCTTCGTGGAGATCGCCCGCACCGTGGCCCGCTACGATCTGCTGGTCATGCTGGCCGTGGGCGCGCTTGCGGGCGGGGGCCTGTATGCGCTGGTCGAGCGGGTGACGACGCGGAGATGGGCGATGACGTTGGGCGGAAGTTTGATCCTGCTCGTCCTCATCGATTTCTCACCCGCTCCCTATCCCCTCAGCCCGCCCGACACGCCCGACTTCTACCGAGCGCTGGCCGCAGACCCCCACTCGGGCGCGGTGATGAACCTGCCCATGAACTGGGACCGGCCCGGCTACCTCCTCTACCAGACCGTCCACGGCAAACCCCTGACCGCGGCCTACATCACCCGCACCGACCCCCGCACCCTGCCCGGACGCGTTCCCGTCATCAACCGCTTCCGTCATCTGGCCGAGGACATCAACCGGGTGGATGATCCCGCGGCCTGGACCCCGACCATCTTTCAGTTCATGGACATCCGCTGGGTCGTACTGGACCGCTACAAGATGCCGCCCGGCCCCACCAGGGACTACACCGAATCCCTGGCCCAGACCATCTTCCAGGGCCAGACGCCCATCCACCAGGACGACCGCCTCACCGTGTACGAGGCTCCGCCGCCGCCCCAGACGCCCCGGCCCTTCGTGGAGATCGGCTGGGATTTCGGGCCGCTGCGGCCGGGCCCGGCCCGCGCGGTGAATGAAACCGCCTTCTTCGTCCTCCACGTCCCCCAGCCGGGCGACTACGCCCTGACCATCGCGCCCGCGGCGGGCAGCGAGGCGGCCTGGCAGGTGGAGGACGACGCGGGCCGGGTGGCGCTGCGCGGCCGGGGGGAGCCCGCCACCGCGGTCGTGAGGCTGGACGCGCCCTCGGCCCGGTTCGTTATCCGGGCGCTGGAGCCGGGCGCGGCCATCGGGCGGATTCAGATCGCCGGGCCCTAGAGTCTGTTCCGAAAATAGTGTTGTCGTTGGTTGAGAAAGGATCGCCAAGCCAAGATTGGCCGAGGCGACAACGGGCGTGATGCGTGAAAACGTGAAACGTGAGATCGTTACGCATCACGTGCTTGGCTTCCCGCGCCAACCTGGCCGCGAGGCATTTTCATCGGTATCGGCAAGCTATTGCTCGTGTCGCTGTTATGAACTTCTCGCCGATTGAACGCTGTGTGTCACATCGTGTGCGGCTCAATTCGCCGCGGAAGACGCTGATGCGACAGATCAGCGCGGATTTTCACTGAAAAAGGATAGCATCCTTTTGAAAAATCCGCGGAAATCCGTTGCATCCGGGTAATCAGCGGTGAGTTCCAATCCCCAATACGATGATTCTGAGCTTTGACGAAGCCAAAGTGCATAACAGCCTTTAATGCGCATTTCTGGCAATCCGCCGCTGCGCAGCCTGCCTGATTCTCTTTGGATCGAGAGATGGGGTACAATAGTAGCACGTGTATTGAGACCCTATAATCGCATCATACCATCATCAAGGAGGATGATATTCATGACCACCAAGACCCGGTCCCTTGCCGAGGAACTCATCACTCGTGATGCGGAGAACATTTCCCCTTCCTACACCCGCAGTTATCCCTTTGTTATGGCGAAGGGGCGAGGCTCGGAAGTGTGGGATGTGGATGGAAATCGGTTCATCGACTTTGCTACGGGCATCGCGGTGACGAATACTGGGCACAGCCATCCCCATGTGGTGGAGGCCATCAAGAAGCAGGCGGACGCGTTTCTGCATATGTCGGGCACGGATTTCTATTATGCGCCGCAGATCGAGCTGGCCGAGCGGCTGAACAAGATTGTCCCCATCTCCGGGCCGACGAAAGTCTTCTTTGGCAATTCGGGCGCAGAGGCGGTGGAAGCTGCGCTGAAGCTGGCCCGATGGTACACGAAACGCCCGCGCTTCATCGCTTTCTACAAAGCGTTTCATGGCCGCACCTTCGGCGCCCTCTCCCTGACCGCGTCCAAGACCGTCCAGCGCAACGGATTCGCACCCCTGCTGCCGGGCGTGTCTCACGCCTTCTATCCCAACCCCTACCGCAATCCCTTCCCCGGCGAGGATCCGGGCGAGGCCGCGTTGAACTATATCGAAAATCATCTGTTCAAGACCACGACCCCGCCCGATGAGGTGGCGGCCATCATCGTCGAGCCCATCCAGGGCGAGGGCGGCTATATCGTCCCACCCGATAATTTCCTGCCCGGCCTGCGCGAACTGGCCGACAAGCACGGCATCCTGCTCATCTTCGATGAGGTGCAGACCGGTTTCGGGCGCACAGGCAAGATGTTCGCGGCCGAGCATTGGGGCGTGGAGCCCGACATCATGGCCATGGCCAAGGGCATCGCCAGCGGCATGCCTCTGGGGGCGATGGTGGCCCGGGCCGACATCATGAGCTGGCCTCCGGGCAGCCATGCCAGCACTTTTGGCGGCAACCCAGTGAGCTGCGCCGCGGCCCTGGCCACCCTGGACCTGCTGGAGGGTGGGTTCGTGGAGATGGCTGCGCGCAGCGGCGCGTATCTCAAATCCCGCCTGCGCGAGATGGCGGAGCGTTACCCCGTCATGGGCGATGTGCGGGGCAAGGGCCTGATGGTGGGCGTGGAATTTGTGAAAGACCCCGTCAGCAAGGAGCCCTGGCCCGAACTGCGCAATCGGATTGTGGAAAAAGCCTTCGAGCACGGCTTGCTTATCCTGGGCTGCGGCGCCAACAGTCTGCGCTTCATCCCGGCGCTGAATATCCCCGAAGAGCTGCTGGACGAGGGCGTCAATCTGTATGAGACCGCGCTGGCCGACGCCTTGAAGGAGTTGGGCGGCTGATTCCCTTTCGCGTTGGTGTGAGGCGGCAGGTTGCGGGCGGCGAGTTGCAAGTTCGCCTGCAACCTGCCGTTTACAACTTTAGCGGGCGGTGAGACGGCTAAAAGCTCTTCTGCAGATTCAAGGTAACTGTTAACGTACCCCGGTTAACAAACCACAAAAGGCACAAAGGCACTAAGAACACGAAGAAAAAATGTATAAATCTCCCTTTGTGCCTTTGTGTCTTAGTGTTCTTAGTACAGCTTTTTGTAAATAAGTTCCGAGTTTTGGTATACTTGGGCAAGGAGGTGAACAATGCGAGGTCCCAAGCCTAAGTATCCAATACAATTAACAATTGAAGAAGAGCAAGCGCTTCA
>JALXCB010000003.1 GCA_026991225.1 Anaerolineae bacterium | reverse complement strand
TACGTGTATCATGGTTTGTACAGCGGTTGACATGGTTTGCTCCTTATGAGTGTCTCCGGAAAAGGCTCTCATTAAGGATGTACCATTCAGCCGCTTTTGTCACGTTCGCATTTAGCGGAAACTAAAGAATAACATGATTTGACGAATGTCAAGAGTATAGCATCCAGCTCGATGGATGGCAACAGGTCCATCTGCAACGAGCGCAAGTTCAAATTGCGCGGGGGGCATGTCAAAGCGTATAATCTCCAGTCTACACCAGCCATTTCTCAGCTTCACCGCACCGTCTATGCCTGCGCCCTTCCGACTCAAATCCAACGAAAACTATATCATCCACCTGGAGGCCTTCGAAGGCCCCATGGACCTGCTCCTGCATCTGATCGAGCGGGAAGAGTTGCCCATCACGGCCATCAGCCTCGCCAAGGTCACCCGCCAATACCTGGACTACATGGCCGAACTGGAGCAGGTGCGGCCCGACGACATCGCCGAATTCCTGGTCATGGCCGCGCGGCTGCTCTATATCAAATCCATCGCCCTGCTGCCCCGACCCGAGCCCGAGGAGGATGAGGACGAGGAGGACCCGGGCGAGGCCCTGGCCCGGCAGTTGCGCGAATACAAGCGATTCAAAGAGAAGGCCGCCTTTCTGAAGGAGCTGGAAGCCCGGGGATGGCGCACCTTCGTGCGTCTGGCCCCTCCCCCCACCCTGGAGAAGCGCCTGGACCCGGAGGGTCTCAGTGTGGACGCGCTGCTGGACGCCCTCTACGACGTGCTGGAGGAGCTGAACCCGCCCGAGCCTCCCATCCACAGCATCGCCCCCCTGGAGGTGACCATCGAGGAAAAGCTGCAGGAACTGAGTCAGCGCCTGCGGTCGGGCCGCCCCCTGCGCTTCAAACAGGTGCTGCGTCAGGCTCGCGGGCGCATGGAGATCATCGTCACTTTCCTGGCGGTGCTGGAGCTCATCAAACAACGGCAGGTGCGGGTGCAGCAACCCCGCCCCTTCGACGACATCCTCATCGAACCCATCCCAACCGCGCCGGCCGACGCCTGAGCTGCATGGCGACCCGAGCAGCGGCTCGTCGATACCAATGAAAACGCCTCGCGGCCAGGGCGGCGCGGGAAGCCAAGCACGTAATGCGTAATGCGTGATGCGTAAGGCCGTCATGGATTACGCATCACGCATTACGTCCGTTGCAGACTCGCCCAACGTTGTCCTGACGATCCTTTTGCAATCAGCGCTAACGCTATTGGGAACCCTCGTCAATGCGGGAACCAGCCCGCCAGGGTCTTGGAGCAGCGGAATTCCTTGGTGATCATGGGGTCGGTGGTCGTGTCCACCGTCCACACCACGTCGGAATCGGGGGGCTCGCAGTTGCCCCAGATGGTGATGGGCGGTTCCAGCTCGATGGAACCCACATTGGGGGAATCCCAGGCGCCGTCGGAGTGGAAGCACTTGGACTGGTGCAGCCCTTGTTCGATGCAAGGGGTGAAGTCGCCGTATTTCGTCTGCACGCTGGTGGCGGATTGGGGCGGCAGGGGCGCGGGCAGAGGCCGGTCGGGCGGCGCGGGCGTGGGATAACCCGGCTTGAGATAGTCCCAACTGCTGAGCAGGTAGCCGGTGCCCGTGTATTGCCGGAAATCGACCCGCACGGTGTGGTAACCCTGCGAGACGGGCACGGAGAAGACCACAGTCTTGCCGCTGAGCCCCTGGCCGATGGTGTTCATGTAGATAATATCGTCGATCATGAACACGAATTCGTCATCCGCCAGGATCTGGAACTGATATTGGCCGCCGTAGAAATAGGTGTTCAGCGTGGCCCGCATGGTCCAGTTGGCCGAGGGCAAGTTCGGGCCGGGCGCGCCCTCGCCCCAGTTGTAGTTGAGATGGGTGCTGTATTGGGTGTAGACGGGGTATCCGGCCCAATCGGTGTTGGGATAGAAATCCATCCGCCATTGATTCGCGGTTTGGGCGTTGGGCGCGGCCAGGGTGGTCGCTCCAACGATGACCAGCAGGGCCGCAACCAGCAGGATGGCAGAGAAGATCAGGATGCGTTTCATGGCTTATGCTCCATTGTATTTGGGATCAGCTTCATGGATGGGGAACAAAACGAAGGTCGGATGCGAGGGGATGATGGCGTCACTCTTTCGCGCTCGCTTCCGGCCCGGCGTCGGCCTCGGTGGTCACCGTCAGCTTGCCCTTCACGGGCGCTTCGGGGCTGACCCGGCCGACGAACACCGCGTACCGTCCCGTTTCGGGGCTGTCGAGGGTGACCAGGGGATTCATGTTCTCGGCCGAAGCGTCATCATTGCACAACACCCGACCCTCGGGCGTGACCACCAACAGGGTGCTGTCGCCGTCGCCCTCGAAGAAGACGTTGAGTTGATCCGCATCGCCTTTCCAATCGAAGGCCAGATCGGGCGTCCCCTTGATGAACCCGTTGCAGATCTGCCCTTCGATATCGAACTCGAACGCGGGAATGTCGCCGTTCGCGGTGACGCGGGTGGTGATGGCCTTGTCGGGCTTCAGGGTCTTCACGTCCTTCTTCTGGTTCGTGATGGCGTCCACCAGCTCCTGAACAGCCCGGCCGCCGGGAGCCTCCGTTACGGCGGCAATGGGCCCGCGCTTGATCAGTCCGTCCAGGGTGAAGGTCTCCACCCGCACATCCTCGCGGGTGGTCACCACCAGCACGCCCGGAATGAGCTGGTCGGGATAGTAGCTGCCCACCCAGATATTGTAGACGCCTGGCTCCGGATTCTGGAAGGTGATGCTCGGGTCCAGCAGGAGGACGTTGGCGTCGTCGTTGCAGTGGAACTCGCCGTCGGGCGACTGCACGATGAGGGTGGGGTCGTGGTCGCTGTAGAAGAAAACGCGGGACATCTCCGCCTCGCCCTGCCAGTTGATGCGGGCCACGGGCTGGATATTCACATAGCCCCGACAATCGCCTCCCAACGCGGACGCATCCAGGGAGCCGCCGCCGTTGACGCTGACGATGAAGGGATCCAGGGGATTGCCCGCCTGAATGTCCAGGGTGACGTAGGCTTTTTGGGAGAGATCCACCGGGATGGGAAGCTGTTTGTGCAGGGGAATATCCTGGTCGATATGGGTGAGCGCGAAGTCCTCGCCCTTGACGACCAGGTTGCCGTCCTCGTCCACGGTCATCGTGAAGATTTCGGTCTTGCCATCCACCTCCACCGACGCGGTAACGACGCCATCGGCTGCGGTCCAGGCTCCCTCATAGCTTTCGCTCTCACCCGCGCCCAGATCATCGATATCCAGCGTGAGGCTTCCATCCTCGTTCAGATTCAGGGTGATGACGATGATCATGCCATCCGCCTCGGCCGGAGGGACGATGACTTTGTACTCGCCCGCGAAGGCTTTCATCTCGTCGGAGGGGGCGGGCCCGGCCGCGGGCGTGACCGTGGGCTCGGGAGCTGCGGTTGGTTCGGGTTGAGGCGTCTCCGTGGGCTGCGGCCCGGTCGCGGGCTGTTCGGGCAGGAAGTAAAGATTCCCGCCGTCCATCTTCAGGTTGAGCACCAGGCGATCCCCATCGAATACGTAACCCGCCACATTCCCCAGTTCCGTGAGGAATTTGTCGGAAAGCGAGTCGTCGCCGCAGTATTGCAAGGTGGTAGGCCCCAGATTGATGGTGAGGACGCCGTTGTCGTCCGTGTATTCGCCGACGGCGGTCTTGCAGTCAGCCTTCACGGTCACCGAGCCATCCTCGTCGAACTGAATTGTATATTTCGAGGGATCGTCCACGGTGATCTCGGCGTCATTGCTGTATTGAACCTTCTGCCACTGCCACACCGGCCCCACCAGCGAAGGCTGCGTTGCGCCAACGGCCTGCACGGGCGCAGCGAAGACCAGGATAGGATCGCCGTTGGCGTCCAGCAGCGTCAATTCGCCCTCCGCCACCTGAAAGCTGGCCACCTGCGCCAGGTCCTGACTAAAGGCCTGCTCCTGTTCCATGACGGGATCGGGGCACATCATGCGGGTCATGGCCACGTCACCGAAGGTGAGGTTCTCGTCCTGCACCTGGTAGGCCGCGAAATAGCGGTTGCATCCGGCGCTGCCGCTGGCGTTGCCGTCCTCGAAGGTCATGGTGATGGGCGAATCGGCCAGGACGTCGGTCATGTCGCCGTCCGCGTTGCGATAGCTGACCAGCGCCCATGCGACGCCTTCCAGGCCCGAATCGGGGGCCTGTTGTGGCGGCAAGACCGTATCGAGCGCAACGGCCGCGGGCGCTTGTGCCTCGACCCGGCCCCCGCATCCGGCGATGAATGCGGTCAGGGCCAGCAGGCCCAGCATGAGTAGAAGCAATCGAAGCGTGGCTTTCGGCTTCATAACTATTTTTCTCCTTGAGTGACTGTATGGAACGCTGATTTTCGCGTCCGAGGTCGTAATCTCGATAAATCTCCACACCACCTTGGCGTGGAAAGCCGATTTCGTGAGGAGTGATGCGTGATGCGTGACGATCTCACGGGGCACGGATTTCGCATCACGCCTGTTGCAGACTCGGCCAACGTGGGCCTAGCGATCTTTTCGCCACTTGCGTCAACGCGCTACCCCTGAAAGAAGGAGCGAAGCAGTTCGGTATAGGTCTCGGGCGCGTTGAGATAGGGAAAATGCCCGACGTTGTGCAGGGTTTCGACTCGGGCGGTGGGATAGGTCTGCTTGAGCTGCTGGCGCAGGACCTCGGGCACCAGGGGATCGTTGTCCGCCTCGATGATCATGACGGGAATGCCGAGCTCATCGGGACGGGGCGGGGTGAAGGGTTCGATGACCGCTTTGGCCCGGGCCGCGACCTGCGCCTTGCTCATGCGCCCGTAGGTCTGCTCCAGCATATAGGCCAGCACCAGCTCCGAATAGCCGGACGCGGGATAGATGCTGTTCTCGATATTGCCGCGGAAGGTCTTCATCACCAGCCAGGCGGGGAGGAAGGGCAGGATTTTGATGAGTTCGGCGTTCTTCTCAGCATAAAGGTCGTTGGGTGGGAACGTGTTCCCGAACACGGCCCGGTTGATCCGGTCGGGATGCGTCGCCACCAGGTATTGGGTGAGATAGCCGCCCAGGGACGTGCCCACCACATGGGTTTTGGCCACGCCCTCCGCGTCCAACACGGCCACCACGCCCTTGCTCATCCCCTCCAGCGTATCCACGGGCGGATAGGTGACGCTGATGACGCGGAAATCGGGCGCCAGGGCCTCCATCTGCTGCCACCAGATATCGTACGCGCCCGTCATGCCATGCAGGAAGAGGATAGTCTCCTCCCCGTCGCCGAAGGCCACATAGTCCCAGTTTTGTCCATCCACGGGCAGGGTCTGCGGGGGATGGTTCGCCCGGAAATCGAGCAGGGACTGGCGCACCGCGGGGTCGACCTTCTCCGCCAGTTCGGAGAAATCCTTTTTGGGCGCGGGCCAGAGATAGAGGGCCAGGCCCGCCAGAATCAGCACGCCTATCCCGATCCACAGCCATTTCATCATCAACCTCCTGTGTTGTAACGGTCATCTATCGATCTTCTCTGTTGGAATCGCGTAGACATTGATCTCGACCGGTTTGTCATACTTTTCCGATAACGCCTGCTCCAACTCGTCCACCTTCTTCGCGGGCAGGGCATTGGGCTTGAACGCCATCACCGCCAGAACCACCTTGTATCGCTCCGGATTAGGCTCGACAGTCAGAACGATCTCCTCAACCGGCAGTTCCTTGATCATCGAGCGGACGGCTTCCTCGATTTCCGTCGTGGTCACAGCCGTTTCAAAACTCACCCCTTCGCTTGCAGCCGGGATCGTCGTGATATCAAGTGTGACAGGCCCCCCAACGGCCTTTTCCAGATCCTCGCCCAGCCTCTTCATCTGCTCCGCAGTCAGCGAGCGATCGTAACTCAACAACGCACCTTGGATCACGTAACCGCCATGCCGGTTGCGTTCGATTTTGACGTCCAGGGGCTTGAAATTGGCAGCGTAAAGCTTTTGATCCAACACTTGATGGATCGCCGTCAACTTGTGCTGTTCCGTGACCGTGGTGTAAGTCACCCATCCCAGAATCATCATCACCACGATAGCGAAGGCCGCCGTCACCCGCAAGCCGCGCACGATTTCACCCCAGGTTTGCTTCTCGGTGGTGAGAAAATCAAGGGCGATGAAGACCAGTGAAGCCGCCAGGACAATGGCGATCAGATTGGTGAAGAAGAGAAGCAGCGCCCCGAACGCGATATCCAGATCCGCGACTGCGAATCCATATCCCACCACAGCCAACGGCGGCACCAACGCCACGGCGATGGAGACGCCAGGAAGCGCTGATGCAATGCTCTTGCGGGACATAGCGTAGGCACCGGCAGCGCCCGACAGGAACGCGATGCTCAGATCGAGCAGGTTGGGATGAGTGCGTCCCATGATCTCATTGGTGGGGGCCTTAATGGGCGAGAAGAACGTCAGCGCCGCGCCCACGGCAATGGCCAGGAGGACGCCCTGGGCCGTGGCCTGGGCCGCCACCCCCAGATACCTGACATCCCCTCGGATCATGCTCATAGCGATGGCGACGATGGGGCTCATCAGCGGCGCCACCAGCATAGCGCCAATGATGACGGCGCCGCTATTCTGCAACAATCCATAGGTGGCGATGCCCGCGGAAAGCAAGATCAGGATGAAGAAATCGATGGTGGGATCGGCGCCCGCGATAATGTTTCTCGCCGCTTCCTCTCGATCTTCCAGAGTCAATTTAGGCAGGGGATCCGTCAGGAAGACCCAAAGGTTGGAAAGCCAGCCCAAACGCAATTTTTCATGCTTCGCCGCCAAGATGATGGGGGCGTCCAGATTCTGGAACAGGTAAGCATTGCCCCCGGTAAAGGTTGGCAGCTGCGTCATAAAATTTTTATTCGCTCCCAGCAGAATCAAATCCACCCACTTTGCGATGGCCTCCACCGCATCTTCCATGGCGTTGGCCTGCACGAACGTGATGGTGACCTCGTCCTCGGAGATCCCCTCGTTTTCCAGAACGGAAAGGATATGCTCGCGCCTATGCTCCTCTTTATCTTCCAGTTCAGCCGGCGTGATCACATGAACGATTTCCAGCACGCCCCCTTCGGCCAACAGCATGTTCGCCATACTCAAGGTGAGTGGGGCCTGAATCCCTCGATCCATGAGCACCGCAATATGTTTGAAATCACCCGACCTGGGGAATCGATTGAGGAAGATGACGTGGCTGGATGACTTGCGGAGGATCTTGTCATAGTCCTTCAGATTGCGGTCGGGATCATCGGCGATGAAGTCCGGGGCGACAAGCAGATATTGGGGATGCAGCTCCTCGGACGCATTGATTGCGCCCAGAATCACATCTTGCGCCACCCTGACCATGGGTTTGACGGTGACGCCTTCGACCGAGCCCCCGAGCTCCTGCACCCGCTGCGAAAGCTGCCGCCACAGCTGCGCCCCATGCTTCTGTTGCTCTTCCTCGGGAATACCCTCGGCCACCTCCGCAATCTGCATGATGACCAGCGCGCCTTTGAGATTTTTCGCGATCCTGCCGCCCAGACGAAGCATCATCGGTGCGGAATCCGCATTCCGCACCAGCGCCATCACCAGGGGACCCTGCGGTCTGGCTTCTTTTCCCGACCTCTTTTTCGTGTCGCCCTCGACCCTTTCTTCGACAATAATGCTCAGTTGGGCCCGGGATTTAATAGCCCTGTTGAAGGAATAAACGACCAACAAAAACACCCCGACTATAAACCACAACCCCGACCATTTCAACGCATCTCTGGGCAGATTGAACGTTGCCAATGTGGCCACAACCACCGTCAGGGCGGGAAACAGAGGATGGAAAGGCAAGCGAATCGGGCGTTGGTCGGGAAGATACGATTCCGAACCTGTGAGGTCGGGAACATGGACCAAAATGGTGACGGCAAAAAGGAACGCCGCCGCCATCCCCATGATGGTGATGGAATCCACGAAGAAAATCAATGCCAGAGCCAAGACGCTTACGAACAGGAGCGGAGGGAAAACGGCCCGATGAACGCGATAATTGAAGGAAGGCGGGAAATAGCCATCTTCCGTCATCCGAGACATTACATCCGCACTGGCGGTCAACGCCCGACTCAACCCCATCAACGCGATCAATAAACTGAAAAGAGCGATGAGAACCGTATAGATCGCATCCCCTTTATAAACCAAAGCTGAAAATGTATTCGTGGTCAGCACTCCAGAAATCGAATCATTATCGACGCCCGGGACGATAGCGATGGTGACTAGCGCTCCCAAGACGGCCACGATGATCATGATAATCCAACTCGCCCAAGCAACCGGTCTCCGCACGCCCTTGATCACGCGATGACGCATGTCGAAGATCAATATAACACCCCAAAAACTGCCGAGAAGCAGCGTAGACAATTTGAATGGAGCGACGCTTTTCAAGGAATTCGACAATTCACTGAGTTGACCTGGGATATGCATCAGGCTGACGACGCTAATGATCACCATAAACGCCACCCCCAAAATCGCCAGCGTTGCATTGAGTTTGCGACTCCCATGGATATCGGCGACATGAAACAGAACCATGACGATCACCGCGCCCAACGCCAACATAGAGATGCTGAGCCCCACCTTGCCCACGAGCGTCTCATACATAGTGATGCCGTACATGGCGATGACTCTGGCCAGAATGGCGATGATCGCGGCGTGCCCGGCCAGCTCCAACCATCCCACGAGATAGGAAAAAGTAATGCCATAGCGCTGACGCACTAGACCATACAACCCGCCCCGTCCCGGAAGCGCCTCCACCCTCTCCGTGTACGACAGCAGAAAAGGCGTCACAAACAGAATCATCAGCACATAGCCCCACGCGGTGATCCTTGGATTGTATATGACGGCGAGCCTCCCCACAACCGCCATAATCCCCATGCCCACCGCAATCCCCAATCCCGTGCTTATAATGCTTCGAGGGGAGACCTCGCGATTGATTTGCACGAGATCATCAGCAACTTCCTCCGCTGGCGGCAAGGGGGAGCCTTCCGAATCGAGCATCTGTTATCTCCAGAAAAACGAACGTAACTATACAGGTGTCCTACAAAATGTTCTACCACGAAGGCTCGAAGGAACGAAAACAATGCAGGTTTGCAAGTTTGCAGGTCGCAAGTGGCAAGTCCTTCCGGCGGCGAAATTTCTCACCTGCCACTTTTCCCCTTCGCGCCTTCGTGTCGTCGTGTCTTCGTGGTTTTTGCCTCACTACGTGAGCAGTTACGAATGGAAGGACGTAAGTTGAGAGATGATATAAGCCCAAGTATACGGCATCCTCCCAAAATGGCGCAAACAGTTAAAGAACATGACGGCAATTTACGATGCACACATCCCCACTTCTCCCGACCGTCCCCGTCGTATCAGAACCCAACAGAAAAGCCTCCGGAAGATGACCGCGATGAGCGAAAATCCCCCGGAGGCCGGGACAGGAGGAGAAAGAAGCATGACGTCAGTGACAGATCAGGACAGGCACAATGGCCTGATGCACGACCTCATCCACGGTGCTGCCAAAGAATATCTCGAGGAAGCGGCTATGCCCGTACGCGCCGATAACGATCAGCGACACGGCCTCCTCCCGAGCCACCCGCAGGATGGTCTCTGCAGGCTCACCCTCTTCGAACAGGGTTTTGGCGGGGATATTGTGTTCGTCCAGCCAGTCCTTGGCCTGGGCGAAGATGTTGAGCATGTCGGGATGGCCATCGTTGACCACCAGCACCACGAGATCGCGATTCTGCGATTGGGTCAGGTTGGCGGCGATGGTCAGCGCGTCTTGCGCCCGTTGGCTGCCGTCGTAGGCGACCAGGATTTTGAGCAGGGGCGTGACTTCGGCCTGGGTGGCCATCACCGGGCAGGGAGCATGGCGCACCACAGCCTCGAACACAGAGCCGAGATGGGGCCCGGCAAAGGCCGCGCCCTGTCCGTGACGTCCCAGCACCAGCAAATCCGCATGGCTGGCGGCGTCCAGGATAACATTGACCACCGCTCCCACCTCATAGCGGACTTCACAGGCAACCTGCGCTGCGTCGCAGCGACGCTGGGCCTCGGCCAGGGTCTTTGCGCCGAAATCGGCAATCGTTTCCCCGATGGCGATGGCCAGCTCCGTCCTTTTCTCATCCCCGGAGGGGATGGGATCGTCGGGCGTGACCGCGGTCCAGTAAGGAGCTTCGATGATGCGGGAATCCGCCACGAACAGCGCCCGGATGACGGACTCCTCCTCTTTGGCGATTTCGACGGCTTGGTCCAGAGCCACCCAGCCATCATCGGAACCATCGACAGGGACCAGAATATGTTTGAACATGGAGAACCGCTCCTTGAAAATATAACGGACATGCGTTGTTTGCTTTCTTCCATTATCCCATCCCCCGCCCGCTTTCGCAGTGACTTACGTCACAACTTTTTACGCATGTGGGCGATATCCGCCAGTTTCAGCTCATCCCGAATCAAAATCCCCCGCCGCGTGCGCAACACCAACCCCTCCCGCTCCATGTGCCGAAAGGTGCGGCTGACCACCTCGCGTGCCGTGCCCAGCAAGGTGGCGATCTCGCTGTGCGAGAGGTCCAGGGTGAGCAGAATGCCCTCGGGCGTGGGCTCGCCCTGACTTTGAGAGGAGACGAGCAGCAACCGGGCCAGGCGCGTGGCCACGTCGGTCAGAGCCAGATCGCTGGCGATATCCGCGATGCGGCGGGTCGCCGCGCTGAGTTGCCGGGCCAACGCCCGATAGAGAGGGGGATAGCGATCGGCCATCTCCTGGATATGCGTCAGCGACGCCACGTACACACGGGTGTCGGACAGGGCGCTGGCGGAGACAGGATGGGGCTTGCCGTCGAACACCGAGGGGAGATCGAACGCCTGCCTGGCGCGCACGATGAAGAAAGTGAATTCCCGTCCCTGATCCGAAATAGAATACAGACGCACCCGTCCGGCGGACATCAGGTAGAAATTCCTGGCCTCATCGCCCTGCAAAAACAGAATCTCATGCCGGGCGTAGACGCGAGGTCGGAATCCAGCGATGACCTCCCGCAGGGCGGCCTCGGGCAGATGGGCGAAGATGCGCGTACTGCGGAAGAAGTTGATCCGGTGTGGGTTCGTGGTCATGGGCGTCGGTCCGCGAAGAGAGAGCACCTTCGGGCTATTCATTGTATCCCATCGCTCCGTCCCAGCCAAACGACGCGCCCCTCCCATGTTGCATTCAGAAACTTCATCCTGCTGTGACATTGGTCACTGCATGGAGCGGATTAAGGGGCTTATAATGAAAACGTCATACGAAATCTGGTCGATTTATAGGAGGATGACTTATGCGCGAAGAGATCACCGGTACGATCCTGGTCGCGGTCGATGGTTCCCATCTGGCGAAAAACGCCGCCAGGGCCGCGGTGCATCTGGCCAAGATGCAGGGCTATGGCGTCCACGCCCTCTATGTGGTGGACGAAGCCCTGGCCCTGGTCGCTTATACGGACGTCCGTCCTGAGCTGACTTTTGAACTGGACCCCGAGGTGGATGATGATCCCATTGCGTTGCTGGAAGCGCAGGGGGCGCTGGCGTTGGAGCAAGTGCAAGTCATGGCCGAGGAGGCCCAGGTCCCCTTCGAGCCGGAGATGCTTTTGGGCAACGTCGCGGATTTGATCCTGGACCGGTCACAAGGCGCTCTGATGATTGCCATGGGGCGCCGCGGAAATCGCCATGCGGACCAGCCCGAGCATCTGGGAGCGCATTTCTGGCAGGTGGTGCACAAGGCCACGGTTCCGGTTCTTGCCGGAGGCGATATTGCACCTGAGCGCCCCAAACGTCTGCTTTTCGTCTTCACGGGCGATGAACGCTCTCTCATCGCGCTCCACGGCGTCACGATTTTGCAGCGGGACCTGGATGCGGATGTCATCGTCGCACTGGCGGGCGATCCCAGCGACGCCCAGGCGCAAGATTGGCAGGATCAGGTGCTGGCGCGGATCGCCGAGGAGGATCGGGCGCATTACCGGTTCCTGCGCCGCCCCGAAAACCGGGTCGACGCGCTGGTTGCTGTGGCCGAAGAGGAAAATGTCGATGTCATCGTGATGACGGAGCGCCGCCGGCGTCTGGCCTTACTGGATGAGCTTTTGGGCAGTCCGTTGGACAAAGTGCTGCAAAAGACCCGGATTCCGGTTATCATCGTTCGCTGAGGAAGAAGGAAGATGCCAGGAAGGAGACAGCACCAACTGATCCTGGACGCCGCCATGTTGGGCGTGGTGGGCGCGCTGGCGGCGCAGGTCTTCATGCTCTTGCTACACTGGGCCCAGGCCATCTTTTTGGGCTTCGCCCAATATTCGCCGCCCGGTCTGCCCGAAGAGGGAGGCGTGCTCAAGGAAGTCATCGGCCCCCACTGGCTGTGGCTCATCCCCGTGATCACCACCGTGGGCGGGCTGATCTCGGGCGTGCTGGTGTATAGCATCGCCCCCGAAGCGGAGGGGCACGGCACGGATACGGCGGTCAAAGCGTATCATTTTGCTGGAGGATTCATTCGCGCCCGGGTCACGCCCCTGAAGGCCGTAGCTTCCGCCATTACCATCGGCTCGGGTGGTTCAGCCGGTCGTGAAGGCCCGACCGCCCTGTTCAGCGCGGGCATCGGCTCCATTTACGCCACAGTGTTCCATCGCCCGGAAGAAGAGCGACGGCTTCTGGTGTTGATGGGCATGGCTGCCGGCTTGGCCGCCATCTTTCGCTCCCCCGTGGGCACGGCTTTCTTTGCCATCGAGGTGCTTTATTCCACGATGGAGTTTGAGGCGTACGCCTTGCTTTACGTGCTGCTGGCGTCCATCGTGGCCTACACCATCAACGGCCTGTTCGTAGGCTTCGATCCTCTGTTCACCGTGCCCGCCATGGGCATGCCCGCGGCCAGCGATTATCTTTGGTATATTTTGCTGGGCCTGATCGGCGGCGTCGTGGCCGCGATGCTGCCTTCCATCTTTTACTACATGCGAGACGCGTTCCACGCCATTCCCATTCCCCCGCATATCAAACCGGCCATCGGCGGCTTGCTGTTGGGCCTGATGGCTTTGTGGCTGCCCCAGGTGCTGGGCGGCGGCTATGGCTGGATTCAGTTGGCCATCAATGGCAATATGGCCCTCACCACCATGGCCGTGCTGGTGATTGCCAAGATGATCGCCATGTCCCTGACGGTGTCTTCGGGCGGCTCGGGCGGCGTTTTTGCGCCGGGCCTGTTCGTGGGCGCCATGCTGGGCGGCGTCATGGCCTCGATTTTCCATCTCTCGTCCGCGGCCTTTGTGGTCGTGGGCATGGCCGCGGTGTTCGCTGGCGCGGCGCGGGTGCCCATGGCCACCCTGCTGATGGTCACCGAGATGACGGGCGGTTATCATCTGCTGGTGGCCGCGGCCCTGGCCGTCTCCATCAGCTACATCATCGAGGTGCTGCTGACATCCAAACTGAAGTACAAGAGTCTGTATGAAGGTCAGGTGCCGGGCCGTGAGGATTCCCCCGCGCATCATGGCGATTATCTCAAGGCAGCCATCCATATCCTCAGAAATCACAACATCACCCTCTCGCCTGAGGATGAGCACATGGACCTGGAGCGCCTGCTGGACACCGGCATGCCCGTCGATCTGTCGGATAACATGCAATTGCGACTGGGGCGGCTGGGTTCAAAAAGCCCCCTGGCCAACCAACCCGTCCGCGCCCTGGTGGAGCTCCTGCCGGAAGACCTTGCCAATGAGGTGAGGGTGGCGGCTATCGTGCGCGGCAAGCACACGCTAGTCCCCTATGGCGATTTGATCATGAAGCCCGCAGACAGGGTGATGATCATTGCTCCGATGCGGGCCTGGAAGATATTGTCGAACTATTTCGATTTCAACCACGCTAGCGCCACAGACTCTGAGGAAACCCGCTCGGGGGAATTCACCGACGTGGAATCGGATTCCTCGGCATGAATTTTGTCATCGGAAGATGACGCCAGGAAGCGGAGCTTACGCCGAGTTTGTCGGTGATCTCCCGAGTGCGCCCATGCGCGCGGCCTGAATTGTCCAACTGGGGGAACTCTGGATATAATGAGGGGCGCATTGGAGATCAAAGATCAGCGATTGAGGCTGCCTGACCGGGCGAGCGCATGGATGGAACGCCTCTTCAATCCTTGATCTTTGATCTTTAATCACCCACCCCCCAAGGGAGCCCCAATTGACGACCATCCCCACGCAATGGGAACTGCCATCCCCTGTTCCCCATGATTTGCGCGCGCTGTATTCCCATCTCCATCCCGTCATCCAGCAGATTCTCTACAACCGCGGCATCATCGAGAGCGAGGACGTGGCCGAGTTCTTCGGTCATCGCGTCCGGCCCGACGACCCTTTTCGCCTCATCGGCGTAGGGGAAGCCGTCACGCGGTTGCGCCGCGTCATCAAGCAGAAACGCCCCATCGCGGTTTACGGCGATTTCGACGCGGACGGCGTCACCTCCACCGCGGTCATGGTGCAGACGCTGCGCGCCCTGGGCGCGGATGTCATCCCATATATCCCCCACCGGGTGGATGAAGGCTACGGCCTGAACACAGGCGCCCTGGCCTGGCTGAAGAAGCAGGGCGTGGAGGTGGTGGTCACGGTGGACTGCGGCATTCGGGCCGTGGAAGAAACGGCTTACGCCAAAAGCATTGGACTGGAGATGATCATCACGGATCACCACTCCATCGGCCCGGAAGTGCCCCAGGCCGACGTGGTGATCAACCCCAAACTGCCCGACTCGAAATACCCCTTTCGGGACTTCGCGGGCGTGGGCGTGGCCTTCAAGCTGGCCCAGGCTTTGCTGCGGGTGGAAGACAACGCGCCCATCGCCCCCGAGCCCGTGACGCTGACCGAAGAGGACCTGCTGGACCTGGTCGCTCTGGGCACGGTGGCCGACATCATGCCCCTGGTGGGAGAAAACCGCACGCTGGTCAAACGTGGGCTGGAGAAGCTGCGCCAGGCCCACCGCCCCGGCATCCGCGCGCTGGCCCAGCGATCGGGCGTGGCCCCGCGCGAGATCGACGCCACGGCCATCGGCTTCCGCCTGGGCCCCCGGCTCAACGCCGCGGGCCGGTTGGAGAGCGCAGTCCTGGCCTACGACCTGCTTATGGCTCCCACCGCGGCCCGGGCCGAAGAGATCGCCTATCAGCTCGACGTGCTCAACCGCCAGCGTCAATCCCTGACCAACGAGGCGGTGCAGTGGGCCATCCGCGAACTGGGCGAGAATCCCCCCGAAAACGTCCTGCTGGTAGCCCGGCAGGAATTGAATCCCGGCATCGCCGGGCTGGTGGCCAGCCGCCTGAAGGAATACTACTTCCGCCCGGCCCTGGTGGCCCATCTCAATGGCAACGAGGCTCGCGGCTCCGCCCGCAGCATCCCCCAGTTCCACATCACCGCAGCCCTGGATCAATGCTCCGACCTGCTCATCCGCTACGGCGGACACGCCGCGGCCGCGGGCTTCACCCTGCCCATCGACAATCTGCCCAAACTTCGTCGTTGCCTCAACGCCATCGCTGCGGACCAGATACAGCCCGAAGACCTGATCAAAACCCTGGACATCGACGTCATCCTGCCCCTGCGGGAACTGGACTACGCCCTGCTGAACAAATTGCAGGAACTGGAGCCCACGGGCAGCGCCAATCCCAGGCCCGTTCTCGCCATCCCCGACCTGCTGGTCAAGGGCCAGTACCTCGTAGGCTCGGAAGGCAAACATCTCAAGCTGCGTCTCACCGATGGCATCGTCACTTTCGACGCCATCGCCTTCGGACAGGGCGTCCGCTCCGAGCCCCTGCCCATGCGCGTTGATGTCGCCGCCTATTTCACCGAAAACGTCTGGCGCGATCGCCGCTCCCTGCAATTGCAGATTCTCGATATCCAGCCCGCAGGCCGCGGCGTGCCGCCCGAACGCCGTCCCCATTAGAGGCTGTGATGCACCTTGCTTCCCTCAAAGGTCAGCATCGCCGCATCGGACGTTGGAATTCGCCGCAGATAACGCGAATGAAGCAGATTTTAGCGGATTTTTTCAAAAGGATGGCGCCTTTTTCAGTAAAAAATCCGTGTGTATCCGTCGCATCAGCATCATCCGCGGCGAATTGAAACGTACGTCATTCACAAACTCGCATCAAATTGGTGACAAGTTCATAACAGACTCTAATTCGCCCCCTCGCCCTTTCGCCCATTCGCCCTTTCACCATGACCCGACTCGCCTCCCTCTCCGGCCCCGTCAAAATCGGCCTCATCGCCGCGGGCATCGCCATCCTGCTGGCGATCATCGGCATCTTCAAAGGAGCCGTACCCGCCGATCCCCTCAGCATCTTCATGGCCCTGGCCATCAGCGGCGTTAGCTGGTTCGTCGTGGCCTGGGCCATCGCCACCGCGGCCCGCGACGTCGAAGCCGACCTGGCGGAACCATCCGACGACGCCTCCCCCACCGACCACTGATTACTGAGCCCATGCCCCTCAAAGCCCCCTTTGACGCCCTCAAAGCCTGGCTCGTCGACATGGACGGCGTGCTGTATCACGGCAAACGCCCGATGCCCGCCGCGGCCGAATTCATCCAGGCTCTGCAAGAAAGTCGCACGCCCTTCATCTTCCTCACCAACAACGCCACCCGCACGCCCGCCGAATACGTCCAGCGCTTGGGCGAGATGGGCATCCGCGTGGATGAAGACGCCATCTTCACCTCGGCCCTGGCCACGGCCCGCTACGTGCGCGAACACTATCCTCCGCCCCGCCGGATTCTGGTCATCGGCGGCAACGGCATCCGCGCGGCCTTGCAGGATGAGGGGTATGCGTTGGTCGACCGGGCGGATGACGCCGAGTTGGTCGTCTCCGCCATGGATATCGAGGCGAACTACGCCCGCTGCGCTGAGGCCACCCTGGCCATCCGCGGCGGCGCGCCCTGGGTGCAGACGAACCCCGACCGCACCTTTCCCTCCGAGCAGGGCATCGTGCCCGGCGCCGGAGCCATCCAGGCCTTTCTGGAAGCGGCCACCGACCAAACCCCGGTCGTCATCGGCAAGCCCCAGCCGGGCATCTTCCGCCAGGCCCTGGCCATCCTGGGCGCACAGCCCGAAGAGACCGTCATGCTGGGCGACCGGCTGGAGACCGACATCCTGGGCGCGCATCGGGCGGGATTGAAGACCATCTGCGTGCTCACGGGCATCGCCAATCGCGCCCAGACCGAGGCTTATAATCCCCGGCCGGACTGGATTATTGAGGATTTACGAGCTCTGCTGGCCAAACCCAAGCCATTCCCAGATTAACCACAACAAGGACTTCCCATGAAACCGCCATGAACATAGATTTCGGGCCTATTTGCAACAAAAATATACCTTTGAGACTGGAAACTCGGCGCGCGGCATTGACTTCCCAGAGCTAGGCGCCGACATGAAAGTGACAAGCCTACGGCAACCGCAATCCTCCTGCCCTTTCCGATCCGCCAGGCAAAAAATCTACGGACTGGGTTATGCACTGCTGGTGTTCGTCTACGAAAAAACAGATGATCCGGCCAATCAGACCGGTAAACTTGAAATCGTACATACGATTTTTGTCGAGGCTGAACGCACGGCAGATTATCAAACCACCACGGGCCTCTTGCAGATATTGGAAAACAATGGCAATGTAGACGATATCATGGCATTCTTGTACGAACGCAGATTGCCCGTTGACGAAATCCAGGCAGAAAAGCTGGCCGAAGAAGTGATTGCCCATCCGCCATCCGTAGGATATCTAACCATCTCCAACGCGTTGCAATGGCGATTGCAATATCGCCGTGTCATTGAAAAAGCCGGAGAGGTGCCAGGCTTGCATCGCATCTACTAGAAATGATGGCCCGGACAAGAAAAACCCGATCAAAAATTGAATTCGGTGATTTTCAGACGCCGCCAGACTTGGCCGAGAAAGTGTGCCACACACTCCTCCGGCAAGGCGTCTCGCCGCGCGCCATTCTGGAGCCTAACTGCGGACGTGGCAACCTGCTCATTGCGGCGCTTGAAACATTTCCGCACGCGCAGAAAGCTGTCGGCGTCGAAATCAACGACGACTATGTTCGGGAAGCCACACAGCGATTACGCGAATTATCTCCCACTGCGGAAACCGATATTATTCACGGCGATTTCTTCGTCGTCGATTGGGAGTCCATCTTATCCTCCCTGCCACCCCCCATTCTCATCATCGGAAATCCGCCTTGGGTCACCAATGCAGAACTCGGACGCATCGAAAGCGCCAATCTGCCAGAAAAATCCAATATCCAGAAGATCAGCGGCATCGACGCCATCACGGGCAAAAGCAACTTCGACATCTCCGAATGGATGATCATCCGGGAGTTGGAATGGCTGCAAAATCGAGATAGCTCGTTGGCCGTGCTTTGCAAAACATCGGTCGCCCGCAAAGCACTCCTGCACGCATGGAAAAATAATTTTCGCCTCAGTCGAGCCATGATTTTCAATATCGACGCCGCCATTCATTTCGGCGCAGCAGTGAACGCATGTCTGCTGATTGTCGTCACCGAAGGTGACGCGCACATACAAACCTGTCAGATATACACATCTCTGAAGGACTATCAGCCCCAAAACACAATCGGTTACCGAGATGGAAGGCTGATCGCCGACATCCAACGCTACGAACGATGGAAACACCTTCAAGGGCATAACGCCCATTATCAATGGCGATCAGGCGTCAAGCATGACGCGGCTCAGATTATGGAGCTCACGCCCGATGGCGAGCGTTTCCGCAATGGACTTGGCGAGCAAGTGGAGCTAGAGCCGACTTTTTTGTATCCGATGTACAAAGGCTCTGAAATCGCCCATGGAGCACAATCGCCCACTCGATGGATGCTGATCCCTCAAAAAACGGTTGCAGCCAACACACGGGAGATCCAACTTACCGCGCCCAAGACCTGGCAATATCTCCTGGCCCACGCAGCGCAACTTGATGCTCGGAAAAGCGCAATCTACCGAAATCGCCCCCGCTTTTCCATTTTCGGCGTAGGGGATTACACCTTTGCTCCCTGGAAAGTCGCGATCTCCGGTTTCTACAAATTCCTCCGATTTCGGGTGGTGGGACCGTGGCAAGACAAACCGGTTGTATTCGATGACACAAGTTATTTTCTGGCATGCAAGTCAGAAGAAGAAGCCGTGTTCCTGGCCCAGTTGCTGAATTCCAAACCCGCGCAGGAATTTTACTCAGCCTTCGTCTTTTGGGATGCCAAAAGACCCGTCACCATTTCTTTGTTGAAGCTCCTGAACATCCAGGCGCTGGCCCGTGAACTGGGCATGGAAGACGTTTATCAATCATTCCAAAATGGCTCATCGCAGAAACATGCCACCCAAATGATGCTCTCCCTATGACAAAAACCCTCCTCCTCGACCTCACGCGCGACCAGCTCCGGGAACTCGTCCAATCCTGGGGCGAGCCCGCGTACCGCGGCAATCAAATTTACGATTGGCTGCACAAGAACCTGGTCACCGATCCCGCGCAGATGACCAATCTGCCCAAAAAACTGCGGGAGCGCCTGGCCGCGGAGACCTTCATCAACCCCCTGGAGCTTATCGTGCAGGTGGACGACGCCCGCGGGGAGACACGCAAGGCCCTTTTCCGCCTGCCCGACGGCAGCACCATCGAAGTCGTGCTCATGCTTTATGACAAGCGACGCACGGTGTGCATCTCCACCCAGGTGGGCTGCGGCATCGGCTGCCCCTTCTGCGCCACGGGCATGGGCGGACTCACCCGCAACCTCAGCCCGGGCGAGATCATCGCCCAGGTGCACTGGTTCGAGCGCTGGCTGCGCCAGGATAGCCCCGACAGCGAGGGGTTGGTCGTGCAGCGCCCCAGCCGGGTGACCAATATCGTCGTCATGGGCATGGGGGAGCCCCTGGCCAATTACGACGCCGCCATGCAGGCCCTGCGGGCCATCGCCGACCCCAAGACCTTCGCCCTCTCCGCCCGCAATATCACCCTCTCCACCGTGGGCCTCGTCCCTCGCATCGACCAACTGGCCGAGGAGAGCCTGCCCATCCGCCTGGCTGTCTCCCTGCACGCGCCCACCGACCGCCTGCGCAACAAGCTCGTCCCCATCAACAAACGCTACAATCTGAGCAAACTCATGGACGCGCTGGTGCGCTATCAGGAGAAGACCCGCCGCCGGGTCACCTTCGAATATGCCATGATGCGGGGAATCAACGATGCGGTGGAGCAGGCGCATCTGCTGGCCGATCTGCTCACGCCGCTGCGCAAGGCCCACGTCAACCTCATTCCCCTCAATCCCACGCCCGGCTCTCCCTATCAGCCCAGCTCCACCGAGGCCGTGCGCCGCTTTCAGCAGGCCCTGGAGGATGCCGGGGTGACGACCACCGTGCGTCTGCGCCGGGGCGTCGAAATCAGCGCGGGCTGCGGACAATTGCGCCAGGCGACGCAGCAACCGGAGGTTTTGAAGTTCATTCGGCAGTGACATCAGGATGCGTGAACCATGCCAACTACCCGCATTGCTGGCTATAAATTCCGGTTCTATTCATCTGCCATTTTTGAGCCGCCCCATGTGCATGTCATAAAAGGGGAGAAAGTTGCGAAAATCTGGCTCCAGCCTGTCGCAATTCAAAGCAATCACGGTTACCATGAAGCTGAGCTGAATCGTATCCTGAAACTGACGCAGAAACACCAAACCCAACTTTTGGAGGCATGGAATGACTATTTCGGTCAATAACGCCATCCAGGAAAATGTTTCAGTGGTAAATGCTTTCTTCGAGAATGAACGCTTGCATGTCAGGCTGTCCGACCAGCGTGAAATCATCGTGCCTTTGGAGGCGATCGACTGGTTGCAATGGCTGAAGGAAGCCACGCCCGAGCAGCGTTCGCATTGGGAAATCGAGCCAGGCGGATTCGCAATCTACTGGCCCGATCTCGATGATGGCATCGAAATCCAGCATCTTCTTGCGCTCAGATCCCTTGTATAACTCCAACCAGCCGTTCACCCTCACCAGGGATTTTCGATGGGTTGGGAAATGACCGCGCGCAGGGATTGCAGCAGGGGTTGGATGCGATCGGCGTGGAGGCGATAGCTGGCCCGGTTCACGATGAGCACAGCCTGCGAGGGCATGATCTCTCGCAACTCCACCAGATTGTTCGCCCGCAGCGTGCTTCCTGTCTGGATGATATCCACGATGAGATCGGCCATGTCCACCAGCGGGCCCAGCTCCACCGACCCGCTGAGATAGATGAACTCCGCAGAGACGCCCCGGCTGCGGAAGTACGCCTCGGCCAGGCGGGGATATTTCGTGGCCACGCGGGGGCTGATCTCCAGGCGCAAGGGGCGATGCGGACGGTTCGCGGGCGCGGCCACCGAAAGACGACAATGCCCGAAAGGCAGCAGCATGGGCTCATACACGTCCGCGGCCCGCTCCCGCACCGCGTCCAGCCCGGCGATGCCGATATCGGCCGCGCCCTGCTCCACGAACACGGGAGCGTCCATGGGCTTGACCAGCAGATAGGCCAGGGAGCCGTCCTCGCTGGGAATCACGAGCCTGCGGTCATCCTCAACGACGGGCGGCGACCAGCCCGCGCGCGCCAGCCAGGTCAGGGCGTCGTCGGCCATGCGGCCTTTGGGTAGAGCGATGGTGAGAGGCATGGGCGAATGGACGAGGGGGCGAATGGGCGAATTAGCGAAGGGATTGAAGGAAGGCGGGCCAGGCGCTCACAGAGAGCGTGCGGGAATCATCAGGGGTTTCCAGCAGGATGGTTTGGTCGCAGCGACAGCGGACGCGGAGGGGATAGCGGTCGGGGTCTTCCGGTCCGAGGGCGATGGCCGCGACCAGGCCCGCGGCGCGAGCTTCCTGGGCCAGGCGCACATGGTCGCCGCAGCCGCAGGGGAAGATGAGCAGGTCGGGGATGGGGTCGGGGGGCGGGCCTTGCTGCCGGGTCTGGGCCAGAAGGAGACGGTCGAGATAGAAGGCGCAGCCCACCGCGGGCATGTCGGACCCGAATTCGGCCACCAGCCGGTCGTAGCGACCGCCATTGACCACGGAGAAGCCGATGCCGGGCGTGTAAGCCTTGAAGGTGACGCCCGTATAATAGTGCATGGCTCGGACGTCGGCCAGATCGATATCGAACTGCGATTTGATGCCATAATGGGCCAGTTGCGTTTCCACCTGGGCCAGCCAATCCACGGCCGCGGCCATGGCCTCGTTCAGAACCAGACGCCGGGCGCGGGTGAGCACGCCGTCGCCCTGCGGCCCGAACAATGTCAACAATCCCAACACGGCCTCTCGCGGCGGCCCTTCCAGACCCCAGGCGTCGGCCAACGCCCGCACATCGTCCTCGCTCTTACGGTCCAGGGCCCCTTGCAACGCCCTGGCCGCGACGTCATCCAGGTCGAGATGGGCCAGCAGGCCGTGGAAATAGCCCAGATGCCCGAGACTGAAGCGGAAGTCGGTCAGGCCCACCCGGCGTAGCGCCAATGCGGCCAGAGCCAGCACCTCCGCATCCGCATCGGGCGACCCCGCGCCCATAAGCTCCACCCCGGCCTGCCAGAACTCCCGCTGTCGCCCCGCGCGCGGCTCCTCGAAGCGGAACACGGGCCCGGCGTAGAAATAGCGCTGGGGCAGAGGCTGATCGTAAAGCTTGGAGCCGACGATGCGGGCCGCGGGCACGGTGAGGTCGGGCCGCAGGGCCAGGGTCTGGCCGTCCCGGTCGAAGAAGCGGTAGAGGGTCTCCGCGCTCTGGGAGCCCAGTTCGGTGAGGAAGGTGTCCGCGTACTCGAAGATGGGCGGGATCAGTTCGGCGTAGCCCCAGGCGCGGGCCAGCTCCCGGAGATCGGTTTCGAGCTGTCGGCGGCGTTGCGCGGCCCCTCCAAAATAATCGGCAACGCCTTTGGGAATGGACGGGGACATGGTGCAGGTTCCCTGGCTTTTCCGAATCTACACGAGCGCGGCCTGCTCCGCCTCCCGGGCCCGTCGGAATTCGTCGTACACCCGCCCGATGCCCGACCGGATCTGCGATTCGATCTTGGAGGAGCGTTTGGAGGGGATGGGGAACCAGGGCCGCATCTCGGGCGTGAGCAGGGTCGCCACCTCCTGCTTGGTCAAACCGGCGTCGAACAAATTCTTCGTGCGCTGGCGCAGAAAGGTGAGGTAGTCGATGAGATAATCGAGCTCGTTGACGCTGCAAATGGGGCCATGACCGGGCACAATGTATTTGGGATCGAGCTTCTTGATCAATTTCAGGGCTTCCAGCCATTCCGCGGAGTTGGCCTGGGTCATGAAGGGGTGCTGGTCGAGCCAGACGATGTCGCCCGAGAAAAGCACCCGTTCTTTGGGCAGCCAAATGATGCTGGTGGCGGGCGTGTGGCCCTTGACGTGGATCACCCGCACGATGCGGTTGCCCCGGACGATGGTCAATCGGTCCTGGAAGGTGATCTTGGGCACGACGATGCGAAGGTCGTGGAATTGGGCCCGGATTTCGGGGAACTTTTTGAAGCTGTCGCGCACGCGCTGTTTGAAATTTTCGCCATAATTGCGCATGTGCTTCCAGGCCAGCTCGTGGGCGATAACCAGATCGCTGAGCCACTGGCTGCCCAGGCAATGCCCGCGATGATGGTCGGTGATGACCACGTAGCGGATGGGCATGCCGCCGCTGGTCTCATCGATGGTCTGTCGCCAGGCTTTGGCTTCGTTGGGGATCATGGGCGTGTCGAAGCAGATGACCCCCTCGGAGGTCACCATGAAGCCGGTGTTGCTGTTGTAGAAGCTGGTTTCTGCGTAAACGCCGGGCGCGAGTTCGAACATGGTCGTTTTGGAAAAATAGGGAACACAGAGAGCACTGAGGTTCCACAGAGGGCGCAGAGAAAAGATTAAAAGATTAAAGGTTCAAATCCATGAGGTCGTTACGCATCACGCATTACGCATCACGGTATCGGCTTTCCGCGCCAAATGGATTTGAACGCCTGACCCGATGCCGCTGTCAATCCTGAGTGATGAGATCGGGCAGGTCGAAGGCGAAGGCCTGGAGCAGGTGCAGGGCCTTGAGCAGGGTGTCGTAATCAGGCGCGACGCCCTGGATGAAATCGCGGGTTCCGCCGCCCTGCACGCCCGCGAGGGTCTCCTTGAGCTCGGCTAGATTGTCCAGCATGTCCAGCGGCACATTCTGACTGCGCCCCGCCATCCACCGGGGACGTCCCTCGCCCGCGGCGCCCAACACCGCCACCACGCTGGGGAAGGAGATGAGGGTTTTGAGCAGGCTTTCCATATCCCACAGCTTGTTGGGTTCGAGGATGTGATAAACGATGTCCACGCCGCCGGTGTGGGGTGCTTCGGCGATGAGGCGCTGGGCCTCGGCCCGGGTGAGCAGTTCCCGGGCCTGACGCACGGCCCGCTGGCTCTGCTTCATCTGCTCCTGCATACGGTCGATGGCCGCGGGCAGGTCCTCCAGGCCCGTGCTGAGGCAGGCGGTGAGTTCGCGAGTGATGCGGATGCGTTGCAGATGGTCGCGGTGGGCCCGGCCTCCCGCCAGGAAATGCACCCGAGTCTGGTCGCCTCGACGTTCCATGCGGGTGATGACCAGATGCCCGATCTCAGCCGTGTTGCGCAGGTGCGTGCCGCCGCAGGCCGACCAATCCAGCCCCTGGATCTCGACCACGCGCACCTTGCCATCCACCGCGGGGGGCTTGCGCAGGGGCAGACGGATGGCTTCTTCCAGGGAATAGAGGCGGGCGGTGATGGGTCGGGCTTCGGCGATGGCACTCTGGACGTCGTCCAGCACCCGGGCCGCGGCCTCGTCATCGGGAGGCGGGCCGGGCAGGTCGATGGTGACGCTGTCCTCGCTGAGATGAAAGCCGATGGTGGGCCGGTAGAGCCGGTCCTGGAAGGCGGCGGAGAGGAGGTGCTGGCCGCTGTGCTGCTGCATGAAATCGAAGCGGCGGGCCCAGTCGATCTCGCCGTCGGCCTCGTCCAGGTCATCGGGCAGGGGCGAGGCCAGCCAGTGGATGATATGTCCGGCCTCGTCGCTGGTGACGTCCACGACCGGGACACCGGCGAGGACGCCCGTGTCGTGGGGCTGGCCGCCGCCGGTGGGATAGAAACAGGTGCGATTGAGGATCACGCCCGGGCGTCCATCTTCTTCCAGACGCTGGAGGACGCGGGCGGTGAAGGATGTGCGGTAGGGGTCTTGCCAGTAGAGTTTGGTAGTGGGAGGGATCATGGAGTAATCAGTGTGCAGTGAGCGCGAGCGCTGGCTCGTGGATATGGATGAAAATGTTTGTCAGCCAGATTGGCGCGGGAAGCCAAGCACGTAATGCGTAATGCGTGATGCGTAACAACCTCACGGATTACGCATTACGCATCACGCCCGTTGCAGACTCGCCCAACTTCGGCTTGGCGCTCCTTCGGCAACCAGCGATCATTTTTCAAAGCAAAGGTAAGGATAGCACATGGAAGGGGGGCGGTCAATACCCTCTCAACGACTTGTTTGACAAATCGCGAAAAATCCCTACACTTGCAACCACTCGCCGATACGGACGAAAATGAGAACGCTGATAACGTGGATGCGACGCTGATTTTCGCAGATGATTTTCACAGATTTTTTCTTTTTATCTGCGCTCATCCGTTTCAATCTGCGTCATCTGCGTTCCCTAATCCTATTTTCATAGCAGCCACCGCCGATCCACGCCCACTCAGAAAGGAAGGACATGACCGAGCCGCCTATCCTGCTCAGCGTGCAGGACGTGACCCTGCACTTTGGCCGCGTCCAGGCGCTGTCCCGTGTCAGCTTCGATGTCAAAGAAGGGGAGATCCTCGCCATCATTGGGCCTAATGGCGCGGGGAAAACGAGCATGCTCAATTGCATCAGCCATTTCTACACGCCGAGCCAGGGGCATATCTACTTCCAGGGGCGCGACCTCACCAAAACGAAGCCCACCCAAATCCCGCGGCTGGGCGTCGCCCGCACCTTCCAGAACCTGGCCCTCTATTCGGGCCTGAGCACGCTGGACAACCTCATGGCCGCCCGCCATATCCACATGAAGACGGGCATGTTGGGCTCGCTCATCTACTGGGGATTCGGGCATCGGGAGGACCTGCGGCATCGCGAGGTGGTGGAGGAGATCATCGAATTCCTGGAGATGGAATCCATCCGCAAGACCGTGGTGGGCGCGCTGCCCCACGGCCTGCGCAAGCGCGTCGAACTGGGCCGGGCCCTGGCCCTGGAGCCCAAACTTCTGCTGCTGGACGAGCCCATGACGGGCATGAACCAGGAGGAGAAGGAGGACATGGCCCGCTTCATTCTGGATGCGCACGAATTGCGCCGCCTCACCCTGGTGCTCATCGAGCACGACATGGGCCTGGTCATGGATATCGCGGACCGGGTGGTGGTGCTCGATTTCGGCTTGAAGATCGCGGAGGGCACGCCCGACGAGATCCGCAACAACCCCGACGTCATCAAAGCCTATCTGGGCCAGGAACACCGGCATTTGTAGAAAAGGACAGTCAACAGCTCGATGATACGAACGAAAACGCCTCGCGGCCAGGGCCGCGCGGGAAGCCAAGCACGTAATGCGTAATGCGTGATGCGTAAGGTCGTCACGGATTACGCATTACGCATCACGTCCGTGGCAGACTCGCTCAACGTGGGCTTCGAGTTGCTTTTGCAAACCAACGCAATGCTATTTTCGGAACAGACTTCATGACTCCCCAAACCCTCCCCCAATACTGGCTGCAACAGGTCCAACGCTACCGCGGCGCAGACAAGGTCGCTACGCGGCAGAAGGAGCGCGGCATCTGGCGGCGCTTCACCTGGGACGATGAATACGAACAGGTGCGGGATTTCGCCCTGGGACTGGAGGCCCTGGGCTTGCAGCGCGGCGACCGGGTCGTCATCATTGGCGACAACGACCGGGAGAACCTGTGGGCGGCTTTGGGCATCATGAGCCTGGGCGGGGTGATGACGGGCGTGTTCACCGACGTGACCCCGCGCGAGGTCGCTTACGCCATCCAGTATCCCGGCGCGGTCTTCGTGCTGGCGGGGGATCAGGAGCAGGTGGACAAGCTGCTGGAGATCAAGGATCAGGTGGGGGAGCAGGTGAAAAAGGTCATCTATTGGGATGACCGGGGCATGTGGCACTACAACGATCCCTGGCTCATGGACTTTCGGGAGGTGCAGAAGCTGGGGCGCGCGGCGGCGGAGCGGGAGCCCGACCGGTTCGACCAGCGCATCGCACAGGGGAAGGGCGAGGATATCGCCATGTTCTGCTTCACCTCGGGCACCACGGGCCTGCCCAAGGCGGCCATGATCACCCACGCCAATTTCATCTACGAAAGCTTCGCTTTGCATGAAATCGACCCCCGCACGCCCGAGGACAATTACCTCTCGTTCATTCCCATGGCCTGGATCGGCGGCGCGGCCCTGGACCTGGGCCCGCACGCCACCCACGCCGTCATCCTCAACTTTGCGGAGCGGCCCGAGACGGTGCAGGCCAATATCCGCGAGATCGCGCCCGACACGCTGCTCTACAACTCCCGCCTGTGGGAGACGCTGGTTTCGTCGATTCAGGTGCGGATGAAGGACGCCACCTGGTTCAACCGCACGCTCTATCGCGTCTTCATGCCCATCGGTGAAAAAATGGCCGACCTGCGGCTGGCCAAAAAGACGCCGCCCATCCATCTGCGCCTGGCCTACGCCCTGGGCCGCGTCGCCGTGTTCAAGCCCCTGCTCAGCCAGTACGGCCTGCACAAAACCCGCTCCGCCTACACCTCGGGCGCGGCCCTCAGCCCCGACGTGATCCGCTTCTTCATGGCCATGGGCCTGCCCATCCGCCAGATCTACGGCTCTACCGAGCTCACGGGCGGGGCCATCGCCCACCGCGGGGATGACATCAAGTTCGAGTCGGTGGGCGTCCCCCTGCCCGGCGCGGCCATGATGATCTCCGACGAAGGGGAAATCTATCTCACCAGCGGCGGGCTTTTCGCGGGCTATTTCGAGAAGCCCGAGGCCAGCGAGGAGGCCATCTTTGTGGATGACCAGAGCGTGCGCTGGTTCAAAACGGGCGACGCGGGGTATATCGACGAGGACGGGCATCTCATCTACCTGGATCGGATGAAGGACATGATCCGGTTGGGCACGGGCGATCGCTATTCGCCGCAATATATCGAAGGCCGTCTCAAGTTCAGCCCCTATATCAGCCACGCCATGACCATCGGGGATGAGACCAAGGGCTATGTCACGGCCCTGATCACCATCGATTTCGACAATGTGGGCCGCTGGGCCGAGGGCCAGGGCATCGCCTACACCACCTACACCGACCTCTCGCAAAAGCCCGAGGTCTATGATCTCATCACCCAAGACGTGGCCCGGGTGAACCGCACGCTGCCCGAGGCGGCCCGGGTGCGCAAGTTCGTGTTGCTGCACAAGGAATTCGACGCGGATGAAGGCGAGATGACCCGCACCCGCAAGCTGCGCCGCCGCTTCCTGGCGGATCGCTACGCCGACATCATCGATGCGCTCTACGCCGATGCGGATCAGGTCCACGTCCGGGCCACGGTCACCTACCGCGACGGCCGCGAGGCGGTCATCGACACCACCCTTCGCATTCAGAAACTGCTTTGAAAATAGATTTGGTAGACCGGAAAAACCGGTAGACCAGTAGACCAGTAGACCGGGCGGGGGAGCGAATCGGCCCGGTTTCCCCGGTTTCCTGGTTTCCGGGTCTACCGGGTTACAGGGCTACGCTCCCCGCCAATTTCATCGGTATCGGCACGCACCCCTCTGAACACAAATCACGACACACTTATGAACTGGCAACTCGTACCCCAATTCGCGGTCACCGGCCTGCTGGCGGGCGGCCCCCTGGCCTTGATGGCCCTGGGCATCGTGCTCATCTTCAAGTCCTCCTACATCTTCAACTTCGCGCAGGGGCAGTTGTTGCTGCTGGGCACGTTGTTCACCTGGTGGCTGACGGTGGAGCAGGGGCTGCCCCTGGGGCTGGCCATCGTCATCGCCATCATCGCCTCCGCCATCCTGGGCCTGGTCATCGAACGGCTGGCGCTGCGCCCGATGACGGGCCAGCCGCTGCTGGCCATCATCCTCATGACCCTGGCCCTGGGCCAGTTCCTGCAGGGGAGCGCGTTGCTGCTTTTCGGCGGCACGCAGCGCAATTTCCCGCAGATATTCTCGGCCGCGAAGCCCTACAAGATCGTCACCCCCTTCCTGTTCAACGACAAGCCCATCATCATCATTCTCAAACAGAATCTGGTGTGGTCCTTCGTGGTGGCAGTGCTGGGGGTGGCCATCATCAGCGCCTTCTTCCAGTTCACCAAGACGGGCCTGGCCATGCGCGGGGCCTCGGAGGACCACGAGCTGGCCCAAAGCATCGGTCTGCGCATCAACCGCATCTTCGGCATCTCCTGGGCCATGGCGGGGATGGTGGCGACGGTGGGGGGCATCCTGCTGGCCACCTCCAGCGGGCTCGACCTGAGCCTCTCCCTGGTGGTGCTCTCCGCCTTCCCCGCGGTGCTGCTGGGCGGCCTGGAATCCATCCCCGGCGCGCTGGTGGGCGGACTCATCATCGGCTTCAGCAGCGGCCTGGTGAACGCCTCCAAAGTGCAGATCATCCGCAAATCCGCGGAGATCGTGCCCTATGTGCTCCTGCTCATCATCCTCGTCATCCGGCCCGAGGGCATCTTCGGGCAAAAACGCATCGAACGGGTGTAGCCGGGCGGTCGGGCGGTCGGGCGGTCGCGCAGTCGCTCGGTCGGGCGGTCGTGCGGTCGCTCGGATAAAGCCCACTGCTCACTGATTACTGAACACTGCTCACTGATTACTCACCATGACCGTACTTCGACCTGCTGGAGAATTCGACGAAAGTTACGCCACCGACATGGCGACCATCCGCCGCGGCTGGCAGTGGATCGCGCTGTTCGGCCTCATCGCGGGCGTCTATCTGCTGCCCTTCTACGCCAGCCAGAGCACGGTGGCCCTAGTGAACCGCATCGCCATCAGCATCATCGCGGTGCAGGGACTGAACCTGCTCACGGGCTACACCGGGCAGATATCCCTGGGCCAGGCTGCGTTCATGACCGTGGGCGGGTATATTTCGGCCCTGCTGGCCATTCACTTCGGCTGGTCCTTCCTGATCACCCTGCCCGTGGCCGCGCTGGGCGCGGGCGTCATCGGGCTGTTCTTCGGCCTGCCATCCCTGCGGGTGAAGGGTTTTTATCTGGCCATGTCCACCCTGGCCGCGCAGTTCATCATCCCCTGGTTCACCCGCAACGCGTTCCCCGAACTCCTCAACGGCGCTCAGGGCGTCAACGTGCCCGTGCCCGTCATCTTCGGCATCGAGTTCAACACCCCGCAGAAATACCTTTACCTCACCATCACCTTCCTCATCATCACCACCATCCTCGCCAGCAACGCGGCCCGTTCCCGCATGGGCCGGGCCTTTGTGGCGGTGCGGGATAATGACGTGGCCGCGGAGTTGATGGGCATCAGTCCCTTCAAATACAAATTGCAGGCATTCTTCCTGGCCGCGGTCTTTGCGGGCGTCGCCGGCGCGCTCTCGGCCCATCATCTGCGGCATATCAATTCCGAAAGCTTCAATCTCAACGATTCCGTGCTGCTGCTGGGCATGCTCATCCTGGGCGGCATGGGCACAAACCTGGGCCCGTTTCTGGGCGCGGCCGCGGTGGAGCTGATCATCGAATTCGCCACCATTGCCGGGCCCATCGTCAGCGCCTGGATCCCCTCAAACTCGGCCGGGGGCGTGCAGGCTTTGCGGCCCCTGCTCTTTGGCCTGGCCCTCATGCTCTTCCTCATCTTCGAACCCAAGGGCCTGGCCCATCGCTGGCAGCTCATCAAGGCGGCCTGGCGGCTCAGGCCCTTCGCCAGATAGCGTTTCATCAGCGACTTTGTATGCGTTTACAAAAGCAACTCGCAGCCCACGTTGGGCAAGTTTGCAACGGACGTAAAACGTCAAACGTGAAACGTCATGTCCTCACGCATCACGTTTCACTCGTCACGTCATCGGCTTCCCGCGCCTCCTTGGCCGCGAGCCATTTCCCCGCACGATCAGACGACCAAACGACTGCACGACCGCACGACTGCGCGACCGCACAACCCATCTCCCCACTCACCCAAAAGGAGGAAATCCAATGAACAAACGACTGTTGATTCTGGCCGCTTTGTTGCTAATCGCCACGCTGGCGCTGGCGGCCTGCGGCGGCGGCAAAGCCACCGAAGCGCCCAAGGCCACGGAAGCTCCGGCCGAGCAGCCCAAAGCCACGGAGGCTCCTGCGGAGCAGCCCACCAAGGAGGTCTCCGAGGA
>JALXCB010000002.1 GCA_026991225.1 Anaerolineae bacterium | reverse complement strand
TCCCGGCCATCGGGCGCAAAGCAGAGATCGCCATGATTGCCATAGCGCGAGGCCCGATGATGGAAGGTCATGTCCCGGTTATAGACCTCGACGCCGAAATGCCCGTTCCAGGGGGTCACGTCCCAGGGCGGGCCTGTGTCCCAGTTCATCACCACGTAATCGCCCGACTGCGAGATGGAGGCCCAATCCAGATGCTCGGGCATGCCGTCGGCGTCGCCCCAGGCCCCGGCAAAGGCCGTGGTGGTGATGACGGCATTGCTTTGCAGGTCGAACACGATGACATCCAGATCGGGGCCGCGCTTGCCCACCAGGGCCACGTAATGATCGTTTTTGTCGATGTTGCCCTCGCCCGGGCCCAGCTTCACCTTGTCGTAGCCAGAAAGATGATAGAGCAGGGTCTCCTGCTGGGTGGAAACGGAGAAGGTTTTGATGTCGCCCCCCTCGCGAAAGCTGTACAGCAGGTCGGGATCGGTGTTGGCCCAGAAGGTTTCGTAGAGATCGCCAGGCAGCGTCAGCGTTTTTTCGTGGGTTTCGGCGTCGTAGACCGCCACCGAGTAGAATTTATACAGGCTGGCGTCCGCGTTCCAGGGTTGATTTTTGGCGTAGGAATGAGCGGGATAGCCGGGGCCGTACAAGGGATCCAGTTGGGTGATGCGCTTGAGCTCGATGTCGGTGGTCGCGTCCACTATCGAGGCCAAATAGTCGGGCATGGGCGGCGTGTCGGTGAAGATGGGGGTGTAGAGGGTGTCGGGAGGATAGCGATGCGCGGGGGCGTTGGCCTCGACGCCCGGCGTCAGCGCAAAATCGAACTCGCCCACCCGCTTGTCGAGATGCCCCCCGCCCGGCTCCACGCCTCGAATCACGTAAAAATAGTTGACATCGGGATCCCCCAGCCGGTAGAGATCGGGGAACCACCAGGGCGCGGCCGCCACCTCCTTTAGCGGCTCGCCCGCGGGCGTGAAATAGGGCGTCGCGTCCCGCCATATCTGATAGTGGTCGTAGGCGCCGTCGTGCTGCCAGTCGAAGCGCAGGTCGTCGGGGTTGAGGATGCGGGCGCGCACGTCGGGGAAGTAGTACGTGTAATCCACTCGGGTAAAGAAATTGCGTCGCGTCCACACGCTCGCCTTGTCCCCGGCGTCGTAGCCCTTCACCCACCACACGTAATCCCCCGCGGGCAGGCTGCTCCCCAACGTGTATTCACAATTCCCGCCGCCATCGCAGCCCGCGGCCGCGGCGCTGATGCCGTCCACGCCGTAGCTCGTGTTCCAATCGGGCTCGCCCGTGGTCAGCATGGGCCGGATTTGCAGATCGTAGCGGGTGGCGGTGGGGATGGGCTCCCAGGTGAATGTGGGCGCGGCCTGGGAGATCAGGGCCTGGCGGATGGGCCAGACCGGCACGGCCGCGGGCAGCTCGCCATCGTAGTCGTCGCAATGCTCGCGGCGAGGGTTGTCCGCGATGTCGCAGGGATAGTCTGTCTCCAGGCCTGGGATGGGGCGGGGATCGTCGGTGGAGATGAGATCGGGCAGATCGCCCATCTCGCTCTGCCGGTCTGCGTTGTAATTTTGCTCCAGGGCGATGGCTTTGGCCCGGGCGTCGCCGGTGAACGCGTAAGCAGCCAGAGCGTCGATGAGGCGGAAGACGCCGTAGGCGTCCATGGCGTCGTACACGCCGTAGCCGTCGCCGCCGGTGGCGATGACCGCATGATCGGCCGCGTAGTCGTAGCCGTCGATAGTGGCCGGGCGCAGGATGACGTAATCCTTCTCGCTGTCGGGAATGCGGGTGTTGGCCTCGAACTGGTCGATGGAGGTGCGCAAATCGGTGCTTGTGTCATCCTCGTACATCTGCATGAGCAGCTTCATGTCCGTGGGGTAATCGGCCAGCATGGCGTCGGTCAGGTCGAAATCGATCCAGGGGGCGGATGAGAAGATGAACTTGCCCCGCGCGCCCCAGCCGTCCCCCACCGCCAGTCTGTATCCCAACGAGGTGAGCAGGCCCGCGCCCGAGGAATGCCCGGAAAGCCCGAATTTGCTGATGTCGATTTTGGTGGGATAGCGGCTGGCCGCCTCTTTGAAGCTTTCGTAAAGTTGATCGCCGATGATGCCGCTATCTTCATAATAATCGTCGCACACCGAGACATAGCCCTTGCTGGCCATGAAGCGCAGCAGCTCGCCGTAGCTCTCGCAGGTGATGTTCCAGCCGGGCGCGAAGAAGAAGCCGGGCGCGGCCGCGGTCTGGTCCGCGGGAAAGTAGAGGGTGAGGTAATTGTCGTGGCCCTGGCTCTCGAAGGTGAAAGTCTCTGCGGCGGAGACGCCGTGCTCGCCCCACTGGCCGTAGCCGATGTCGATGGGCGGGATCGGACCTTGCCAGGCCGCGGGCGCGTGCACGCCCGAGCCATGACCGACGACGGGAAAGAGCAGGAGGATGAGGAGCGGGACGAAAAGAGTGAGGCGTCTGAGGGAGGACATGGGGGTGTTGAGGAGTATCTGCGCGCGTGGCGAGGTCGAAAACTATGAAGAGGTAATTGCTAATGTAGCCCTGTTCACTCGACATGGATACGAGGAAACACGGATAAAATCTTTCTTCGAATGACTTCGCGCCTTCGTTCCCTTCGTATCTTCGCGGCAAAAGAGGGACGATTGGAGCCAATCACCTTAAGCTGTTACGCGAAGAGAGGACATATGGAATCATCACGGCCCACCCGGCGTCAGCGCGAAGTCGAATTCGCCCACGCGATTGGCATAGGCCCGGCCATCTGCGGCCACGCCCTGCACCACATAGAAATAGTTGTGGCCCGGATCGCCCAGCGCGCCGAC
>JALXCB010000001.1 GCA_026991225.1 Anaerolineae bacterium | reverse complement strand
AGGTGGTGCGGACGCGGTTGTCGGCTCTCCCCGCGGCCGTGAAAGAGGCGGGCGTCGAAAGCCCGGCGGTCATCGTCGTCGGGCCGGTGGCGGGCCTGGGCGAGGAGCTGGCCTGGTTTCAGCCGTAAATTCCGAGATCCTTTTCGCGGCAAATGTGTGCCAGAAGTGGTGTGAGAAGCGAGTAGAGTGGGTTGGGGAAATGCGAGGATCAAGTCGACAGGCCACCTCCCGGACACGAGGGGTGTGTCCCAATTTTTGGCAAGACCTGCGGGCTGTGGCAACAGAGTTTTGGTCAAAATGAAGCGTTTGGCGCCACCTCCCGGTCCATTGCGTTCGCCAATTATCTGGGACGCGCCCACCGCGTCGGGTGCGTTCAATTTGGGGGCGCATTGCGTTGTCGCCGGAAAATTTGTCGCGTGCCATCTGCTGCCAAAGCTCCGTTTACGGGGCGTCGTTCCTAGCTCGGAGTTTCACCTCCGGGGCATACGGTGTAACGCCCCAATTTTGAAATACGCCCACCGCGTCATGCCCCTTGACAAATGCTCGAATATGCGCGATGATATGATTAGATTTGATTGAACATGATTATTACGTATTGATTTCTGCACATTGCCCCTCATGCCCTCTACCAATCTCTCCAATTCCCTTTCCAGCCTGGAACGTCAGGAACAGATCCTGCATTATATCCAGCAGCACAAACGCGCCACGGTGGATGAACTCACCTCCCATTTTGGCGTGAGCCCTGCCACGGTGCGCCGGGACCTCGATGCCTTAGAGAAGCAAGGGAAGGTGCGTCGCTTTCGGGGCGGCGCCATGCCCGGCCAGGCTCCGCCCGAACTTCCCGCGCTGCAACGAGCCAGTGAACAAGCCGAAGAGAAGGCCCGCATTGGCCAGGCCGCGGCCCAATTGGTGGAGGATGGCGACGCTATTTTCCTGGGTAGCGGCACCACGGTGCTTGAGGTGGCGAAACATCTGCATGGCAAGAAGGGAATTACCGTCATTACCAATTCCCTGCTGGTGGTGAATGAACTGGCCCAGGATACGGCCATTGACACCATCGTCATCGGCGGCATGTTGCGCCACAGTGAGCTGTCCATGATCGGCCACATCGCCGAACAGGCCCTGAGGGAAGTACGGGCCAACAAGGTGTTTATGGGCATCCGGGCCATCGACCTGAAAAACGGCCTCACCAATGACTATCTGCCCGAAACCCTCACCGATCGGGCCATCCTCAACATCGGCGCTCAAACCATCATCCTGGCGGACCATACGAAATGCGGCGTGGTCTCCACTGCCTACCTCGCCCCCCTCTCTGCGGTGGATATCCTCATCACCGATGACAAGACGGATAAGGATTTCATCGAGGCCCTACGCCAGCGCAATATCGAGGTCATCGTGGTTTAGGAACGGAGCATGCGCCTTTCCCAACTTCGGCCCAAATCCCAACTCGTTGTTTAGGCCACGACCATCACCCGGCCGCGCTTTCCTGTCATCGACGAGCGCCGGAAGGCTTTCTCATCTTCGGCGGCGTGAACTGGAGTCAGTGGCCAGAGCAGGGGGACGCCTTCGGGAACTGGGCCGTCAGCCCGACACCACGCAGCGCTTCCTTCTCCGCCACGCGGATCGCATCCTCTTCGGGTTGGATGCGGGCCCTTCGCTGGATGATTATCGCATCGTCTACCGATTTCTGGAAACCGATGACGCATACTTCGACTACAGCCCCGACCCCATCCCGCCTCCAGGCCATTGGCGCATCTACGGCCTGGGCCTTCCCCACGACGTGCTGAAACAAGTCTATCACGACAACGCCCAACGCATCCTGCCATCATGAACCCGACCCAATATCACACCTATCGTGAGATCGTGAGCCAGCCCCAGGCCTGGGAGACGGCTCTGGACCGCACCCGGACGGTCGATCTGCCCGCGGCCGACGCTTTCGACCAGGTCCTGTTCACGGGCTGCGGTTCCACCTACTACCTCTCCCTGGCCGCGGCCGCGCTTTTCCAATCGGTGACGGAACGTCCCGCCAGGGCGGCCCCTGGCGGCGAACTCCTGCTCAATCCCCAGACCGTCTTAAGCCCGGGCCGCACCCTGCTGGTCGCGGTGAGCCGGTCCGGCACGACCACCGAAACCGTCAAGGCCGTGGAAAGTTTCAAGGCCGCGGCCCGCGGCCCCGTGGTCGCCATCACCAACTACGACAGCCACCTGGCCCAGCTGGTCGATGCGGCCATCATCATCCCTGACGGTCAGGAAAAATCGGTGGCGCAGACCCGCTCCTTTGCCTCCATGTTCGTGGCCGCCACCGTGTTCAGCCTGCGCATGGCGGGCGAGCAGGATGGGCTGCTGACCGCGATGGAGGCCCTGCCCGCGGTGGGCGAACGCCTCTTGCGCGATTACGACGGCCTCGCTCGGAAAATCGGCGAAAACCTCGGATTCGACCGCTTCTACTTCCTGGGATCGGGCGTTCGCTACGGCCTGGCTAGCGAAGCCAATCTCAAACTCAAGGAAATGACCCTGACCCATAGCGAGCCCTTCCATTTTTTGGAATTCCGTCATGGTCCCATGAGCATGGTGAATGACAGGTCTGTGATTGTGGGTTTGCTGTCTGACAAAAACCGACGCCATGAACAGGCTGTGTTGGATGAGATGGCCGCGCTGAGAGGTCACATCCTCGCCCTGGGCGAAGATGACGCTTCCATCGCCTTCCATTCGGGCCTGCCCGAACTCATTCGCAACGTCCTTTATCTGCCGCCCCTTCAACTGATGGCCTTTTACCGGGCCCTGGCCAAAGGGCTCAACCCCGACCGTCCCCAAAACCTCACCGCAGTGGTTCGGCTTGATGAGAT